>NZ_JBFAZJ010000003.1:0-448878 GCF_040681715.1 Streptomyces sp. NPDC051582
GCATGTGTTAAGCACGCCGCCAGCGTTCGTCCTGAGCCAGGATCAAACTCTCCATGAATGTTTACCGGTAATCCGGTGCACACACACGTTGAGCGGGTCAATCATGTCGGAATATGACCGACTGACCACTGCGTCCTCGCTGTGTAATTGCCTGCAAGCATCACCCGAAGGCGACCTCACAGGTCTTTTTCAAAGGAACCTCATCCACCGAAGTGGACGGGGTATCAACTTCTGGCGTTGATTTTTGGCACGCTGTTGAGTTCTCAAGGAACGGACGCTTCCTTTGTACTCACCCTCTCGGGCTTTCCTCCGGGCTTTCGTTCTTCGTTCTTGCGTTTCCGACTCTATCAGAGTCAGTTCCGCTTGCTTTCCAGGTTCTTCGCTTTAGCGCTTTCCCTTTCCGGCGGTTCCAACCTTACCAGATTCTTTCTGCTCCGTTTTCGGAGTGGAATTGAATTCGGTGACCGTTGGAGGGTCTTTCCCTTTCGGGAGGATCAGACTTTATCAGGTTTCCCTGGTCGTGAATCCCACCCGCTCGCGCACGGCACGTACAGGCACACGTGTGTGCCCGGGTGTTGTGCGCGGTGGAGACGTAAACGTACTGGAGCGGGGCCCCCGGATGCAAATCCGGTTGCCCCGCTCCGGTGACGGCGCTACGGCGAGGCTCAGACCTCGACGACGACCGGGAGGATCATCGGGCGGCGGCGGTAGCCGTCCGAGACCCACTTGCCCATGGTCCGGCGGATGAGCTGCTGGATCTGGTGCGGTTCCGCGACGCCGTCGGCGGCGGCGCGGGCGATGGCTTCCTCGATCTTCGGCAGGACCGACGCGAACGCCGAGTCCTCGATGCCGGAGCCGCGGGCCTGGATGTTCGGGCCGCTGACGACCTTGCCGGTGGTGCTGTCCACCACGACGTAGACCGAGATGATGCCCTCTTCGCCGAGGATCCGGCGGTCCTTCAGCGAGGACTCGGTGACGTCGCCGACCGACAGGCCGTCCACGTACACGTACCCCGCCTGGACCTTGCCGGAGATCCGGGCCTTGCCGTCGATCAGGTCGACGACCACGCCGTCCTCGGCGATGACGATGCGGTCCTTCGGAACGCCCGTCATGGCGCCGAGCTCGGCGTTGGCGCGCAGGTGGCGCCATTCGCCGTGGACCGGCATGAGGTTCCGCGGCTTGCAGATGTTGTAGAAGTACAGCAGCTCGCCGGCGGAGGCGTGGCCGGAGACGTGCACCTTGGCATTGCCCTTGTGCACGACGTTGGCGCCCCAGCGGGTCAGGCCGTTGATCACGCGGTAGACCGCGTTCTCGTTGCCCGGGATCAGGGACGACGCCAGGATCACCGTGTCGCCGGGGACGATCCGGATCTGGTGATCGCGGTTGGCCATGCGGGACAGGGCCGCCATCGGCTCGCCCTGGGAGCCCGTGCAGACCAGCACGACCTCGTCGTCCGGCAGGTCGTCGAGCGTCTTGACGTCGACGACGAGGCCGGCCGGGACGCGCAGGTAGCCCAGGTCACGGGCGATGCCCATGTTGCGGACCATCGAACGGCCGACGAAGGCGACCCGGCGGCCGTACTCGTGGGCGGCGTCGAGGATCTGCTGGATGCGGTGCACGTGGCTCGCGAACGAGGCCACGATGATCCGCTTCTGCGCGCTCGCGAAGACGCCGCGGATGGCGTTCGAGATGTCGCGCTCCGGCGGGACGAAGCCCGGGACCTCGGCGTTCGTCGAGTCGGAGAGGAGGAGGTCGATGCCCTCCTCGCTCAGACGCGCGAAGGCGTGCAGGTCGGTCAGGCGGTTGTCCAGCGGGAGCTGGTCCATCTTGAAGTCGCCGGTGCACACGACCATGCCCGCGCCGGTGCGGATGGCCACGGCCAGGGCGTCCGGGATGGAGTGGTTGACCGCGATGAACTCGCAGTCGAAGGGACCGAGGTTCTCGCGCTCGCCTTCCTTCACCTCAAGGGTGTAGGGGCGGATGCGGTGCTCCTGGAGCTTGGCCTCGATGAGGGCGAGCGTCAGCTTGGAGCCGATCAGCGGGATGTCCGGCTTCTCCCGGAGGAGGTACGGGACGGCGCCGATGTGGTCCTCGTGGCCGTGCGTGAGGACGATGCCCTCGACGTCGTCGAGCCGGTCCCGGATGGACGAGAAGTCCGGCAGGATCAGGTCGATGCCCGGCTGCTCCTCCTCGGGGAAGAGAACGCCGCAGTCGACGATCAGCAGGCGGCCGTCGAACTCGAAGACGGTCATGTTGCGGCCGATCTCGCCGAGGCCGCCCAGCGGGGTGACCCGGAGGCCGCCCTTCGGCAGCTTCGGCGGCGGGCCGAGTTCAGGGTGCGGATGGCTCAAAAGTATCTCCTCACCACACACGCCGGGTACCTCGTCGTAAGGCACGTGGCGCGCATGTCATTCGTGCACTTGCACTCGTCTGTTGTGTTCGTCTTGCTTATTCAGTTGTGAAGTCTGTTGTCAGAGCTGTACCCCGCCGGCGGCGAGATCGAGCTTGAGCTGGGCCGTCTCTTCGGCCGTCAGGTCGACCAGCGGGAGGCGGAGCGGGCCCGCGGGCAGGCCCTGGAGGTTCAGTGCGCCCTTGGTGGTGATCACACCCTGCGTACGGAACATGCCGGTGAAGACGGGCAGCAGCTTCTGGTGGATCTCGGTGGCCTTCTGGACGTCGCCGCCCAGGTGGGCTTCGAGCATCGCGCGGAGCTCGGGGGTGACCACGTGACTGACCACGGAGACGAAGCCGACGGCGCCGACGGACAGCAGCGGCAGGTTCAGCATGTCGTCGCCGGAGTACCAGGCGAGTCCGCTCTGGGCGATGGCCCAGCTGGCGCGGCCGAGGTCGCCCTTGGCGTCCTTGTTGGCCACGATGCGGGGGTGCTCGGCGAGCCTCACCAGCGTTTCGGTGTTGATCGGGACGCCGCTGCGGCCGGGGATGTCGTAGAGCATCACCGGGAGCTCGGTGGCGTCGGCGATCGCCGTGAAGTGCCGGTAGAGGCCTTCCTGAGGCGGCTTGCTGTAGTACGGGGTCACCGCGAGCAGGCCGTGGGCGCCGGTGCGCTCGGCCTGGCGGGCGAGCTCCAGGGTGTGACGGGTGTCGTTGGTGCCGATGCCGGCGACGACGTGGGCCCGGTCGCCGACGGCTTCCAGGACGGCTCGTACGAGGTCGTTTTTCTCCGCGTCGGTGGTGGTCGGGGACTCACCGGTGGTCCCGCTGACGATCAGGCCGTCGTTGCCTGCGTCCACCAGGTGGACGGCGAGCCGCTGCGCGCCGTCGAGGTCGAGTGCGCCATCCGCCGTGAACGGCGTGATCATGGCGGTGAGGACCCGCCCGAAGGGGGTCTGCGGAGTCGAGATCGGAGCCATGGGTAACACGCTACTCGCTGCCATGCTCGCGTTGTCCCCTCGGGGGACGTCAAGAGGGTGTGGCTCCCGGCACGGGCCGGGAGGGTTGTTGGATCCCGGCACTGCCTGCTCGGGGGTTCAAGCAGTGCCGGGTCCGTTTGATCAGCCTAGATGAACTTTACGAAACGTGGCAATACGGACACTTCGGACTTGACTCCGCACATCTGTACGCCATGGGCTCATCCGTCCCCATCGGGTCGTACCGTCCCTTACGGGGCGACCCTGCCGTTGGCGTTGTACGCGGCGTGCGTGAGCGGCATGAGCGAGGCCCAGTGCCGCTCCATTTTCTCGCCGACCATCTCGATCTCCCGCTGCGGGAAGGACGGGGTGGTCGCGAGCTCGTGCTGCGTGCGCAGGCCGAGGAAGTGCATGAGCGAGCGCGCGTTGCAGGTGGCGTACATCGAGGAGAAAAGTCCGACCGGCAGGACCGAACGGGCAACCTCGCGGGCCACGCCCGCCGCCAGCATCTCCTGGTAGGCCTCGTAGGCCTGACGGTACGAGTCCTCCATGACCCGGCCCGTCAGTTCCTGCTGGGCCGCGGTGCCCTCGACGAAGACGTACTTGCCCGGGCGGCCCTCCTGGACCAGCTTGCGCTCGGCGTCCGGGACGTAGAAGACCGGCTCCAGCTCCCTGTAGCGGCCCGATTCCTCGTTGTACGACCAGCCGACGCGGTGCCGCATGAACTCGCGGAAGACGAAGATCGGGGCGCTGATGAAGAACGTCATCGAGTTGTGCTCGAACGGGCTGCCGTGGCGGTCGCGCATCAGGTAGTTGATGAGGCCCTTGGAGCGCTCCGGGTCCTTCCGGAGCTCTTCGAGCGACTGCTCGCCGGCCGTGGAGACACGGGCGGCCCACAGCACGTCGGAGTCGGCGGCGGAGTGCTTCACCAGCTCCACCGTCACATCACTGCGGAAGCTGGGTTTCAGGTCTGAAGCGGGGTTCTCGCTCACCGGGGGTCCTTCCGAACGATCTCTTGGGGCGCGCCCACTCTACGGCGCGGCCCGCGGCTCCCCGCGCAGCTCTCCCGCCGTCACGGGCGGCGGATCGGTCACCCCTTCAGCTGACACCCAGCCATAAAATTTGGTTAATGTCCCGAATTCCGGCACCGATTGGGCGGTTCGTACGTCTTTCCCAGTACACGACACACGCACCCGTCACCGCCGCCCCCCGGGCCCGACCGTGAGGAGAGTCGCTCTATGTTTCGCCGGAGCGAGCCCGTCCCGTTCGCCTTCGTCGCCGAGGCCGACCGCTTCCGCAGCAATGTCACTCCGCCGCCGCGCGAGCGTCTGGGCACGGCCCAGATGGCCGCCCGTAGTCTGGTCGGGCTGACCGTGGTGGCCGGGCTCGTCGGCTCCCTGCTCTTCGGCATGCCGGCGCTGCAGCCCCACCAGGCGCCCGCCAAGTCGCAGCAGTCGCGGGCCTCCGAGGGGCGGTAGCCTCACGGTCAAGCCCAACCGAACGTGCATGTGAGTGAGGTACAGCCGTGCCCCTGCCCTTCTTGACGGCCGACCGCGCGTTGGACGCGCACGAAGACGGTGACGGCGACGACGTCCTCGCCCACGCCGATCCCGACCGCTGGCGCCGTCCGTACCGGCCCGGGCCCTGGCGGGTGGCCGGCGCCGCCGTGCTGCTCCTGCTGGCCGCGTTCATGCTGCTCGCCACGATGATCATCGCCTTCGCGGGCACCTGGGCCGGCGCCCTCGTCTGCCTGGTCGCCGCGCTCTGCGTGATCGGCTCGGCGCTGCGGATCCTGCGGACGGGCGTCTGGGTGAGCCCCTCGGGGCTGCGCCGGGTGTCGTTCTTCCGGACCCGCTCGATCGCCTGGGACGAGATCACCGAGGTCCGTACGGTCCAGCAGCCGGTGCGCTGGCTGGGGCTGCCGCGGACCGTCCAGGGACAGGCCCTGACGGCGGCCGGGCGCGGCGGCGCGGAGCTGCCGGTGCTGCTGACCGACCACAACGCCGATTTCCTGTCGCGCGGCGAGGCCTTCGACCGGGCCGCCGACACGGTCGAGGCCTGGGCCGAGGAGTACCGGGCCGTGCCCGTCTGACGCCGAAGCCCCAAGACCCCGGAAGCCCGTACGGGATCCGCTCACGCGGCCCGTACGGGCTTCCGGGGTCTACGGGGTCTCCCCGCGGGGCCTACGAGCCTTGGCGGGCGGCCTGGCGGCGCGGGCCGCCGTGCAGGGCGATGGCACGCTGCATGGCCTTGCGGGCCCGCGGCGTGTCGCGGGCGTCGTGGTAGGCCACGGCGAGGCGGAACCAGCTGCGCCAGTCCCCCGGCGCGTCCTCCGTCTCGGCCTTGCGGCGTGCGAAGACCTCGTCGGCGGAGTCGCGCAGGATCCGGCCGTACTGGTCCCGCTCCAGCTCGTCGACGGGCAGCCCGCCCTCGGCCTCCAGCTCGGTCGCGAGCTGGTTGGCCCTCGTCACGAACTGCGTGTTCTTCCAGAGGAACCAGATGCCGATGACCGGCAGGATCAGCACCGCGCCGCCGAAGACCACGGTCAGTGCGGTGCCCTGCCGGATCAGCATCAGGCCCCGGCTGCCGGCCAGGACGAAGTAGACGACCAGGACGGCGGCCGTGAGGAAGTAGGTGATCTTCGCGCGCATGGGTACTACTGCCTGCTCATCAGCCGAGGTCGAGGAAGTTTTCCAGGCCGAACGTGAGGCCCGGGTGCTGCACGACGCGGCGCGCGCCGAGCAGGATGCCCGGCATGAAGCTGCTGTGGTGCAGGGAGTCGTGACGGATGGTCAGGGTCTCGCCCTCGCCGCCGAGGAGCACCTCCTGGTGGGCCAGCAGGCCGCGCAGGCGGATCGCGTGCACCGGGACCCCGTCGACGTTCGCGCCGCGCGCCCCGTCGAGGGCGGTGGCGGTGGCGTCGGGCTGCGGGGCGCAGCCCGCCTCTGCGCGGGCGGCCGCGATGAGCTGCGCCGTGCGGGTGGCGGTGCCGGAGGGGGCGTCGACCTTGTGGGGGTGGTGGAGCTCGACGACCTCGACGGACTCGAAGTAGCGGGCCGCCTGGGCGGCGAACTTCATCGTGAGGACGGCGCCGATGGAGAAGTTCGGGGCGATGAGCACACCGGTCTGCGGGGACCCGGCCAGCCAGGAGTCGAGCCGGGCGAGGCGCTCCTCGTTCCAGCCGGTGGTGCCGACGACCGCGTGGATGCCGTGGCCGATGAGGAAGTCGAGGTTCCCCATGACCGACGCGGGGGTGGTCAGCTCGACGGCGACCTGGGCGCCGGCCTCGGCCAGCGTCTCCAGTTTGTCGCCGCGCCCGAGGGCGGCCACCAGCTCCATGTCCTCGGCGGCCTCGACGGCCTTGACCGCTTCGGAGCCGATGCGCCCGTGGGCGCCGAGAACCGCTACCCGCAGCTTGCTGCTCATGCTTGTTCGCTTCCTGTCGTACGGGCCGGGCACCGGCCGGCGGCGGCCTGTGCCCGGCCCCGGGGTGTCAGGGTCTCAGGCCACCGCTTCGCCGAGGCGGGCGGCCTGCTTCTCCTTCAGCGGGCCGATCACCGCGAGCGACGGCCGCTGGGCCAGTACGTCGGCGGCGACGGCGCGTACGTCGTCCGGGGTGACGGACGCGATCTTGGCCAGCAGGTCGTCGACGGACATCTGGTCGCCCCAGCACAGCTCGCTCTTGCCGATGCGGTTCATGATCGCGCCGGTGTCCTCCAGGCCGAGGACGGTGGAGCCGGACAGCTGGCCGATGGCCCGCTTGATCTCCTCGTCGGTGAGCCCCTCGGAGACGACCTTGTCGAGCTCGCCGCGGCAGATCCGCAGTACGTCGTGGACCTGGTTGGGGCGGCAGCCCGCGTACACGCCGAAGAGCCCGGTGTCGGCGAAGCCCGAGGTGTACGAGTACACGCTGTAGGCCAGGCCGCGCTTCTCGCGGACCTCCTGGAAGAGGCGGGAGGACATGCCTCCGCCGAGGGCGGTGTTCAGCACTCCGAGCGCCCAGCGGCGCTCGTCGGTCCGGGCGAGGCCCGGCATGCCGAGGACCACGTGGGCCTGTTCGGTCTTGCGGTCGATCAGCTCGACGCGGCCGGAGGTGCGGATCCGCTTGCTGCCGGTGCGCGGGCCGATCGGCTCGGCGTCGGTGTTGCCGAGGGCGCCGGCCTTCTCGAAGGCCGCGCGGACCTGGCGCACGACCTTGTTGTGGTCGACGTTGCCGGCCGCGGCCACGACCAGGTGGCGGGGATCGTAGTGCTTCTTGTAGAAGCGGCGGATCCGGTCGGCGCCGAGGGCGTTGATCGTGTCGACGGTGCCGAGGACCGGGCGGCCGAGGGGGGTGTCCCCGTACATGGTCTGCGCGAACAGGTCGTGCACGCAGTCGCCCGGGTCGTCCTCGGTCATCGCGATCTCTTCGAGGATGACCCCGCGCTCGGCGTCGACGTCCTCCTCGCGGATCAGCGAGCCGGTGAGCATGTCGCAGACGACGTCGATCGCCAGCGGCAGGTCGGTGTCGAGCACCCGCGCGTAGTAGCAGGTGTACTCCTTCGCCGTGAAGGCGTTCATCTCCCCGCCGACCGCGTCGATCGCGGAGGAGATGTCGAGGGCGCTGCGCTTGTGCGTGCCCTTGAAGAGGAGGTGCTCCAGGTAGTGCGTGGCGCCGTTGAGCGTGGGCGTCTCGTCCCGGGAGCCCACGTGCGCCCAGATGCCGAAGGTGGCGGAGCGGACCGAGGGCAGTGTCTCGGTGACGATGCGCAGTCCGCCGGGGAGGACCGTGCGCCGGACGGTGCCGATGCCGTTCTCGCCCTTGAGGAGGGTTTGGGTACGGGCGACGGCCCGCCCCTCCGAAGAGGGGCGGGCCGTCACACGGGAACTACGCGACGTCACTTGTCGGAGTCGTCCTTGTCAGCATCGTCGCCGGCGGTCTCGCCGTCGATCACGGGGACCAGCGAGAGCTTGCCGCGCTGGTCGATCTCGGCGATCTCCACCTGGACCTTGGTGCCGACCGCGAGCACGTCCTCGACGTTCTCCACGCGCTTGCCACCGGCGAGCTTGCGGATCTGCGAGATGTGCAGCAGGCCGTCCTTGCCGGGCATGAGGGAGACGAAGGCACCGAAGGTGGTGGTCTTGACGACCGTACCCAGGTAGCGCTCGCCGACCTCCGGCATGGTCGGGTTGGCGATCGAGTTGATCGTGGCGCGGGCGGCCTCGGCGGCCGGGCCGTCGGAGGCACCGATGTAGATGGTGCCGTCGTCCTCGATCGTGATCTCGGCGCCGGTGTCCTCCTGGATCTGGTTGATCATCTTGCCCTTGGGGCCGATGACCTCACCGATCTTGTCCACGGGGATCTTGACCGTGATGATCCGCGGGGCGAACGGGGACATGGCGTCCGGCGTGTCGATCGCTTCCATCATCACGTCGAGGATGTGGAGGCGGGCGTCGCGGGCCTGCTTGAGGGCGGCGGCCAGGACCGAGGCCGGGATGCCGTCGAGCTTGGTGTCCAGCTGGAGCGCGGTCACGAACTCCTTGGTGCCGGCGACCTTGAAGTCCATGTCGCCGAACGCGTCCTCCGCACCGAGGATGTCGGTGAGGGCGACGTAGTGGGTCTTGCCGTCGATCTCCTGGGAGATCAGACCCATGGCGATGCCGGCGACGGGGGCCTTGAGGGGCACACCCGCGTTCAGCAGCGACATGGTGGAGGCGCAGACCGAGCCCATGGACGTCGAACCGTTGGAGCCGAGGGCCTCGGACACCTGACGGATCGCGTACGGGAACTCCTCGCGGGTCGGGAGGACCGGCACGATGGCGCGCTCGGCGAGCGCGCCGTGGCCGATCTCGCGGCGCTTGGGCGAGCCCACGCGGCCGGTCTCACCGACGGAGTACGGCGGGAAGTTGTAGTTGTGCATGTAGCGCTTGCGGGTCACCGGGGAGAGGGTGTCCAGCTGCTGCTCCATGCGGAGCATGTTGAGGGTGGTGACGCCCAGGATCTGGGTCTCGCCACGCTCGAACAGCGCCGAGCCGTGCACGCGCGGGATGGCCTCGACCTCGGCGGCGAGGGTACGGATGTCCGTGATCCCGCGGCCGTCGATGCGGACCTTGTCCTTGATGACGCGCTCGCGCACCAGGGCCTTGGTCAGGCTGCGGTAGGCGGCGGAGATCTCCTTCTCGCGGCCCTCGAAGGCCGGGAGGAGCTTCTCGGCGGCGATGTCCTTGACGCGGTCGAGCTCGGCCTCGCGGTCCTGCTTGCCCGCGATGGTCAGCGCCTTGGCGAGGTCGCCCTTGACGGCGGCCGCGAGGGCCTCGTACACGTCGTCCTGGTAGTCCAGGAAGACCGGGAACTCGCCCTCGGGCTTGGCGGCCTTGGCCGCCAGGTCCGCCTGCGCCTTGCAGAGGGCCTTGATGAAGGGCTTCGAGGCGTCGAGGCCGGCGGCCACGATCTCCTCGGTCGGCGCCTCGGCGCCGCCCTTGACCAGGGCGATGGTCTTCTCGGTGGCCTCGGCCTCGACCATCATGATCGCGACGTCGCCGTCCTCCAGGACGCGGCCCGCGACGACCATGTCGAAGACGGCGTCCTCAAGCTCGGTGTGCGTCGGGAAGGCCACCCACTGGCCGCGGATCAGCGCGACGCGGACGCCGCCGATCGGGCCGGAGAAGGGCAGGCCGGCCAGCTGCGTGGACGCGGACGCGGCGTTGATCGCGATGACGTCGTACAGGTGGTCCGGGTTGAGCGCCATGACGGTGGCGACGACCTGGATCTCGTTGCGCAGGCCCTTCTTGAAGGACGGGCGCAGCGGGCGGTCGATCAGACGGCAGGTGAGGATCGCGTCCTCGGAGGGGCGGCCCTCGCGGCGGAAGAAGGATCCGGGGATCTTGCCGGCCGCGTACTGGCGCTCCTCGACGTCCACCGTCAGGGGGAAGAAGTCGAGCTGGTCCTTGGGCTTCTTCGACGCGGTGGTGGCGGAAAGCACCATCGTGTCGTCGTCCAGGTAGGCAACGGCGGAGCCGGCGGCCTGGCGGGCCAGACGGCCCGTCTCGAAGCGGATGGTGCGGGTGCCGAAGGAACCGTTGTCAATGACGGCCTCGGCGTAGTGGGTCTCGTTCTCCACTAGCGTTTTCTCCATTTTCGTCGTCTCCGTCCGCTGCCCGTGTGGCTGCGGACGGTGCGGAGAAGCGCTCCTTGCGTGCGGGCCGGTCTTCGATCGAAGTACCCGGTTCGGTGCCCGTGGGGCTCTCCGGGTACCACTACCGAGGACCGGCGGCCTGGGAGGGCGCTCCTCCTCTTCAGTTGTGCACGTGGTTCGCCGCGCACGTTGCGTCCAGACTACAAAGCGTCCGGTACGTCCCGCACGCAGAGCGAGCGCACGTACAGCAAAGGGAGCGGCCCCCGAGGTGTGGGAACCGCTCCCTTCACAGCGTCTTTACTTGACGCCGGCCGCACCGCGGCGGATGCCGAGGCGCTCGACCAGCGCGCGGAAGCGCTGGATGTCCTTCTTGGCCAGGTACTGCAGCAGGCGGCGACGCTGGCCGACCAGGATCAGCAGACCACGACGGGAGTGGTGGTCGTGCTTGTGGGTCTTGAGGTGCTCGGTCAGGTCCGTGATGCGCTTGGAGAGCATCGCGACCTGGACCTCGGGGGAGCCGGTGTCGCCCTCCTTGGCACCAAACTCGGCGATGATCTGCTTCTTCGTAGCGGCGTCGAGCGACACGCGTACTCCTCGTATAGGTCTTCGTGGCCACCGAGTGCCCCAGGTCGAATTCTCTGGGGATCTTCCGTAACTCGGGAGGCGGGGTCCGCTGAGCGCAGCCCCCAGAGGAATTCCGGAGGCGCGTACACAAACGGCCGTCACACAGCGTACCAGGCTGCCGCGCGGCCCCTGTCTCAGCTGGTGAGAGCGCGGGCCCGGGCGTACACGTCCAGCACGGCGAGGGCCAGCGGAACGAGACTGAGCAGTACTGCCGCCTCGGTGAGGTCGAGCAGCCGTCCCCAGAAGGGTGACAGGCCCTTGCTCGGGATGACAAGCGCAATTCCCGCGAGGAGGGCCGCGCCGGCGGCGACGGCCGCCGAGAGCCAGATCGTACGGAGGTCCAGGCCGCCGCGGTCGTGGTACTGGACGAGCTCGCGGACCAGGTCGGCCGGCGGGTGCAGGGCCAGGCCCAGGATCAGCAGGGCGATGGCGGCCAGGCCGGCGACCAGGGTGCACACGACCTGCGAGGTGTAGCGGAAGAGCCGGGCGCGCAGCAGCATGGCCAGCCCGGTGGTGAGCGCGAGCAGCCGGCCCCAGGTGTTGTCGGAGAAGCCGAGGACGGCGGCGGAGCCGACGGCGACCGCGGCGCAGCCGCCGACCAGGCCGAGCAGCATCTCGTGGCCGCGGCGGGCCTGGGCGGCGATGGCCTCGGCGTCCAGGGGGGCGCCCGGGTCGTGCTGCTCGCCGCCGGAGGGGTCGGCGTACGCCTCGGCCTCGTAGCGGTCGGGGGTCTCGTAATCCTCGACGGCGCTCTGCGGGGCGGCGTAGCCGATGGGCAGCCGGGCGAAGCGGGCGGAGAGGCCCGGCAGGAAGGCGACGAGGCCGATGGCGACGGGGGCGCAGACGGCGGCGGTCGCGGTGGCGGAGGCGCCGGTGACGATGGCGAGGAAGGTGGCCAGGGTCCCGGTGGCGGCGAGGAAGGTGGCCGCCACGAACGGGGCGTCCCCGTTGGGCGTGAGCGCGACCAGGGCGACGGAGGCCACGAGGACGCAGACGCAGCCGAGGAGGAACTGGAGCTTGCCGGGTCCCTCGCCGGCGCCGGCGGCGATGATGCCGGAGCCGGCGATCAGCAGGTGCGGGAGGGCGCCGAGGCCGAGGGCGACGGCGGAGCCGCGGTCGCGGTAGACCCGGGCGCGCACGCCGGCGGCGGCGGTCAGGAGCACGCCCGCGGCGCCGGCGATGATGCCGGGCAGGCCGTGCATGTCGTGGCGGACCGGGTCGGCGTACCAGAGGACGAAGCCGAGCAGGACGAGCAGCAGGGCGGCGCCGATCAGGCCCGCGCCGCGCAGCATGTCGTCGCTCCAGCGGTGGCGGTCGCGGACGACGGCGGAGGCGACGGCGTCGGAGACGTCGTCGAAGACGGCGGGCGGCAGCGAGTCGGCGAACGGGCGCAGGCTCAGCACCTCGCCGTCGAGGACCTGCTGGGCCGCGAGGGTGCGGGCGCCGTCGAGCACGGTGCCGTCGCGGCGCACCAGGTGGAAGCCGGTGGGGGCCCCGACGGGCTGCGTCTGGCCGGTGAGGCGCAGCAGCTCCGGGTAGACGTCGGCGACGGCGATGTCCTCGGGGAGGGCGACGTCGATGCGGCTGTCGGGAGCCACGACGGTGACCCTGCAGAAGCCCGTCGTTGCGGCCGTACTCACCTGTGTGACCCCCCTGGTTGGCGAAGCGGGTGCATGCACCGCTGCCTTGGATTCGCCGTGGATTCGCGGATGCGCATACTGCGCGGGCCACCCTACCGGGCGTATGAGTGACTGTCGGCAAGTAGGATCACCGTCGCGCAGGGGAGACCCCCTTCGCGCCCGGGACTTGGGGGCGCCGGTTGCGACGTCCCGTCCGTTTTCGAGGGATTGATGCTCCGGTGAGTCAGATCGTCGTCAAACGCCCGCCGCGGTCCTTGCCGCCCGAAGTTCCTTCGGACGAGCTGAGACTGGAGGCTCCGCCGGAGCTTCCGCGCGGGCAGCAGGAGGGCATGCTGATGCAGCTCCTGCCGATGCTCGGCATGGGCTCGTCGGTCGTCTTCTTCTTCATGCCGGGTGCGGCGCCCTTCATGCGCATCATGGGTGTGCTGATGCTGGTGTCCACGGTGGGCATGGTCCTGGCCCAGCTGGTGCGCCACCGGCGCGGTACGCAGGGGCAAATGGCCGATGTCCGGCGGGACTACCTGAAGTACCTCGCGCAGACCCGCCGTCAGGTCCGCAGGACCGCCCGGGCGCAGCGCGACGCACAGCTGTACCTGCACCCGGCGCCCGAGCAGTTGTGGTCGGTGGTGGCGGAGGGTTCGCGGCTGTGGGAGCGGCGCGTCGGCGACGAGGACTTCGGCCAGGCCCGGCTGGGGCTGGGCGCGCAGCGCCTGGCGACCCCGCTCGTGGCGCCGGACACGGCGCCGGTGGACGAGCTGGAGCCGCTGACGGCGGGCGCGATGCAGCGCTTCCTGAAGGTGCACTCCTCGCTGGACGGGCTGCCGGTCGCGGTGTCGCTGCGGGCGTTCTACCACGTGACGGTGTCCGGCGAGCCGGAGTCGGCGCGCGGGGCGGCGCGGGCACTGGTGGCGCAGCTGGCGACGCTGCACTCCCCCGAGGACCTGGTGGTGGCCGTGGTGGCGGCGCCGGGAGCGGTGCCGTCCTGGGACTGGACGAAGTGGCTGCCGCACACGCAGGTGCCGGGGCAGGTCGACGGGGCCGGTACGAAGCGGCTGTTCAGCGATGACCTGACCGAGCTGGAAGGGCTGCTGGCGCCCCGGCTGGAGGGTCGGCCTCGGTTCAGCCGGGACGTGTCCCCGGTCCTGGACCAGCCGCACCTGGTCATCGTGCTGGACGCGAACTCGCGCGGCGGTCTGGTACCGCCGGAATCGGCGTTCGCCGCGGCCGAGGGTCTGCAGGGCGTGACCATCGTCGAGGTGGTCGCGGGCGAGCTGGACGAGCCGCGCGGCGGGCTGTCGGTCGTGGTGCGGCCGCACCGGCTGCGGCTGGAGTCGGGAGCGGGGATCGCGTACGAGGGCGTACCGGACACGCTGTCGCTGCCGGCGGCGGAGGCGCTCGCGCGCCAGCTGGCGCCGCTGCGCACGGGCGGCGGGGACGACGACGAACCGCTGCTGGCCAACCTGGACTTCACGGACCTGCTGAACCTGGGCGACGCGGCCTCGATCGACGTGGCCCGGACCTGGCGGCCGCGCTCGGCCGGCGAGCGGCTGCGCGTGCCGATCGGCGTCGGCGAGGACGGCGCGCCGGTCATGCTGGACCTGAAGGAGGCGGCGCAGGAGGGCATGGGCCCGCACGGCCTGTGCGTGGGCGCGACCGGTTCCGGAAAGTCGGAGCTGCTGCGCACGCTGGTGCTGGGACTCGCGGTCACGCACACCTCGGAGACGCTGAACTTCGTCCTCGCGGACTTCAAGGGCGGCGCGACCTTCACGGGCATGGGGCAGATGCCGCACGTGGCCGCGGTCATCACCAACCTGGCGGACGACCTCACCCTGGTCGACCGCATGGGCGACTCGATCCGCGGCGAGCTGCAGCGCCGCCAGGAGCTGCTGCGCTCGGCGGGCAACTACGCCAACATCCACGACTACGAGAAGGCGCGCGCGGCGGGCGCCCCGCTGGAGCCGCTGGCCTCGCTGGTGCTGGTCATCGACGAGTTCAGCGAGCTGCTGACCGCCAAGCCCGACTTCATCGACATGTTCATCCAGATCGGCCGCATCGGCCGTTCGCTGGGCGTGCACCTGCTGCTGGCCTCGCAGCGCCTGGAGGAGGGCAAGCTGCGCGGGCTGGACACGTACCTGTCGTACCGGATCGGTCTGCGGACCTTCTCGGCGGCGGAGTCGCGGACCGCGATCGGCGTGCCGGACGCGTACCACCTGCCCTCGGTGCCGGGTTCGGGCTACCTGAAGTTCGGCACGGACGAGATGACGCGCTTCAAGGCGGCGTACGTCTCGGGCACCTACCGCTCGGGCGGTCCGGACCTGTCGGTCGGGCTGTTCCCGGTGGAGCGGCGGCCCGCGCTGTTCACGGCGACGCCGGTGCCGGTCGTGTACGCGGCACCGGACCCGGCGTACCTGGCGGCGCAGTCGCAGCGGGAGGACGACGCCCTCGCTGACACGGTGCTGGACGTGATCGTGGGCCGGCTGGAGGGCCAGGGGGTGCCGGCGCACCAGGTGTGGCTGCCGCCGCTCGACCAGGCCCCGCCGCTGGACCAGCTGCTGCCGGCGCTGGCGCCTTCGGCGGAGCGGGGGCTGCACGCGGAGGGGTACACGCGGCCCGGCGGGCTCGTCGTACCGCTCGGCCTCATCGACAAGCCGTTCGAGCAGCGGCGCGAGGTGCTGTACCGGGACTTCTCGGGTGCGGCGGGCCACATGATGGTGGTCGGCGGTCCTCAGTCGGGCAAGTCGACGCTGATGCGCACGCTGATCTCCTCGTTCGCGCTGACGCACACCCCGCGCGAGGTGCAGTTCTACGGGCTGGACTTCGGCGGCGGCAGCATGTCCTCGATCGCCGAGCTGCCGCACGTGGGCGGGATCGCCTCGCGCCTGGACCCGGAGCGGGTGCGGCGTACGGTCGCGGAGGTCGGGGGCATCCTCAACCGCCGCGAGGAGTTCTTCCGCGCGAACAACGTCGACTCGATCGGCACGTACCGGCGCCGGCGCGCGGCGGGCGACCTGCCCGGCGAGCCGTGGGGCGACGTGTTCCTCGTCATCGACGGCTGGGGCGGCTTCCGGACCGAGTACGAGGGCCTGGAGCCGGTGGTCACGGACATCGCCTCGCGGGGTCTGGGTTACGGCATCCACGTGGTGATCACTGCGGCGCGGTACATGGAGGTGCGGGCCGCGCTCAAGGACCAGATGCTGAACCGGCTGGAGCTGCGCCTCGGCGACGTCATGGACTCCGAGTTCGACCGCAAGGTCGCGGCGAACGTGCCGACGGGGATGCCGGGCCGCGGCCAGGTCGCGGAGAAGCTGCACTTCCTGGGCGCGCTGCCGCGGGTCGACGGAGCGCACGACCCGGAGGAGCTGTCGGAGGCCACGGCCGCGTTCGTGTCGTCGGTGAAGCAGAACTGGGCCGGGGCCCCGGCTCCCGGCGTACGGCTGCTGCCGCGGCTGCTGCACGCGGAGCAGCTGCCCCGGGGCGGGGACCAGCCCGGCCGCGGGCTGGCGATCGGCATCGACGAGACGGACCTGGAGCCGGTGTTCGTCGACTTCGAGAGCGACCCGTTCTTCCTGGTGTTCGGCGAGAGCGAGTCCGGCAAGACGAACCTGCTGCGGCTGATCTGCCGGCAGATCGCGGAGCGGTACACCCCGGACCAGGCCCGCCTCGTCGTCGGCGACTACCGGCGCAGCCTGCTCGGGGCGCTGCCGGAGGAGCACCTGCTGGAGTACGCGCCGATGGCAAGCTCGCTGCAGACGCACATGGAGGCGCTGGGCGGGGTCTTCTCCCGGCGCCAGCCGCCGTCGGACGTCACCCCGCAGCAGCTGCGCGACCGCAGCTGGTGGACGGGCCCGGACGTGTTCATCGTGATCGACGACTACGACCTGGTGGCGACCAGCCAGGGCAATCCGCTGGCCCCGCTGGTGGAGTACCTGCCCTTCGCCCGGGACACGGGTGTCCGCTTCATCATCGCGCGCAACTCGGCGGGTGCCTCGCGTTCGATGTACGAGCCGTTCATGCAGCGCTTCAAGGAGCTCGGCGCGCAGGGCGTGGTCCTGTCGGGCGACCCCTCCGAGGGGGACCTGATCGGCAACGTGCGGCCCCGGCCGATGCCCCCGGGCCGCGCGTACTTCTCCTCGCGCAAGCGCGGCACGTCCCTGGTGCAGCTGGGCCGTCTGGCGGACCAGTAGGAGCGCGCGGCGAGCGGACGCGAAAGCGGGGCCCGGTGGACCGGGCCCCGCTTTCGCGTGATCGGCGGGAAACGCTCCCCCGGCCGCGGGCGGAGCGTCGATAATCGGGCGGGAAGACCGCGGGAGCACCGCACCGCCGAGGGAAAGGCCGCACATGGGCACTCAGCAGGAAAAGGACGAGCTGTACGCGCTCGACATCAGCGGCGTGGAGTGGGAGGGCCCTCCGGGGTCCAGCCCCGACGAGGAGCGGGTCGAGATCGCGCGGCTGCCCGAGGGCGCGGTGGCCATGCGGTCCTCGCTCGACCGGGACACCGTCCTGCGCTACACGGCGGCCGAGTGGGAGGCGTTCGTACTCGGGGCCAGGGACGGGGAGTTCGATCTCGACCGCGGTCCGCGCTGAGTCCCGTACACGGCGAAGAGGGGCGCGCCCGGTCCGGGCGCGCCCCTCTTCGCATGTGGCCGGCCTGGCTCAGTAGGCCTCGGTGAACAGGCGCGAGGCCTTCACGTCGGTGGCGCGGTAGTCGCCCTTGCCGCGCTCGATCAGCGTGGCGACCTGCTCCAGCTGCTTGTGCATGTGGTCGGCCTTGCCCTTGTACTTCCCCTGGAGGGTGACGTACGCCTGGTGCGCCTCACCGTCCCAGGTGTCCGTGACGACCTTGAGGGCCTGGTCCATCTCCTCCAGGTCCGTCATGATCTTCTTCGAGACGACGCGGATGCGGTTCGCCATCTCCTGGACGCTCTCGTACCGGACCTTGGTGTGCCCGCCGTCGGGACCGGACATGTGGTACTCCTTCACGCTGAGTTGAGTGGGAACGACGTGACGCCGTGGGACCTGGGCGGCAGGTCAGATGCTGTTGAGCCCCGAGCCGCCCTGGCCGGCGCCGGCCTGCACCGTCTTGAACGCCGCGCGCACGTCGTCGTCCTGCGCGTTGCTGAGGTTCTTGGTCTGCGCGACCGCGTTGTGCAGCACCCCGAGCAGCCGACGGATCTCGTCGTGGTCCTCGTTGACGACCGTCTGGGCGGAAACGAAGCCCGAGGCACCCACACCGGTCCAGCCGGCACTCACCGTGGCGAGGATGTCCGCCAGCTCGCGGGACTGGGTGGTGACGGCGCGGGCCGTCGTCTCGATCTTGTTCTTCGCCTGGACGATCGGATCGTCTGCGAGTCCGAAATTGCTCATCCGAAGCTCCTCACTTCTCAATTCGCCGGCAGAACCGGCGGATTGCGCAGCGGAAGGGAGGTTCCGGGCGCGGATTCGAGCCACGCGCCACCGGAAATCCCCTCCGCCTCACGCGATCCCCCGATCACATTCGTGAAGCCTGGTGTCACTCTAGCCAGTTCATCTGACAGCCCCAACACCGGTGGGCCGCTACCGTTGACGAACTGTGACGGTTCACTGCAAACGGCCGCGGCGCTTGCGGGCGTCGCGCACCACCGTCGCCGTGCCCGCGATGACCGCGATCAGCACGCCCGCGATGCCGAGAGCGTACGTGCCGAACCGCTCCTGCCGCTCCTGCGCCGTCTCGGTCATCCGCAGCGCCGCCGCCTCGGGCGCGGCCGCCGGCGGCGGGCCGGGGTCCGGGACCGGCGCCTTGGGGACCTCGTGGTCCTGGGTGACGGCGCGGACCGGGTCGACCACTCCCCATCCGACGTAGTCGTCACGGCCGTTGACCGAGCGCTCGGCGGTGCCCTGGATCTGCCAGACGATCTGCTGCGGGGTCCAGTCCTCGTGTTCGGCGCGCAGCAGGGCGGCGACTCCGGCGACGTACGGCGCCGAGAAGCTGGTGCCGTTGTCGATGCACTGGCCGAAGCCGGGGACGGTGGAGACCATGTCCACGCCGGGCGCGGCGACCCCGATGAAGTCGCCGGGCTGGGAGAACGCGGCCCGCTCGTTGTTGCGGTCCGAGGAGGCCACGGCGAGGACGTCGGGGAAGGCCGCCGGGTAGGTCTTGCGCTTTTCGCCGGTCATGCCGTCGTTGCCCGCGGAGGCGACGACCACCACCTTGGCGTCGACGGCCCGCTGGACGGCCTTGGCGAGATCGGAGTCGGCGGTCAGGGGGACGTCGGTGTCCTGGGAGATGTTGATGACCTGCGCGCCCTTGGACACCGCGTGGTCGATCGCCTGGCCGAGCGAAAGGGCGTTGCCCTTGCCCTGCCCGTCGTTCTGCCGGATCGGGATGATCACGGCTTCGGGGGCGAGGCCCACGAAGCCGGTGCCCTCCTGCGGGCGGGCCGCGATCAGTCCGGCCACCTTGGTGCCGTGGCCGACCGTGTCGGTGGTGCCGTCGCCCTTGGGGTCGATGAAGTCCTTGCCGGCGCCCACGTCGATGGCCCCGCTGAGCTGCGGGTTCGCCCGGTCGACACCGGTGTCGATGACCGCGACGCGGACGGGCTTGCCGTTCTTGTCCTTGCCCTTGGTCCGCGCCCAGAGCGCGTCGAGCAGCAGCCGCTGAAGGGCCCAGGGCCGGTCGGCGATCTGCTTCTTCATGGGGAAGGTGCACTCGCCGGCGCCCGCCAGGTGCAGGGGGGCGGCGGCCGGGGCGGCCGGCGGCTGCGGGTACGGGGCCGCCGCGGCGGCGGCCGCGGTCGTACCGGACAGGGCGGCGGCGAGCGCGGCGGCGACGAGCGCGCCGCGCGCGTACGGGGAGGCGGGCTTCGACCTGGGCATCGGCTTGGGCATCGGCGGCTTCCTCACGAACCCTGCGGCTGACGGGCGGAGTTGGTGTCCAGGCGCGGCCCCTTCGAGAGGAACTCGGACCACGCGATGGGCACCAGGGCCGGGGTGACCGTCCCGTAGCCGAGGCGGATCTGCGCCTGGCTGGCCTCGGGGCGCCCGTCCGCGGTCGCCTGGCCGTTCTGCTGGTCGGGGGCGCCGATCTTCGACTTCTCGGCGTCGCTGTCGCCGTTGGCCTGCACCGCGTACCGCAGGCCCGTGTCGGTGACCAGGAACAGGGCGCCGCCCGCGGTGGTCTGCCGGCCCTGGACCTGCGTGTAGAGCAGTCCCGAGCCCGGCGTGACGTACGCGCTGGTGCCACTGGCGGTGATGTCGATGGGGAATCCGGTGCCGGCCCACGTGCTCAGCGTCTGGTTGCCCTGTCCGTCGACCGAGCGCAGCACGTTGCAGACGGTGTCGCGGGCGCCGCCCTGGGCAGCGGCCCCGGCGGCGGCCGTGGCGTTGATCCGGTCGGACTTCTTCTGCGGCCACTTGGCCTCGCCCTTGAACGCCGTGGCGTCCGGATTGAGGGACTGGAGGTCCACTTCGTGGGGCTTGCCGTGCATGTTGAGGCCGTCGGTCGCGGGCGCCGAGATCAGCAGCCACGCCACGAAGTCGGAGACCGGGGCGACCTTCCCGGGCAGCACGACGTAGTGCTGCGCACCGGAGCCGGTCTGCGCCTTCAGCACCATGCCGACCTTGTTGTCGGCGGTGGTCAGGCCCTGCACGTCGGCCTTCGTGCCCGCCGGGACGGGCAGTTGCGGGAAGGCCAGGTCCTCACCGGAGTTCAGGGTGGCCAGCCACGTCTCGGTGACCTGCTGCGGGGTGGCGCCGGTGCTGCCGACCAGCGCGTTGGTCATCTTGCCCGCGTCCGCGCCGCCTTCGGGGAACTTGTACTTCGTCCCCGAGGCGTCGACCAGGTAGCGCTCCTTGGCCCCGCCGATGCTCTGCACGTACAGCATCTGCGTGTCGCCGAGCTTGCGCGCGTCGTCCATCAGCCCCGCCTCGCGGTCGGCGAGGACGAACGTGGCGGTCTGCACGGTCTTGCCGTTGCCGCCCGGCGCCTGGCAGACCGCCCACCGCTTGGCCCTGCCCGCGTCCTGGGGGGCCGGAAGCCGGTCGGGCGCGTACGGGATGCCGATGATGGGCCCGCGCGGCGGCTTGCCCGCGTCCAGGACCTTGTCGTCGATCTGGATGACCTTGAACTTCTGCGGATCCAGCAGGAGTCGGGCCGAGGCGAGGTTGAGCACCGGGTGCAGCCGGGTCTGGTCCTTGCCGTTCACCTTCGTCGTCAGCACCACGTACCGGGTCGTCGACTGCTTGCCGACGATGACCTTCGTACCGGCCTCGTCCCAGCCCTTGGGGGCCTGCGGCTTGAACATCCCCCAGGCACCGAACGCGGCGAGCACGAGCGCCCCCGCCACCAGCCCGGGCAGGACCGCGCGCAGCGGCCGCGGCGCGCCTTCCTCGGAGCCCGTGGCGGAAGGCTGGAGGAACGCGGCCACCGTGCGCCGCTTCGCAAAGGTGTACGCGTTGAGTTCATCACGTCGTGATGCCATGACCGCCTGCTTCTCCCCGCACGGCCCGGTCGGTGAGTACGGTCCCCGGGCCTCGATTGTCGGACCGGGGACCTACTATGCCTCTTGACGGAGGGCGGGTTCGGGCCGGGTAGGGTGAGGCCGCCGCTTCCTGCCTTCCGGACCGCGCGAATTCACGGGCCGTCGGGGCATCAGGGCTTGTTGGGGTGGATTGGGGAGATTCCGGGGTCATGCGGCGGGCAGCGTCCGGCTCCGGCACTCACGGGGTACGGCCCCGGAAAGGGGAGGTGGGCGCGTGATGGCCACCGCGACGCAGCCGCAGACGGGTGCACCCGCATCCGCACGCGGCGGGGTGACGCCGAATCCGAAGTCGAGCCCGGGCCGTTTCGGCCCGTTCCGATTGCAACAGCTCGTATTGCTCCAGATCGCCGTGGCCGCCCTGCTGGTGGCCTGGGTCGTGGAGCCGATGCTGCTGGTGCCCGCCGGCGTCCTGGCGCTCGCCCTCGTGGTGCTCGCCCTCGTACGCCGCCACCAGCGCTCCCTGCCCGAGTGGCTCGGCGGCGCCCTCGAACTGCGCGCGCGCCGGCGCCGGGCCGCCTCGTTCGCGGTGCCCGCGGGTACCGAGCCGGGGCTGGCACCGCTCGTCGAGGCCGATCCGGCTCTGCGGACCCTCACGTTCAGCGACCGCGACCGGCGGCCCGTCGGGATGGTCGGCGACGGGACGTTCCTGACCGCCGTCGTCCAGGTGGACATGGACGCCACCGCGCTGCGGCCCGACCGCGGTGCGCGGCCGCTGCCCCTGGGGCTCGTCCGGGACATCCTCGAAGTCGACGGCATCCGGCTGGAGTCGGCACAAGTGGTGCAGCACACGCAGCCCGCGCCGGCCCCGCACCTGCCGGCCCAGTCGATGGCCACCCGCAACTACGCGCCGCTCCAGTCGGCCACGGGCACCCCGGCGGTACGGCTGACCTGGATCGCGCTCAAGCTGGACCCGGAGCTGTGCCCCGAGGCGGTCACCGCGCGCGGCGGCGGGCTCGCCGGCGCGCAGCGCTGTGTGGTGCGGGCGGCCGACCAGTTGGCGAGCCGGCTGACCGGGGCCGGTTTCCGGGCCACCGTGCTCACCGAGCAGGAGCTGACGGGCGCGCTGGCCACGTCCTCGTGCGCGAACCCGATGGCGATCACGCAGGCGGGCCGCTCGGCGAGCACCGGCAGGCGGACGGAAGAGACGGCGCGGATCTGGCGCTGCGACGACCGGCGCCACACCACGTACTGGATAGCCCGCTGGCCGCAGCTCGGCGGTTCCGGGGCGGCGTCGCTGCCCCAGTTCGTGGCGCTGCTGACCTCGCTGCCGGCGCTGGCGACGAACTTCAGCCTGACGATGGCTCCGGCGGAGCGCCAGGGCGTGACGCTGACGGGCCACGTACGGGTCACCGGGCGCAGCGACGAGGAACTCGTGGCGGCCCGCCGTGAGCTGGAACGGACGGCGCGCGGCGTGCGCACCGGGCTGGTCCGGCTCGACCGTGAACAGGTGCCGGGGCTGCTGGCCTCGCTGCCGCTGGGAGGGGCGCGATGAGGGGCGGCTTCGGGCTGATCGGCCCGCGCCGGGAACGGCACACGGTCCCGGCGGTGGACCTGGACGCGCTGGCACTGCCCGTCGGGGACGACGGGGTGGTCATCGGCGTGGACGCCGAGGGGCGCCCGGCGGTGCTCGGCATCAACCGGCCGACGCCCTACGAGGTGACGCTGATCGGCGGCCTGTGGACGGCGCAGGTGCTCGCCCTGCGCGCGGCGGCCACGGGAGCGCGGGTCGCGGTGGAGACCGGGCGCGGGCAGGTGTGGTCGGGGCTGGCCCAGGCGGCGGGCGGCGGGCAGCAGTGCGTGACGCTGCACGAGGTCGGCCGGGTGCCCCCGCAGGGCGCGTCGGCGGGCAGTCCGGTGCTGGTGATCCGGGACTGCGGGATGCGGCCGCCGCGCGGGCGCGTGGTGGCGGGGCCCTGGCAGTCGGTGCTGACGCTGTTGCCGTACCTGAGCCCGACGGCCCCGCGGCTGCTGCAGAACTCCTCGCTGGTGGGCGTCCAGCGGGTGTCCCCGGACGAGGCGGAGCAGCTCGGCCGCCTGATGAACCTGACGCGGGCGGCGGTGGATTCGCTGCCGACGCTGGGTGACGGGGTCACCCTGTGGTGCACGCCCCGGGACCGCCAGTTCGTGATGACCCAGGGCACGGAGGCCGAGACCGGCCTCCTGGGCCCGTCCCGCCGCATCGACTGAGCGGCATCCGGCCCCGTCGGCCGGAGCCGGTGACGGTTGCTCAGGGGGCGGCCACCCTGTAGGCAGGACGGGAAGGACGAGCCCACCGGCGCCGGCCCCTGGAGCCCGGCCCCGCGGCCCGTCCCACGGGGGCGGACACCGGCGTCTGCACGCACGATTAGGCTGAGCGTGGGCGCGGCGTCGAGGTGGGCGCCGGACCAGTGTTCGACAGACCAGGAGGACCAGTGAGCGGCGATCGGAACGAGAGGCGCGGCGGGACGTGGGACGTCCCGACGGACGATCAGTCCGACGCGGAGCCCGAGATGACGGGCGAGTTCACCATCGACTACACCCCGCCGGCCTGGTACACGCAGGGTGCGGCCCCAGCCACGCCCGTACCGGGGCTCCCCGAGGGCAGCGGTTTCGAACCCCACCGCCCGTCGGACGTGGCCTCGCCCCCGACGATGCGGATCGCCCCGCCGGCCCCGCGCACCCCGTCGGACGGCGCGGGCGTGCCGTCCCCCTTCCCAGCACCGGCCCCCTTCGCGGCGGCGGACGACGCTCCCCCGGCCCCGGCCCCACCGGCGCCGGCACCCGCCGAGGACGCAGCGCCGTTCGCGGCCCCGGCCGACAGCGCCTCCCCGCCCGCGCCGTTCCCGGCCCCGGCCCCCTTCACGGCGGCGGACGACGCTCCCCCGCCGTCGGCGTTCCCGGCTCCGGCCGACGTCCCGCCGCCCGCGCCGCCCGCGCCGTTCGCGGCCCCGCCGGTGGCGAGCGACGGCGCCGGCGCTCCCGCGGCCGGGGCACCCGTCCCGCCGCCCCCCGCGCCCTTCGCCGCCCCGGTGACGCCCCCCGCCCTCCCGGCGCCGGCCGAGGTGCCCGCGCTGCCGGCCCCGGCGCCCTTCGCCGCCGAGCCCTCGGACGCACCCGGGCCCTTCGTGAAGGCCCCGTCCGAGCTGCCCGTCCCCGTACAGCGGCAGGACACCCCGCCCGACGGGGTGCCCCTCCCGTTCGCGCCCGCCGAGCCCGCGCCCGCGGCGCCGCAGGACGGGCCCCGCGACGCCGTCCCCGCGCCGGAGGCTCCGAAGCCCGTCAGCCCGGCGGACGCGGTTCACCCGTCCGCGGGAGCCCCCTTCGGGGGACCCGGCGGCGAACTCCCGGCGCTGCCGCCCGCGTTCCCCTCCAGCGCGCCGCCCCAGGACGGGTACGGCTTCCCGCCCGCCCCGGGCCCGGCCTCGACGCCGCCCCAGCAGGGGTACGGCTTCCCCCCTGCCTCCGGCCCCACCGCGCCCGCGCCCGCACCGCAGGACGGCTACGGCTTCCCCCCTGCCTCCGGCCCCACCGCGTCCGCGCCCGCGCCGCAGGACGGCTACGGCTTCCCCCCGCCTCCCGCGCCGGCGCAGCCGATGCCGCAGCCCCAACCGCCCGTCGCCGGGGGCGACTACGCCTTCCCGCCCGCGCAGCACGCGCCCGTACCGCCGCAGCCCGAGCAGCAGCAGCCGCCGCACCAGCAGCCGCAGTACGACCCCCGTACCGGCGCCCAGTGGCCCGCCGGGCCCCAGCCGGGCCCGCAGCCGCACGACCCGCGCTACCAGCCCGGTCCCGGCTCCGGCGGCGGCGCACCCCTCGGCTACACCGCCGCCGTCGAACTGTCCTCCGACCGCCTGCTGCGCGGCAAGCAGAAGCCCAAGCCCCAGCGCTCCGGCTTCCGCTTCGGCGGCAAGGCCGCCGAGGCCGAGCGCCTGCGCAAGCTGGAACTGATCCGCACCCCGGTCATGTCCTGCTACCGCATCGCCGTCATCAGCCTCAAGGGCGGCGTCGGCAAGACCACGACCACCACGGCCCTCGGCGCCACCCTCGCCACCGAGCGCCAGGACAAGATCCTGGCCATCGACGCGAACCCCGACGCGGGCACCCTCGGCCGCCGCGTCCGCCGCGAGACCGGGGCCACGATCCGCGACCTGGTCCAGGCGATCCCGTACCTGAACTCGTACATGGACATCAGGCGGTTCACCTCCCAGGCCCCCTCGGGCCTGGAGATCATCGCCAACGACGTCGACCCGGCCGTCTCGACGACGTTCAACGACGAGGACTACCGCCGTGTCATAGACACGCTCGGCCGCCAGTACCCGATCATCCTCACCGACTCGGGCACCGGCCTCCTCTACTCCGCCATGCGCGGCGTCCTGGACCTGGCCGATCAGCTGATCATCATCTCGACCCCGTCGGTGGACGGCGCCAGCAGCGCGAGCACCACGCTCGACTGGCTTTCCGCGCACGGGTACGCCGACCTGGTCTCCCGCTCGATCACCGTCATCTCCGGGGTCCGCGAGACCGCCAAGATGATCAAGGTCGAGGACATCGTGCAGCACTTCGAGACCCGCTGCCGGGGCGTGGTCGTGGTGCCGTTCGACGAGCACCTCTCGGCCGGCGCCGAGGTCGACCTCGACCTGCTGCGGCCCAAGACCCGGGAGGCGTACTTCAACCTCTCCGCGCTCGTCGCCGAGGACTTCGTCCGCGCCGCCCAGCAGGCTCCCCAAGGTCACTGGGGAGCACCTCAGCAGCCCCAGCCGCCCCACCAGCCGCATCAGCCCCAGCCGCAGGCGTACCAGCAGCCTCCGCAGCAGCCGCAGGGCCAGCCGTACGGCCAGCCCCAGGGTCCGTCCCCGTACCAGCAGCCTCCGCAGCCGTACGCCCAGCCCTACCCGCAGCCCGGCCAGCCCTGGCAGCCTCAGCAACAGCCGCCCCAGCAGCCCCAGCCCCCTCAGCAGCCCCCGCGCGACCCGCGCCTCGGCTGACGGAGACGGCAGCGCGAAGGGCCCGTACCTCCCCGGGGGAGGTACGGGCCCTTCGCGTTCGGCTCAGTGCTCCGCGTCGTACGTCTCGGTCAGCGTCCGCGCCCGCTTCACGTCGTCCGCGATGGCTTCGAGGAGGCCGTCCAGCGAGTCGAACTTGGCCATGCCGCGCACGTACGCGAGGAAGTCCACCGTCACGTGCAGGCCGTACAGGTCCAGGCCGACCCGGTCGATCGCGTACGCCTCCACGGTCCGCTCGGTGGCGTCGAACTGGAGGTTCGTGCCGACCGAGATCGCGGCCGGCATCCGCTCGCCGCCCGCCGTGAGCCAGCCCGCGTACACCCCGTCCGCCGGGATCGCGGTGTGCGGCGGCGTCTCGACGTTGGCCGTCGGGAAGCCGAGCTCGCGCCCGCGCTGGGCGCCGCGCACGACGACGCCCTCGACCCGGTGCGGCCGGCCCAGGATCTCGGCCGCGCCGTCCATGTCCCCCTCGGCGACCAGCCTGCGCGCCAGGGTGGAGGAGAACGGCACGCCGCCGCCCGCCGCGCCGCGCTCGACCAGGTCCACGACCTCGACCTCGTAGTCGTACGTGGCACCCAGCTCGCGCAGGAAGTCGACGTTCCCGGCGGCCCGGTGGCCGAAGCGGAAGTTGGGGCCCTCGATGACGGCCCGCGCGTGCAGCTTGTCGACGAGCACCTTCACGATGAAGTCGGCCGGGGAGAGCTGCGAGAACTCCGCCGTGAACGGCAGGATCAGCAGCGCGTCCACACCCAGCCCGGCCATCAGCTCGGCACGGCGGTCGTACGGGGCCAGGATCGGCGGGTGGCTGCCGGGGCGCACGACCTCGCTCGGGTGCGGGCTGAAGGTGACGACGACGGACGGGACGCCCAGCGCGCGGGCCTTGGCCACGGCGCGCCCGATGATGAGCTGATGGCCCCGGTGCACACCGTCGTACGAGCCGATGGTGACGACGCTGCGTCCCCAGTCCTGGGGGATGTCCTCCAAGCCACGCCAGCGCTGCACTGTGACCGCTCCTCGCCCGAACCGTTTATGGCCCTGTACCTGGTTGCCGTTTGCTGGTCTAAGACTGCCATGCCGGTGCCCGGGGCCCCGCATCGGCATCTGGCTGGTGCCGCTCTCCGTCATCTCCGGCGCGCGGCGCCCGTGCGGGGAGGAGCGCGGACGGTGAAAGCGCCCCCTTGCACTCCCTCCAGTCACTCCGCGCGCCTGCCCGGACGGGTGAATACGGGGGCCGGGCTGGATAGAGACCTACCCGAGGGGGGTCGTGGAGCGGTGAGCGGCGGGCGATGTGCGCTCGCCGCTCCACGTCATGACGGATCAGGCGAAGACGGCCAGCGACTTCGCCTTGCCGCCCTTGTTCTCGACCAGCCCGAGCAGCACGCCGTCCGGCCCGAAGACCGCGACCGTCTGCCCCGCGGCGTACGCGTCCGGCATGTCGATCCGTACGCCGTTGCCGAGGAGCGAGGCACGCCGGGCGTCGAGGTCCCAGCGCGGGAAGGCCGCGGCCGCCGCCTCGCCGATGGGCATGACGGTCAGCTCCTCCTGGAGCTGGTCCAGGGTCCGCGCCCGGTCGATCTTGTACGGGCCCACGCGGGTGCGCCGCAGCGCGGTGAGGTGTCCGCCGACGCCGAGGTCGGCGCCCAGGTCACGGGCGAGCGCGCGGATGTACGTACCGCTGGAGCAGACGACGGAGACGACGAGGTCGACGACCTTGGTGCCGTCCTCGGCCTCCGCGTCCCGCATGTCGTACACCTGGAACGAAGAGACGGTCACCGGCCGGGCCGGGATCTCGAAGTCCTCGCCGTCGCGGGCGCGCTTGTAGGAGCGCACCCCCTTGATCTTGATGGCGCTGACCTTCGACGGGACCTGCATGATCTCGCCGGACAGCTTGGCGATGCCCTTGTCCACGGCCTCGCGGGTCACCGCGGAGGCGTCCGCCGAGGAGATGATCTCACCCTCCGCGTCGTCCGTCAGGGTGTCCTGGCCGAGGCGGATCGTCCCGAGGTATTCCTTCTCGGTGAGCGCGAGGTGGCCGAGGAGCTTGGTGGCCTTCTCGACGCCCAGGACGAGGACGCCCGTCGCCATCGGGTCGAGCGTGCCGGCGTGGCCGACGCGACGGGTCTTGGCGATCCCTCGCATCTTGGCGACCACGTCGTGCGAAGTGAAGCCGGACGGCTTGTCGACAATGACAAGACCGTCCGGCGTCTTCCCTGCGTTGCTGCTCATTCCGCGGCTGCGTCCTCGTCGGCTTCGTCGGCGTCCTCACCGGGCTTCTTGTACGGGTCGGCTTCGCCGGCGTACTGGGCGCCCGAGGACACCTCGCGCACCTGGGCGTCGGAGGTCCGAGCCTTTTCGAGGAGGTCCTCGATGGTCTTGGCGTTCTCCGGGAGGGCGTCCGCGACGAAGGTCAGGGTGGGCGTGAACTTGGTGCCCGCCGCCCGGCCGACCGCGGAGCGCAGTACGCCCTTGGCGCTTTCGAGGCCCGCCGCCGCGCTGGCGCGGTCCTCGTCGTCACCGTAGACCGTGTAGAAGACCGTGGCCTCCCGCAGGTCGCCGGTGACCCGGGTGTCCGTGATGGTCACGTGCGTACCGAGGCGGGGGTCCTTGACACCACGCTGCAGCTTCTCGGCCACCACCTCCCGGATGAGGTCCGCCAGCTTCTTCGCCCGCGCATTGTCGGCCACTGGTCCGTCTCCTTCTTATGTCTTGCAGTCAGTCTTCATCACCGTGCAGCCGCCGTCTCACCGACAGCAGCTCCACTTCCGGACGTGCCGCGACCAGCCGCTCGCAGCGGTCCAGTACGTCCGAGAGGAACCCCGCGTCCCCACTGACCAGAGCGACCCCGATACGGGCCCTGCGGTGCAGATCCTGGTCGCCCACTTCGGCCGCGCTCACGGAGAACTTGCGTTGGAGCTCGGCGACGATGGGCCGGACGACAGAGCGTTTCTCCTTCAGCGAGTGGACGTCGCCGAGGAGCAGATCGAAGGACAGAGTCCCCACGTACATTCAGTTCCGGATGTCCCGCCGGTGCGGGTTCGGTGGCCTGCCGGCCGTCGCGCGGCAGGGTCACCAGAACCGTACACGCAACGGCCGGGGCCGATCGACGGATATTCCGCCGACCGGCCCCGGGCTTACGACACGGTGCGAACCGCCTCGCGCTTACGCGCGGGGCTTCTCGCGCATCTCGTACGTCGCGATGACGTCGTCGATCTTGATGTCGTTGAAGGAACCGAGGTTGATACCACCCTCGAAGCCCTCGCGGATCTCGGTGACGTCGTCCTTGAAGCGGCGCAGACCGGAGATGGTGAGGTTCTCGGCGATGACCTTGCCATCGCGCAGGAGCCGCGCCTTGGTGTTGCGCTTGACCTCGCCGGAGCGGATGAGGACACCCGCGATGTTGCCCAGCTTGGACGAGCGGAAGATCTCGCGGACCTCCGCCGTACCGAGCTCGACCTCTTCGTACTCCGGCTTGAGCAGACCCTTGAGGGCCGCCTCGATCTCCTCGATGGCCTGGTAGATCACCGAGTAGTAGCGGACGTCGACACCCTCGCGGTCCGCCATCTGCGCGGCACGGCCGGCCGCACGGACGTTGTAACCGATGACGATGGCGTCGGAGCCCATCGCCAGGGCGATGTCGGACTCGGTGACCGCACCCACACCGCGGTGCAGGACGCGGATGTCGACCTCTTCGCCGACGTCGAGCTGGAGCAGCGAGGACTCAAGGGCCTCGACCGCACCGGACGCGTCGCCCTTGATGATGAGGTTGAGTTCCTGGACCAGACCGGCCTTGAGGACCGAGTCGAGGTCTTCCAGGGACACCCGGCGGACGCGCTTGGCGAAGTTGGCGTTGCGCTCACGCGCAGCACGCTTCTCGGCGATCTGACGGGCGGTGCGGTCCTCGTCGACGACGAGGAAGTTGTCGCCGGCGCCGGGGACGTTGGTGAGACCCAGGACCAGGACGGGGGTCGACGGACCCGCTTCCTCGACGTTGTTGCCCTTGTCGTCGAGCATGGCGCGCACTCGGCCGTAGGCGTCGCCCACGACCATCGTGTCGCCGACGCGGAGGGTACCGCGCTGGACGAGGACGGTGGCGACGGCACCGCGGCCGCGGTCGAGGTGGGACTCGATCGCAATACCCTGAGCGTCCTGCTCGGGGTTGGCGCGCAGGTCGAGCGAGGCGTCGGCGGTGAGGACGACGGCCTCCAGCAGGGAGTCGATGTGCAGACCCTGCTTGGCGGAGATGTCGACGAACATCGTGTCGCCGCCGTACTCCTCGGCGACCAGACCGAACTCGGTGAGCTGACCGCGCACCTTGACCGGGTCGGCACCCTCTACGTCGATCTTGTTGACCGCGACGACGATCGGGACGCCGGCGGCCTTGGCGTGGTTCAGCGCCTCGATCGTCTGCGGCATGACGCCGTCGTTGGCCGCGACCACGAGGATCGCGATGTCGGTCGACTTGGCACCACGGGCACGCATGGCGGTGAACGCCTCGTGACCGGGGGTGTCGATGAAGGTGATCTTGCGGTCTTCACCGTTGACGTTGGTGCCCACCTGGTAGGCACCGATGTGCTGGGTGATGCCGCCGGCCTCGCCCGCAACGACGTTCGTCTTGCGGATGGCGTCGAGCAGTCGGGTCTTGCCGTGGTCGACGTGACCCATGACGGTGACGACCGGCGGACGCGGCATGAGGAATTCCTCGCCGCCCTCGTCCTCGCCGAACTCGATGTCGAAGCCTTCGAGGAGCTCGCGGTCCTCTTCCTCCGGGCTGACGATCTGAACCTGGTAGTTCATCTCGCCGGCCAGCATTTCGAGGGTCTCGTCGGAGACGGACTGCGTGGCAGTGACCATCTCGCCGAGGTTCATCATGACCGCGACCAGCGACGCCGGGTTGGCGTTGATCTTCTCCGCGAAGTCGGTGAGGGAAGCACCGCGCGACAGGCGAACGGTCTCGCCGTTGCCGCGGGGCAGCATCACGCCGCCGACCGACGGGGCCTGCATGGCCTCGTACTCCTGGCGCCTCTGACGCTTCGACTTGCGACCGCGACGGGCGGGCCCGCCGGGACGGCCGAAGGCACCCTGCGTGCCACCACGGGCACCGGGACCGCCGGGACGGCCACCGAAGCCGGGACGACCGCCGCCACCGGCACCGGCCGGGCCGCCGCCGAAGCCGCCGCCACCGGGACGCGGGCCGCCGAAGCCGCCGCCGCCCGCGGGACGCGAGCCGGGACCGGCCGGACGGCCGGCGAAGCCGCCGCCACCGGGACGACCGGCGCCGCCACCGGGACGCGCGCCACCGGCACCGGGACCACGGCCACCGGGGCCGCCGCCGGGACGGGGACCGGGACCACCGGCAGCGGGACGCTGCGGCATCATGCCCGGGTTCGGACGGTTACCGCCGGGAGCACCACCGGGACGCGGGGCGCCGCCCTGCGGACGGGGCATGCCGCCCGGGGTCGGACGACCCGCACCGGGACCCTGCGGACGCGGAGCGCCACCGGGACCACCCTGCGGGCGGGGAGCACCCTGGCCGCCGCCGGCGCCGGGGGCACCGGGACGGGGAGCGCCGGCCGGACGGGGCGCCTGCGGGCGCGCCATGCCGGTGGAGCCACCAGAGGTGAACGGGTTGTTGCCCGGACGGGGACCGGCCGGACGGGCGCCCTGCGGACGCGGGGCCTGGGAGCCGGGACCGGCGGGACGCTGTCCCTGACCGGGGGCGGTGCCGGCCGGGCGCGGGGCGCCGGGACGGGCGCCGGCCTGGCCGCCCTGGGCCGCGGGGCGCTGCTGCGCCGGACGCGGGCCGGGGGTCGCGCCGGGACCGGCGGGACGCTCGGTGCGCGCCGGGGCGGCCGGGGCCGCCGGAGGCGCGGAGAACTCGGTCGCCACGGGCGCCGCCGGAGCGGGCTTCGGGGCGGCCGGGGCCTTCGGGCCGGGACGCGGGCCGGAGGCGGCCGGGGTCACCGGGGCGGCCGCGGCCGGAGCCTCGGCAGCGGCCGGCTTGGGGGCCGGTGCGCCGGGCTTCGGCGCAGCGGGACGTGCAACGGCACCCGGGGTGGGAGCCCCGGGCTTGGCGGGCGCGGCCTTGCGGGGCGCGCCCGGCTTCGCAGCGGACTTGCCGGCGTTGCCGCCGGGCCCCTGCAGTGCGTCAGTCAACTTGCGTACAACCGGCGCCTCGATCGTCGAGGACGCCGAACGGACGAACTCACCGAGTTCCTGGAGCTTGGCCATGACGACCTTGCTCTCAACTCCGAACTCCTTGGCGAGTTCGTATACCCGGACCTTAGCCACTTCGCTCCTTTTAGGTCCGGGTTACGCCGGACCGTCGCTACTTCATGGGCGTACTCATCGCGTACTCATCGAGTGCTCATCGCAATCTCGACCTACTTCCAACTCGCGAGGTACCTGACCGCACGGGGTATCCGTGCCGTACTACTTCTTACGGTGTCGCCTCGGCCACGACGGCCACGGCTTTGCTCAGTCCGGTCGTGTCGAGTGCTCCCGGGGACCGAAGGGCCCGGGGGAACGCTCTGCGACGGACCGCCTTGTCCAGACAGACCACGGCAGGGTGCACATAGGCGCCCCGGCCGGGCAGCGTACCGCTTGGATCGGGGACGCATTCGTCCCCGATCGCCACGATGCGCAGCAGATCGCTCTTGGCCGCTCGCTCCCGACACCCCACACAGGTGCGTTCGGGGCATGCGCGGGCTTGCGTCCGGCCAGACACGCCTAAGTCTACCTCCCCGCACCGACCTCACCCCTTCGGGCGAAAAATCGAACGGATGTTGTCGAGATCTGCTGTCTTGATCCTGTCTACCGGCCGGACAGCTCCGACCGGTACCGGATTTATTCCCCGCCCCGGTCCCGGTCGGCGTCCGGGGACGCCTCGGTGTCGGGGCGGATGTCGATGCGCCAGCCGGTGAGCCGCGCGGCGAGGCGGGCGTTCTGGCCCTCCTTGCCGATGGCCAGCGACAGCTGGTAGTCGGGCACGGTCACCCGGGCGGAGCGCGAGTCCCAGTCGACGACCTCGACCTTGCTCACCCGGGCGGGTGACAGCGCGTTCGCGACCATCTCCGCCGGGTCGTCCGACCAGTCGACGATGTCGATCTTCTCGCCGTGCAGCTCGGCCATGACATTGCGCACGCGGGCGCCCATCGGGCCGATGCAGGCGCCCTTGGGGTTGAGGCCCGAGCGGGTGGACCGTACGGCGATCTTGGTGCGGTGGCCCGCCTCGCGGGCGATCGCCGAGATCTCGACGCTGCCGTCCGCGATCTCCGGGACCTCCAGCGCGAAGAGCTTCTTCACCAGGTTGGGGTGGGTGCGCGAGAGGGTCACGGACGGACCGCGGACGCCCTTCGCCACCCGTACGACGTACGCCTTGATGCGCAGGCCGTGCGTGTACTCCTCGCCGGGAACCTGCTCCTGCACCGGCAGGATGGCCTCCAGCTTGCCGATGTCGACGAGGACGTTCTTGGGGTCCTTGCCCTGCTGGACGACACCGGTGATGACGTCGCCCTCACGGCCGGCGAACTCGCCGAAGGTGAGGTCGTCCTCGGCGTCGCGCAGACGCTGCAGGATCACCTGCTTGGCGGTCGTCGCGGCGATCCGGCCGAAGTCCGACGGGGTGTCGTCGAACTCCTTGGCCTCCTGCCCCTCCTCCAGGTCCCGCGGGTCCTCCGTCGCCCAGACGACGACGTGACCGTTGGTGCGGTCCAGTACCACGCGTGCGCGCCGGAAGCTGCCCTCGGTGCGGTGGTACGCGATGAGGAGGGCCGACTCGATCGCCTCGACGAGCAGGTCGAAGGAGATCTCCTTCTCCCGGACCAGACCCCGCAGGGCACTCATGTCGATGTCCACGGCTACGCCTCCTCTTCCTTCTTGTCCTTGCGGTTGAACTCGATCTCGACCCGCGCCTTGGCGATGTCGGTGAAAGCAATGCGGCGGGCGGTGGCCTTGCGGCCCTTCACGCCCGGAACCTCAAGGTCCATGCCCTCGTCGTCCACGTCGAGGATGCGGGCGATCAGTTCCCCGCCCTCCGCGAGCTGGAACTTCACGAGGCGGTCGATCGCCCGTACGTAGTGACGGTGCTCGGTCAGCGGACGGTCGGCGCCCGGCGAGCTCACTTCGAGGACGTACTCGTCCTCGCCCATCACGTCGGATTCGTCGAGCTCGTCGGAGACCTCGCGGCTCAGCTCGGCACACGCGTCCAGTTCCACGCCCTCGTCGGAGTCCACGATGATGCGCAGCATCCGGCGCTTGCCGGCCTTGGACATCTCGACGTCTTCGAGGTCCAGGCCCTTGGCGGCGACGAGCGGCTCCAGCAATGCGCGCAGCCTGTCGCTCTGGGTGGTGCTCATCCGGGTGACTCCTCGGCCGCGTGTGCTGTTGTGGTTTACGTCGCGTGTCAGGTCAAAGGGTATCCGGTCGCGGAGGGTGTTGCCGTCCGCCGTGGGGACGGGGCCCCGGGTACGGTGATCACACCCTGCTCCGTCACCACCTTCGAGGACGTCGCCGTGCCCTGGACTCCGCCTTCGCGGCCCTCTCGCAGGAGCCTGCTCGCCGGCGCCGCCGGCGTGGCCGGCGCCGCGCTGCTCACCGGGTGTTCCGACGGGTCCGGCTCGCCGGCCGCCGACACCGCGGTTCCACTCGAACGGCGGATGCGCGAGAGCGCCGTTCGGGAGAGCGAACGGTTGCTGGAACGTTACGACGCCACCGCCGCCGCCCATCCGGCCCTGGCCGCGCGCCTCGCTCCGCTGCGCTCCTCGGTCGCCGCGCACGTCGGGGCGCTGGCCTCGCCGGGCCCCGCGACCTCCAGGAGCCCGAGCGGAGCATCGCCGTCCGCGTCGTCCTCGGCCGCCGCGGCCGGGGCCCCCGTGGTGAGCGCCGATCCCGTGCCGCCCAAGCCCGAAGAGGCCCTGACCGCTCTCGCGGACGCCGAGCGGAGCCTCGCCGAGGCGCGGACCGTCACCCTGGCCGGGGCGCCCGGGGAGCTGGCCCGGCTGCTGGCGTCGGTGGCCGCCTGCGGCGCCGTACACGCCTACCTGCTGACCTCGCCCCAGGGAGACAAGCCGTGACCGCCGAACCCTCCTCCGCGAGCCGCGCCCTGGAGGCGGCTCAGGCCGCGCTCGCCGCCGAGCACGCGGCCGCCTACGGCTACGGGGTCATCGGCGCCCGGACCGCCGCCGCCCGCGCCGCCGAAGCCCGCGAGGCGTACGGCGGCCACCTCGCCCGCCGGGACGCGCTCGCCCGGACCGTACGCGAGCTGGGCGGCTCGCCGAGGCCCGCCGAGGCGGCGTACGCGCTGCCGTTCGAGGTGCGCGCCCCGGCCGACGCCGAACGGCTGGCCGCCGAGATCGAGGACCGGGTGGCGGGCGCCTACTCCGATCTCGTGCGGGCCGCGGACGGCCGGCTGCGCCGCGAGGCGGCGGACGCGCTGAGCGCCGCGGCCGTGCGCGCGGCACGCTGGCGCGGGGTCGGCGTAGCCTTCCCTGGGCTCACGGAACGCGGAGAACGAGCCCGGACCAGCTGAAAGGGATCACGCACGCATGGCTTTCGAACCGCCGCAGCGGCTTGTACGGGCGCTCGGCGAGACGCCGGAATCGGCGCAGAACGCGGACTGGCTGGGGCAGTTGCCCCGCCTCGCCGAGGAGGCGCTGGCACGGCGTGGGGTACGGGCCCAGCGGGTGCAGGCCCCCGGCGGGCGGAGCAGTCTGGTCCTCCTCGTCCACTACGCCGACGGCACCCCGGCCGCGCTGAAACTGACTCCCCCGCAGGCCCGGCCCGACCGGGAGCTGGCGGCGCTGGCTCACTGGGGCGGTTTCGGGTCCGTACGGGTCCTCGACACCCGCCACCACGAGGAGGACGGGGCGCTGCTCCTGGAGCGGCTCCACCCGGAGGTTTCGCTGCGCTCGCTCCCGGAGGCGAAGGCCCTGCTGGAGGCGTGCGGAACGCTGCGCAGGCTGTGGGTGGCCCCGCCGGCCGGGCATCCGTTCGAGACGGTGGCGCAGCGCACCGGGCAGCAGGCGGAGGTGCTGCGCAAGGCCCCGCCGGAGATCGCGGCGCTGGCATCGGCGGCGCTCGCGGTCCGCGAGGAGCTGACGGCGCTGCCGGGCGAGGAACTGCTGCTGCACGGGAACTTCCGGCAGGGCAAGGTGCTGGCGGGCGAGCGGGCGCCGTGGCTCGCCGTGGGGCCCGATCCGCTGATCGGGGACCGCGCGTACGACCTGGCGCGGCTGGTCCGGGACCGGCTGGAGGACCAGGTCGCCTCCTCGGCGGGGGCGGCGGGGGCCCGGCGCCGGGTGAACAAGCTGGCCGATTCCCTGGAGGTGGACCGGGAGCGGCTGCGCGGCTGGACGCTGTTCCGCGCGGTGGAGTCCGGCAACCGGGCACTGGCCGCGGGTCGGCGCCGGGACGCGGAGCTGCTGCTGGAATTCGCGGCCTGGTTGTAGGGCATACCGTAGATACGGGGTGCCCCGTGGACATCGGCCGGCGCCTCGCAGGAGGCCGTCATGCTCCAGGAACTGCTGACAGCGGGACTCGCGGCGGCCGCGGGAGTCGCGGTGTACTCGGGTGTGGCCGCACGCGTGGTGCGGCAGTACGAGCGGGGCCTGGTCTTCCGCTTCGGCCGGCTGCGGGAGGGCATCCGCGGGCCGGGCTTCACCATGATCCTGCCGTTCGTCGACCGCCTGCACAAAGTGAACATGCAGATCGTGACGCTGCCGGTGCCCGCCCAGGAAGGCATCACGCGGGACAACGTCACGGTGCGGGTGGACGCGGTCGTGTACTTCAAGGTCGTGGACCCGGCGAACGCGATCATCGAGGTCGAGGACTACCGCTTCGCGGTCTCCCAGATGGCGCAGACCTCGCTGCGCTCCATCATCGGCAAGTCCGATCTGGACGATCTGCTGTCCAACCGGGAGCAGCTGAACCAGGGGCTGGAGCTGATGATCGACAGCCCGGCGGTGGGGTGGGGCGTGCAGATCGACCGGGTCGAGATCAAGGACGTCTCGCTGCCGGAGACGATGAAGCGGTCGATGGCCCGGCAGGCGGAGGCGGACCGCGAGCGGCGGGCGCGCGTCATCAACGCCGATGCGGAGCTGCAGGCTTCGAGGAAGCTGGCCGAGGCCGCGGCGGTGATGTCGGAGCAGCCGGCGGCGCTGCAACTGCGGCTGTTGCAGACGGTCGTGGCGGTGGCCGCCGAGAAGAACTCCACCCTGGTCCTGCCGTTCCCGGTGGAGCTGCTGCGTTTCCTGGAGCGCGCGGCCCCGCCGCCGGGCGGGGCGGAGGCGAAGCCGCAGCCCCTGCCCGGGGTCACCGCCCCGCCGCCCCCCTCAACGCCCCCGCCCCAGGTCGCCGGGGACGCGCCCGGCGCGCAGGACGCACCGCAGGAGGCACCGCAGGCCGAACCGGAAGACGAACCGGAGGCGGACTGACCTACGCCGCCAGCCGGGCGAGGGCCTCCGCCAGGGGGAGTTCCTCGCGGGTGCCCGTGGCGCGGTGCTGGAGTTCGACGACCTCGTCGGCGGAGCGGCGGCCGGCCACCAGGATCCACGGGACGCCGATCAGCTCGGCGTCCGTGAGCTTCACGCCCGGGGACAGCCCCGCGCGGTCGTCCAGCAGGACCCGCAGCCCGGACCCGGCCAGGGTTTCGGCCGCCCGCTCGGCCAGCGCGAGCTGTACGGCCTTGCCCGCCGCCACCACGTGGACGTCGGCCGGGGCCACCGCCGCCGGCCAGGCCAGGCCCTTGTCGTCGGCGGTCTGTTCGGCCAGCGCGGCCACCGCCCGCGAGACGCCGATGCCGTACGAACCCATCGTGACCCGCACCGGCTTGCCCTCGCGCCCGAGCACGTCCAGCCCGAAGGCGTCCGCGTACTTGCGGCCCAGCTGGAAGATGTGCCCGATCTCGATCGCCCGGTCCAGCCGGAGCCCGGCGCCGCAGCGCGGGCAGGGGTCGCCGGGCTCGACGACGACCACGTCCAGGTACCGGTCGACCTCGAAGTCCCGTCCGCAGACCACGTTCCGGGCGTGCGTATCGGCCTTGTTGGCGCCGGTCACCCACGAAGTGCCGGGCGCGACACGGGGGTCGGCGAGGTAGCGGACCTTGCCGAGACCCTGCGGGCCCACGTAGCCGCGCACCAGGTCGGGGCGGCCGGTGAAGTCCTCGGCGGTCACCAACTCCACCACGGCCGGGGCCAGATGCTCGCCCAGCTTGCCGAGGTCCACCTCGCGGTCGCCGGGCACGCCCACGGCCGTGATCTCGCCGTCGACCTTCACCAGGAGGTTCTTCAGCGTGGCCGACGCGGGCACGCCGAGGTGCGCGGCGAGGGTCTCGATCGTCGGGGTGTCGGGGGTGTCGACCTCCTCGATCGCCGGGTACCCGGCCTCCACCGGGGCCAGTGCGAAGGTCACGGCCTCGGTGTTGGCCGCGTAGTCGCAGGACGGGCAGTCCACGAAGGTGTCCTCGCCCGCCGCGGCGGGCGCGAGGAACTCCTCCGAAGCCGAGCCGCCCATCGCGCCCGAGACCGCGGACACGATGCGGTGGTCCAGGCCGAGACGCTCGAAGATCCGCTGGTACGCGGCCCGGTGGAGGGCGTAGGACTCGGCGAGGCCCTCGTCGCTCACGTCGAAGGAGTACGAGTCCTTCATCTGGAACTCGCGGCCGCGCAGCACGCCCGACCGGGGCCGGGCCTCGTCGCGGTACTTGGTCTGGATCTGGTAGAGCATGACCGGCAGGTCCTTGTAGGACGTGCACTGGTCCTTCACCACGAGGGTGAAGATCTCCTCGTGGGTGGGGCCGAGCAGGTAGTCCGCGCCCTTGCGGTCCTTGAGCCGGAAGAGCAGGTCCCCGTACTCCGACCAGCGCCCGCTGACCTCGTACGGCTCCTTCGGCAGCAGCGCCGGGAGCAGCACCTCCTGGGCGCCGATGGCGTCCATCTCCTCGCGGACGATGCGCGAGACGTTGTCGAGGACCTTCTTGCCGAGCGGCAGCCAGGTCCACACGCCGGCGGAGCTGCGGCGGACGTATCCGGCGCGGACGAGGAGCCGGTGGCTGAGGGTCTCGGCGTCGGCCGGGTCCTCGCGGAGGGTCTTGGCCATGAGGCGGGACATGCGCTGCACGTGTTGCGATGACATGCCGGGAGGCTACCGGGGGCGCCCGGCCCCCCGGAAACCCGTTTCAGGGGCGGCGCAGCGGCAGCGGGGCGCCCATCACGGCGTACGGGAGGCTCGCGCTCGGGAAGTGCACCTGACGGGCCAGGTCCGTGTAGCCGAGAGCGCGGTAGAGGCCGCGGGCCGGGCTCTCGGTGTCGATGGCGGAGAGGATGGAGCGGGGTTCCCCGGCGGCGTCGGTGAGCCGGGTGATGAGGGTGCGGCCGACGCCGCGGCCCTGGAAACCGGGGTGGACGTGCAGTTCGGTGATGACGAAGGAGCCGTCGAGCCAGCCGTCCTGGCCCTCGGTCCGCAGATACGGCTCGACGACCGAGGACCACCAGTACGCACGGTCGTTGGGCATGCCGTACACGAACCCGGCGAGGGCCCCGTCCTCGGTGAACGCGCCGAGGGCGCGGGCTCCGCGGCAGGTCATGTGGCGCTGCACGATGTAGCGCCGGATGCCGACCTCCTCCGGGCTGAGCCCGAAGGCCACGGCCTGCACGCGCAGGGCCTCGTCCACGCGGTCGGCGAGGTCGAGGGGACCGATGCGGAGTCCGGCGGGCCGGTCGGGGCCGTCGCCCTCGGGGGTAGGCAGCATGCCGCGACCTTACTGGGCGTTCCCCCTCGCCGTCCGTACGGCCCCCGTCCCCGCCCGGACCGCGGGCCGGGACACGGCCGGCGGAGTGCGGCGGGCTCACCTCAGAACAGCACGCTCATGAACGCGCCCACCTCGCGGAAGCCGACGCGGTGGTAGGCGGCGCGGGCGGCGGTGTTGAAGTCGTTCACGTAGAGGCTGACCACGGGGGCGACGTCGCGCAGCGCGTGGTCGACGACGGCGGCCATGCCGGTCTCGGAGTGCCCGCGGCCGCGGAACTCGGGGGCCACCCACACGCCCTGGACCTGGCAGGCGCGGGCGGTCGCGGCGCCGATCTCGGCCTTGAAGACGACCTTGCCGTCCTCGACGCGGGCGAAGGAGCGGCCGGCGGCGACCAGCTCGGCGACGCGGGCCTGGTAGAGCAGCCCGCCGTCGCCCGCCATCGGCGAGACGCCGACCTCTTCGGTGAACATGGCCACGCAGGCGGGCATGATCAGGTCCATCTCGTCCTTGCGGATCCGCCGCACCATCGGATCGGGGCGCACGTCGGCGGACGGCTGCTCGGTGACCATGAGCGGCTGGTGGGAGCGGACGTCACGGGCGGGTCCCCAGCTGGGTTCCAGGATCCGCCACAGCAGCCGGGTGGCCTCGGCGGGGCCGACGATGGAGGAGCAGCGGCGGCCGGTGCGACGGGCCCGGTCGGCGAAGGCGCGGACGGCGTCGGGTTCGGCGCAGACGGGGACCAGGTTGGCGCCGGCGTAGCAGAGGGAGCGCAGCCGGCCGTCGGCGTAGTAGCCCCACATCTCGCCGCCCAGGCGCCACGGGTCGAGTCCGGCGACCTGGACCCGGGAGGTGACGAAGGCGTTCTCGACCGGCTCGCGCCCGAGGACTTCGAGGGCTGCGTCGAGATCACTGGGCTCAAGGACCCGGGTGGTGGTCTGCGTCAACACTGGGGCCTCACCATACAAGTCTGCTGATCTCCGCACTGTACCCGCCGCCACCGGAGGATGCCTGGTCCCACGGGTCACGAAAGAGCCCCGGCCCCGCCCGCGAGCTGCGGGAACGGGGCCGGGGCCGATACGTGCGGGAGCCGGGCCGGGGCCCGGCGGACGCCGTGCTCAGACGCCGATGGCGACGGTGGGCTCGCCGGAGGCGATGCCGTCCTTCTCCATCTGCTCGGCGATCTTCATCGCCTCTTCGATGAGGGTCTCCACGATCTTCGATTCGGGGACGGTCTTGATGACCTCGCCCTTCACGAAGATCTGCCCCTTGCCGTTGCCGGAGGCGACGCCGAGGTCGGCCTCGCGGGCCTCGCCCGGGCCGTTCACGACGCAGCCCATGACCGCGACGCGCAGCGGGACCTCCATGCCCGTGAGGCCCGCCGTGACCTCCTCGGCCAGCTTGTAGACGTCCACCTGGGCGCGGCCGCAGGAGGGGCAGGAGACGATCTCCAGGCGGCGCGGCTTGAGGTTCAGCGACTCCAGGATCTGGATGCCGACCTTGATCTCCTCGACCGGCGGGGCCGACAGCGAGACGCGGATCGTGTCGCCGATGCCCTCGGAGAGCAGCGCGCCGAAGGCGACGGCGGACTTGATGGTGCCCTGGAAGGCGGGGCCGGCCTCGGTGACGCCGAGGTGCAGCGGGTACTCGCACTGGGCGGCGAGCTGGCGGTACGCGTTGACCATGACGACCGGGTCGTTGTGCTTGACCGAGATCTTGATGTCGCTGAAGCCGTGCTCCTCGAAGAGGGAGGCCTCCCACAGCGCGGACTCGACGAGCGCCTCGGGGGTGGCCTTGCCGTACTTCTTGAGCAGGCGCGCGTCGAGGGAGCCGGCGTTGACGCCGATGCGGATCGGGGTGCCCGCGTCCTTGGCGGCCCGCGCGATCTCCTTGACCTTGTCGTCGAACTGCTTGATGTTGCCCGGGTTCACGCGGACGGCGGCGCAGCCGGCGTCGATCGCGGCGAACACGTACTTGGGCTGGAAGTGGATGTCGGCGATGACCGGGATCTGCGACTTCTTCGCGATCACGGCGAGGGCGTCGGCGTCGTCCTGCGTGGGGCAGGCCACGCGGACGATGTCGCAACCGGAGGCGGTCAGCTCTGCGATCTGCTGGAGCGTGGCGCCGATGTCGGAGGTCCTGGTGGTCGTCATCGACTGCACCGAGATCTGTGAGTCGCCGCCGACGGCCACCGAGCCGACCTGGATCTTGCGGCTGACCCTGCGGTCGGCAAGCTTCGTCGGCACGGCCGGCATTCCGAGAGAGATGGCAGTCATCTGCTGTGCAACCCCAAGGTGTGGATCAAGGTCCCGAGATCGGCGGGCTCCAGGCTTCGAGATTACGCCAATCAAGGGGCCGTCCACGCATCCGAGGCCCTGGAACACCCGAACGTAGGGAGCCGGGCACGAAGCGTGCCCGGCTCCCGTACGGCTTTCCTGCCGCCCCGCCCACCTGCGGACGTACTAGGTGATCTTGATCGGGTTCACCACGTCGGCCACGAGCACGAGCAGCGTGAAGCAGACGAACACTCCGGCCACCACGTACGCGGCGGGCATCAGCTTCGCCACGTCGAAGGGGCCGGGGTCGGGGCGGCGGAACACGCGCGCCACGGTGCGCCGGACCGACTCCCACAGGGCGCCCGCGATGTGACCGCCGTCCAGCGGCAGCAGCGGAAGCATGTTGAACAGGAACAGCGAGAGGTTGAAGAACCCGACGAGCTGGAGGAAGAACACCAGCCGCTGCTCGGCCGGGATGTCCAGGGTGGCGATCTCGCCGCTGATCCGGGCCGCGCCGACGATGCCCATCGGGGAGTCGGGCTCGCGCTCGGCTCCGCTGAACGCCGCGTTCCACAGCGCCGGGATCTTGGCGGGCAGCTGGAGCAGGCCCTGGACGCTGTTGTCGACGACCTCGCCCATGTGGTCCACGGACTGGCCGAAGGACAGCGGCGCGATCTCGCTCTTCGGGCTGAAGCCGAGCCAGCCGGCCGTCACGTACTCGCCCTTGACGTACCCGCCGTGGCCGTCCGTCCTGGCGACCTTGTTCTCGATCAGCTTGACCGGGAGGGTCTGCTGCCGCCCGTCGCGGACCACCGTGACGGTGGCGGGGCCGATGGTGTCGCGGATCTGCTTCTGCAGGGCGGCCCAGTCGGTCACCTTGTGGCCGTTGAACGCCACGATCCGGTCACCCGCCTGGAGCCCGGCGGCCTTGGCCGGGGCGACCGGGTCGCCGTCCTTGCAGACCTCGCGCTTCTCGCTCTGCTGGATGACGCACGGCGAGACGGTCGCGACCTGCGTGGTCGTCTGGTTGATGCCGAAGCTCATCCAGACGCCGAAGAAGATCGCCAGCGCCAGCACCAGGTTCATGAACGGGCCCGCGAACATCACGATCACGCGCTTCCACGGCCTGCGCGTGTAGAACAGCCGCGTCTCGTCGCCCGTCTGGAGCTCCTCGTAGGCCGCCGAGCGCGCGTCCTCGATCATCGAGCGGAACGGGGAGGTCGACCGGGCGGTCACCTTCCCGTCCTCGCCGGGCGGGAACATCCCGATCATGCGGATGTAGCCGCCCATCGGGATGGCCTTGATCCCGTACTCGGTATCGCCCTTCTTCCGCGACCAGATGGTCGGGCCGAAACCGACCATGTACTGGGGCACGCGGATGCCGAAGAGCTTGGCCGTGGAGAGATGGCCCAGCTCGTGCCACGCGATGGAGACGAGCAGCCCGAATACGAAGATGAGTATTCCGAGCACCGTCATGAGTGCTGTCATGCGCGCGCCTCCACGGCGGCCCGGGCCGCCATCTCCTGTGCCCGGGCTCTGGCCCAGGTCTCCGCTTCGAGGACGTCCGCGACGGTCAGGGAAGTTCCCGCGTCCGGCGTCCCGTGCTCATCGACCACGGCAGAGACCGTATCCATGATTGCTGTGAACGGCAGCCGACCGGCCAGGAACGCCTCGACGCACTCCTCGTTCGCCGCATTGAACACCGCGGGGGCGGTGGAGCCCAGGGTGCCCACGTGCCGGGCCAGTCCCACCGAGGGGAAGGCCTCGGTGTCGAGGGGGAAGAACTCCCAGGTCGACGCCTTGGTCCAGTCGAACGCGGGGGCCGCGTCCGGGACCCGCTCGGGCCAGCCGAGACCGATCGCGATGGGTCCGCCCATGTCCGGCGGGGTGGCCTGGGCGAGCGTGGAGCCGTCGGAGAACTCCACCATCGAGTGGACGTAGGACTGCGGATGGACCACGACCTCGATGCGGTCGAAGGGGACGTCGTAGAGCAGGTGCGCCTCGATGACCTCCAGCCCCTTGTTGACCAGCGTCGCCGAGTTGATGGTGATCACCGGGCCCATGGCCCAGGTGGGGTGCGCGAGGGCGTCCTTGACGGTGACCGAGGCCAGCTCGGCGCGGGTGCGGCCGCGGAAGGGCCCGCCGGAGGCGGTCACCACCAGCTTGCGCACGTCGGCCCGGGTGCCGGCGGCGAGGGCCTGGAAGAGGGCCGCGTGCTCGGAGTCGACCGGGATGATCTGGCCGGGCTTCGCGAGGGCCTTGACCAGCGGGCCGCCGACGATCAGCGACTCCTTGTTGGCCAGGGCCAGGGTCCGGCCGGCGCGCAGCGCGGCGAGGGTGGGCGCGAGACCGATGGAGCCGGTGATGCCGTTGAGGACGGTGTGGCACTCGGAGGCGGCGAGCTCGGTCGCCGCGTCGGGCCCGGCCAGGATCTCGGGCAGCGGCTCCGAAGCGCCGTACTGGGCGTTCAGGGCCTCCTTCAGGGCCGGTACGACGTCTTCGCGGGCGACGGCCACGGTGTTCACCCGCAGCCGGCGGGCCTGCTCGGCCAGCAGCCCGACGCGCCCGCCGGCGGCGGACAGGGCGGTCACCCGGAACCGGTCCGGGTTGCGCAGGGCGAGGTCGATGGCCTGGGTCCCGATGGACCCGGTGGATCCGAGGATGACGATGTCCCGCCGGCCGGCCGCGGGGTCGAAGAGGAGGTGCGGATCGGCTAGGGGGGCTGGGCGGTCGCTCATGCCCCCCATTGTTGCCGCAACTCAGGGACGCGTGGACACGGAGTCCCCGTCGGTGACCCGCAGCAGCAGGTGCGGCAGGGTTCCGGCGAAGTCGGGGAGGGTGCGGGCCACCCGCCACCAGGCCTCCGGGTCCTCGCCGAGGGCCAGGGCGAACAGCCGGTCCGCCTCGGCGCGGGCGGCGAGCACCGCCTCCGGGCGGTCGTGCCGGTCGGGGTGGTCCACGTCACCGAGCCAGTGGTCCTCGTCCAGGGCCCAGCAGGCGGGCAGCTTGTGACGGACCACGTCGGCGCCGGTGAGCAGGGACCGGTCCAGGCAGTCCCGCACCCAGCGGATGTCCTCCTGCACGGTCTCCATGGGGACGGCGAGACTGGCCAGGGCGAGTTCCCGCTCCACTCCCCCGGTCGCCGGCTCGGCGGCCGTCGGGGCCAGGTGGCGCACGGCCCGTACGAGGGCCTCGTCGGGCTCCGCCGGGGCGGCGGGGGCGGCCGCGCCGCGCGGCCCGGGCGGGCCCCCGGCGACCACGGCGGCCACCAGCTCCGGCAGCGGTCCCTCGAAGGCGGGGGCGTGCCGCAGCAGTTCGGACCAGAGCCGGGGATCGTCCCCCAGCGGGGTCAGCGCCCGGGTGACGGCCGTCCGCATCCCGGACTGCTCGGGCAGCGTCCAGCGCAGGCCCGGACCGGGCGGGAGGTGGCCGAGGAGCAGTGCGTGACGGGCCGGGGCCACGCAGGCGACGAGCTCCTCGTGGGTGAGCCGGCCCATCCGGACGGCGCGGACGGCGGGCCGGTGCCAAGAACGCCCGTCGCGGACGGCGGCCGGGGTGGCGAGCAGCGCGCGGACGGACTCCCCGGGCAGCTCCGCGGCGAGCAGCAGCGCCTCGACGGCGCCCGCCGGCAGCGGCTGCCGGGCGTGCTCGGCGGCGAGCTCCGCCGGGTCCAGCACGTACGGCAGGCGCAGGACGTCGAGGGCGACGCGGGGCCTGCGTATGCCGTGCCGGCGCAGCAGGCCGATCAGTTCCGCGCCGGTCAGGGGCGCGTGGGAGGGGTCCCGGCCGAGCTCCGCGCACAGCACGGGCAGCAGTTCGGGCGGGGTCTCGCGGCGGCCGTACCGGGCGGGGCCGGGCAGCCCGGGCAGGGGCCGCCCGACGACGCGGGGGTTGCGGGCGATGAAGTGGCGGTCCGCCTCGGTGCCGTGGCGCAGGAGCAGCGTCACGGCCGAGGCGGGCAGCCACTCGTCGCGGCACAGGTACTTGCGGGTCGGCCGGTCGAGCCGGCCCAGCAGGTCCAGGGCGATGTGGTCCGGTGCGTGACGCAGGACGTGCGCCACGCACCAGGCCAGCCGCCGGCTGCCCCGGTCTTCCACGGCCGTCGACATCGCTGCCCGCCTTGCCCTCGTGCCGGTGGGCGTGCGCGTACGCCTACCCGTACCCGTACCCGTACACCCGTACATCAGTGCGCCTGATGCCGATCCTCTCAGGTCAGCGCAGGGGACGGTGCACGTTTTCGTGAGTCGAGGGGCCGGGAGTGGCGTCCGCGATCCAGGGGCCGTCCCCCGAGGGGTCGAGCACGCCCTCCTCCAGCCAGGTGTAGGTGCCGGAGAGCACCCCCGCGACGACCTTGTGGTCCAGGTCGTCCGTGTTGGACCAGAGCCGGCCGAAGAGCTCCTCGACGCGGATCCGGGACTGCCGGCAGAAGGCGTCGGCCAGCTGGTAGGCCTCGCGGCCGTGCTCCCCGGAGGCCCGCAGGTGTTCGGCGCGCACGCAGGCCGCGCTCATCGCGAAGAGCTCGGCGCCGATGTCGACGATCCGGCCGAGGAAGCCCTGCTTGGTCTCCATGCGGCCCTGCCAGCGGGACATCGCGTAGAAGGTGGACCGGGCGAGTTTGCGGGCGCTGCGCTCGACGTAGCGCAGGTGGACGGAGAGGTCGGGGTGGCCGCCCGGGTGGAAGGCCCGGTACGTGCCGGGGACGTGGCCGGGACCGGTGGCCAGCTTGGGCAGCCAGCGGGCGTAGAACCCGGCGGCGCGGGCTCCGGCCTTGGCCTTGTCGCCGAGCGCCTTCTCGGGGTCGATGAGGTCGCCGGCGACCGACAGGTGGGCGTCGACGGCCTCACGGGCGATCAGCAGGTGCATGATCTCGGTGGAGCCCTCGAAGATCCGGTTGATGCGCAGGTCGCGCAGCATCTGCTCGGCGGGGACGGCCCGCTCGCCGCGGGCGGCCAGCGACGCGGCGGTCTCGAAGCCGCGCCCGCCGCGGATCTGGACCAGTTCGTCGGCCATCAGGCAGGCCATCTCGCTGCCGTAGAGCTTGGCGAGGGCGGCTTCGATGCGGATGTCGTTGCGGTCCTCGTCGGCCATCTGGGAGGCCAGGTCCACGACGGCTTCGAGGGCGAAGGTGGTGGCGGCGATGAAGGAGATCTTGGCGCCGACGGCCTCGTGCTTGGCGACCGGGCGTCCCCACTGCTCGCGGACGGCGGACCATTCGCGCGCGATCTTCAGACACCACTTGCCGGCGCCGACGCACATGGCGGGCAGGGACAGCCGGCCGGTGTTCAGGGTGGTCAGCGCGATCTTCAGCCCGGCACCCTCGGCGCCGATGCGCTGCGCGGCGGGCACCCGCACCCGGTGGAAGCGGGTGACGCCGTTCTCCAGGCCGCGCAGGCCCATGAAGGCGTTGCGGTGCTCGACGGTGATGCCGGGGGAATCCGCCTCGACGACGAAGGCGGTGATGCCGCCGCGGTGGTTCTCCGACTTCGGCACGCGGGCCATCACCACCAGCAGGTCCGCGACGACCCCGTTGGTGGTCCAGAGCTTCACCCCGTCGAGGACGTACGCGTCCTCCCCGTCCGGGACGGCGGTGGTGGCCAGGCGCGCCGGGTCGGAGCCCACGTCCGGCTCGGTCAGCAGGAAGGCGCTGATGGCGGTGGTCGCGCAGCGCGGCAGGAAGGCTTCCTTCTGCTCCTGCGTGCCGAACATCTTCAGCGGCTGCGGGCCGCCGATCGACTGGTGCGCGGAGAGCAGGGCCCCGATGGCGGGGCTGACGGAGCCGACGAGGGCCAGCGCCTTGTTGTAGTACACCTGGGTGAGGCCCAGGCCGCCGTACTTGGGGTCGATCTTCATGCCGAGGGCGCCGAGTTCCTTGAGCCCGCGCACGGTCTCGTCGGGGATCTTGGCCTCGCGCTCGATACGCGCGGCCAGACCGTTCGCGAGCTCGGTCTCGCAGAACGCCCGCAGCCGGGCCAGGAAGGCCTCGCCGCGCCGGACGTCCTCGTCCGCGGGCATCGGGTGCGGGTGGATCAGGTCGAGCCGGAAGTGCCCCAGGAAGAGTTCCTTGGCGAAGCTGGGCTTGCGCCAGTCCTGTTCCCGGGCCGCTTCCGCGACCTGCCGTGCCTCGCGCTCGGTCACCTTGGGCTGTACGGGCTGTGTTGCGGACATGAGCGGGCTCACCTCGCCGCCGGAGTCGGTGGTACCGGCCTACTGGCCGGTGCTACCTGTGAGTCGTACCCACTCCGCGCCCGCGGGAAAAGGGGGACGGCCGGTGCCCCCGCACAGTGGGCACCGGCCGTCGGCTTTTTGGCGGTACGGGAATCAGATGTCGAGGCCGGTCAGGACCAGGACTCGCTCGTACGTGTAGTCGTCCATCGCGTAGCGGACACCCTCACGGCCGACACCCGACTGCTTGACGCCGCCGTACGGCATCTGGTCGGCACGGTAGGACGGGGCGTCGCCGACGATCACGCCGCCGACCTCCAGCTCGCGGTGGGCGCGGAACGCGGTCTGGATGTTGCGGGTGAAGACGCCGGTCTGCAGGCCGAACTTCGAGTCGTTGACGGCGGCGAAGGCCTCGTCGGTGTTCTCGACCTTGGTCAGCGTCAGCACCGGTCCGAAGACCTCCTCGACGGCGAGGGTGGTGTCGCCCGGCAGGTCGGCGATGACGGTCGGCTCGTACGAGGCACCCTCGCGCTTGCCGCCGGTCAGCAGCTTGGCTCCGGCGGAGACCGCCTCGTCGACCCAGGACTCCACGCGCTTGGCGGCGTCCTCGGAAACGAGGGGGCCGACGTCGGTGGCGTCGTCGTTCGGGTCGCCGGTGACCTGGGCCTGGACCTTCGCGACGACCTTCTCGACGAGGCGGTCGTAGACGGAGGCGTCGGCGATCACGCGCTGCACGGAGATGCAGGACTGGCCGGCCTGGTAGTTCGAGAAGGTCGCGATGCGGGTCGCGGCCCAGTCGAGGTCGGCCTCGGAGGACCAGTCGTCCAGGACCACGGCGGCGGCGTTCCCGCCGAGCTCCAGGGTGCAGTGCTTGTGGGGCACCGACTGCTGGATGGCGTAGCCGACCTTGTCGGAGCCGGTGAAGGAGATGACGGGCAGGCGCTCGTCCTTCACCAGGGCCGGCATCTTGTCGTTGGCGACCGGCAGGACCGACCAGGAGCCGGCCGGGAGGTCGGTCTCGGCGAGCAGCTCGCCCAGGATCAGACCGGAGAGCGGGGTGGCCGGGGCCGGCTTCAGGATGATCGGCGCGCCGACGGCGATGGCGGGGGCCACCTTGTGGGCGCACAGGTTCAGCGGGAAGTTGAACGGCGCGATGCCGAGGACCGGGCCCTTGACGAAGCGGCGGGTCAGGGCGAGACGGCCGACGCCGCCGGCGTCGGTGTCGAGGCGCTGGGCCTCTCCGCCGTTGAAGCGGCGGGCCTCCTCCGCGGCGAAACGGAACACGGACACCGCACGGCCGACCTCACCGCGGGCCCACTTGATGGGCTTGCCGTTCTCGGCGGAGATCAGCTGGGCGATCTCCTCGGTGCGCTCGGCGAGCCGCTTGGACACGTGGTCCAGGGCGGCGGCACGGACGTGGGCGGGAGTCGCGGAGAACTCCGCCGTCACGGCGTACGCCGCGGCCACGGCCTCTTCGACCTGGGCGTCGGTGGGCACGCTGACGGTGCCGACGAGCCGGTTGTCCCACGGGGAGTGGACGTCGAAGCTGTCCTCGCCGGTGGCCTGGCGGCCGGCGAGCCAGAAGGCGTGGGTGGAAGTCATGCGAATCCCGGCCCTTCGAGTGTGTGCGGGGTCCTTGTCCCCTCCACCGTAGGACTCCGTCCGGGTTTCGGCGTTTAGCCGGGGTGGAGTGTGCGGAGCCCCGCCCGCGCCGCTTTGTCAGTGTCGGGGTGGAGTGCGGGTTACCCGGCGGGCGAGGTGGCCTTCAGGGCGAGCCACAGCTCCATGCGGACGTCCGGGTCGTCGAGGGAGCGTCCGAGGATCTCCTCGACCCTGCGCATCCGGTAGCGCAGGGTGTGCCGGTGCACCCCGAGGTCGGCCGCCGCCGCGTCCCACTGCCCGTGCCGCGAGAGCCACGCCCGCAGCGAGGCCACCAGGTCGCCGCGCCCCTTCTCGTCGTGCTCGCGCAGCGCCCGCAGCGTGCCGTCGGCGAACGCCCGTACCGCCTCGTCCGCGAGCAGCGGCAGCACCGAACCCGCCGCCAGGTCCTCGTGCTCCACCATCGGCCGCCCCCGCCGCCGGGCCACGGCCAGTGCCTGGTCGGCCTGCTTGAACGCCGCCGCCACCCCGGAGGGCGCAGCGGCGGCCGACAGCCCGATCACCAGCTCGTCCGGCTCCGGACCGGTCGCCTCCCGCCCCCGCCGCGCCTCCAGCGCCTCCGCGTGTTCCACGGACGCCTGCACCGCCGCGCCCCCGTCGGCCGCCAGCACCAGCAGCCGCCCCTCCTCCGGCACCACCAGCAGCGCCTCCCCCGCCCGGGCGGCCGCCGACTCCACCGCGTCGGCGAGCAGCGCCAGCCCCTCGGGCTGGGCCGTGCCCGCCAGTGCCGGCTCCGCCACGATCAGCCGGAACGGCGCCTCCAGCAGCGCCCCGTACAGGTCGCCGGCCACCGCCTTCGCGTGCTCGGCCTCCCCGTCCAGGAGCATCCGCAGCACCGCCGCCCCCAGCCGCGACTCGGCGTCGTGCAGCGAGCGCGAGCGCTCGGTGGTCAGGGTCAGCAGCGCCACCGCAGAGTGCACCGCGTACCGCTCGGCCGTGCCCAGCGGGGCCCCGGTGCCGACGGCGAGCGCGCCGCGGGCGCGCCGGCCCGTGCCGAGCGACTGGAGCTCGACCCGGTCCTCCGACCCGCCCACCACGGCGCTCGCGGGCGCCGGCCGCTCCCGCAACCGCTCCACGTCGGGGGTCAGCCGGGCAGCCCGCCGCGCGGCCCACTCCGGGGCGGCCGCGACCACCGCGCCCGAGGTGTCGTACAGGGCCGCCCAGCCGTGCACGTGCGCCGCCAGCCTCGCCAGCAGCTCGGCGGGCCCGTCGGCGGAGAGCGCGGCCCGGGTCAGCTCCCGCTGCGCCTCGAAGCCCGCCGTCACCGCGCGGTACTGGTCGGCCGCCAGCGCCGCCGAGACGGCCTTGCTGATCGCGAGGAAGGGGGTCCTGCGCGGCACCTCCAGCAGCGGCAGGTCCTCGTCCCGCGCCGCTTCCACCAGGGCTTCGGGGACCGCCTCGTAGTTCACGCCGACGGCGAAGCCGATGCCGACGACCCCGGCAGCGGCCAGGCGGCGTACGTACCGGCGCATCTCCTCGGGATCCTCCGCGTCCAGCTTCATCGCGGTGATCAGGAGCAGCTCGCCGCCCTCCATGTAGGGGACGGGATCTGCGAGCTCGCTGACGTGGGCCCAGCGCACGGGGGTGTCGAGGCGGCCTTCGCCCGCCCGGACGCTGAGCTTGAGCGCCGAGTGCTGGACGAGTGAGGCGAGCGTGAGCGGCATCGGGTACCAGGGGCCTTAGGGGAGGGAGGGGTACGGCGGAAAGGAGAGGCGGGGGAAGGCGGGGCAATTTCGCCTTGCCGTATGAACGACTCCCTCGATTCTGCCACCTCGTACGGGTCGGCTCAGCCCGTCGCGGCCAGCCGCACCAGCAGCGGAGCCACCCGCTCTCCCTTGACCGAGGTCAGCGAGAGCACGGCGTGCCCCGGTGGAACGGTGTTGGCGAGGGCCGAGGCCGACCAGCGCTCGCGCTCCACCTGCCGCACCGTGACCGCGTCGGTCGTCACCGCCTTGCCGGTGATGAGCTTGCGCACGGCGTGCACGGCCCGGGTGAAGGGCTGGTCGGCGTAGACCGTCCGGCTCGTGACGTCCCGGGTCTCGACCAGCTCGGTGCCCCAGGCGTCGGCGAACCGCTTGCCGTCCCAGGTGGTGACCCCGGAGAAGGCGATCCGGCAGCCGACCGCACCGAGCAGCGGCGTCCTGAGCCCTTCGGGCACGTCGTCCAGGGTGCGCAGCGCGAGCAGGACGCCGGCGTTCGCGGTGCGGAGCCTCTGCACCGCGCGTACGGCATCGGGGGTGAGCGTGTGCGAGGCGTCGTCGAGGGCGAGGAAGGCGAAGAGGGAGCGGTCGGTCCGGGCCGCGGCGGAGGCGTTGAACTGTACGAGCAGCAGCCTGGCCAGCAGCCGTGACGCGTCGGGGTGACCGCGCTCCGGGAGGTCGATGCGGACCCGGATCGGGTGTTCGAGGGCACGCATGGAGAACGGCCGGCCGGTGGCGGTGCTGTCGAAGAAGCCGTGGAAGGCGGGCCGGTCGAGCAGCGCCACCCGGTCGGCGAGGGCCGCGCCCGGATCGCCGTGGGCGGTGTGCTGGCGGACCCGGGCGTCGAGTTCGCGCAGCATCGTCAGGTGCCCGCCGCTCTCCAGCTCCCGGCGCAGTTCCGCGAGGGCGTCCGGCAGCTGGTCCAGGAGCGCCCGCAGCTCGGGAACGGTGGGGAAGCGGCCGTACGCGGCCCGGAAGGGGCCCAGGAGCTGGGCGAGGGCCGTGGCGGCCCGGCGTACGTCGAACCCCGGCGCCTCGCCGGCGAAGGCGTCGGCGAGGAGGGAGGCGGCCTCGTCCGGGTCGGTGGCGCCGCCGTAGAGGTCGAGGTCGTGGACGGAGGCGGGGTCACCGGGGCGGACCACGATGTCGTAGGCGTCGTCGGGGCCCAGCGGGCTTCCGGCGGCGCCGACGACGATCACGGCCGCCTGTCCGGCGAGGGCCTGGAGCGCCAGGGATTCGACGACCGGCCGCACCAGCAGGCCCGTCTTCCCCGCGCCCGAGGGGCCGACGGCCAGGACCGAGGTGCCCAGGACCTCCGGGTCCATGGCGAACCCGGTCCCGCGCCGCTCGTACGGGTTGGGTTCGGCGTCGGTGACCCGGCCGAGGCGGACCTGTGCGACCGCCAGGTCGTGGGAGGCGGTGCGCAGCGGCAGGTCGCGCGCGCCGGAGGGGTGGCCGCAGGCGGCCGCGCCCTTGGCCCGCACGGCCTGGTCGAAGGCGGTGCGGCGCGAGGGGTCCACCACCACGGACTCCCAGGCGCGGCGGATCCGCGCGAGGTCGACGTCGTTCATGCGGCCCGCTTCGGCCTCGGCGGCCAGCCGGTCGGCGGACTCCCCCAGTCCGGCGGCACGCAGTTGCGGCCAGCCGACCGGATCCTGCGGCCCTCCCGGCTCCCCCGCCGCGTCCGGGGCGGCCGCGGGCGGAGCGGCCGGGGACACGAGACCCGCGAGCAGGTCGGCCCAGCCGCCGAGGCGGCCGAAGACGAGGATGAGGGGGAGGTAGATCAGGGCGTAGAGGGCGTACGTGATCACCGAGGCGGCGGTGCCGCCGAGCTCGGCGTACGGCAGGTGCCCGAACGCCAGGGGGTACACCGACAAGGTCTGGTTCTCGATCAGCAGCACCACGACGAGGGCGGCGGCCGCCGATCCCAGCGCCCGGTACCCGGCCCCCCGGGCGGCGACCAGCCGGTCGAAGGCGGCTCGCCAGCCGCCCACCTTGGCGAAGACGAGGAACATGCCCACGGTGCCGAGCAGTTCGTAGAGCTCCAGGGCCGCCATGCCGCGGTGGTCGACCGGGGCGCGCGTCAGGCCGTCGGTCCACCACCCGGAGGGGGTGAAGAAATAGAGGGGAGCCCCCAGGAAGGGGAGCTCGCCGGCGACGAAGAGCCGCCAGCAGACGAAGTAGACGAGGAAGGCGATGACGAGCCGGGTCAGCACGGAGCGGTCGGAGCCGGCGGGCTTCGGCCCGGCCGGGGCGTAGGCGTAACGCCAGATGCCCGGCTCGGCCGCCGGGCGGGGGGCGCGGAGCCAGGCGGCGAACGGGGACTGGGCCGCCGTCGTGCCCCCGGCCCCCGCGCGGGGTGCACGGGCATGGGGCGGGGGAGCCTTGGCCGGCCTGGGCGGGAGCACGGGCGGCGGTCCGGCGGGGCGGGGCACATGGCCGGCGGCGCTCACCCCGTCGGGCGGGCCACCGGGGCCGCCGTGGCTGTGGCCGTACGTGCCGTCGGTGTCCATGAAACCCCTGCCCCCTGCCCGTGCCTGCGCTGCGTCGCTCAATGTAGTTGCCCGGAGGCGCCCGTGGGCCCCGTACGAGCCCCTGTCTCCGCAGCGTCCACAAGACAGGCGGCGGCTCCTTCCTATGGCCGTCGCGGACAAGGACACGCGGGCACCACTCCCGAACGGAGCATGCCGTACCCCCTCCCCCGGGCCTAGCCTGCGGACAAAGACACAAGTGCGTCCGAAAACACCCCCCAGGAGCCCTCTATGACCGCTGTCCCGCAGGAGCGCAAGATCGTCACCGCGATCCCCGGCCCCAAGTCGCAGGAGCTGCAGGCCCGCCGCCTGGAGACGGTGGCCGGTGGCGTGGGCTCCGTGCTCCCCGTCTTCACGGCCCGCGCCGGCGGCGGCATCATCGAGGACGTCGACGGCAACCGCCTCATCGACTTCGGTTCCGGCATCGCCGTGACCTCGGTCGGCGCCTCCGCCGAGGCCGTCGTGCGCCGCGCCTCCGCGCAGCTCGCGGACTTCACCCACACCTGCTTCATGGTCACGCCGTACGAGGGCTACGTCGAGGTCTGCGAGGCGCTGGCCGAGCTGACCCCGGGCGACCACGCGAAGAAGTCGGCGCTGTTCAACTCCGGTGCCGAGGCCGTCGAGAACGCCGTCAAGATCGCCCGTGCGTACACCAAGCGCCAGGCCGTCGTCGTCTTCGACCACGGCTACCACGGCCGTACGAACCTGACGATGGCGCTGACCTCGAAGAACATGCCGTACAAGAACGGCTTCGGCCCGTTCGCCCCCGAGGTCTACCGCGTCCCGGTCGCCTACGGCTACCGCTGGCCCACCGGCGCCGAGAACTGCGGCCCCGAGGCCGCCGCCCAGGCGATCGACCAGATCACCAAGCAGATCGGCGCCGACAACGTCGCCGCGATCATCATCGAGCCGCTCCTGGGCGAGGGCGGCTTCATCGAGCCGGCCAAGGGCTTCCTCCCGGCGATCGTGAAGTTCGCCAACGAGAACGGCATCGTCTTCGTCGCCGACGAGATCCAGTCCGGCTTCTGCCGCACCGGCCAGTGGTTCGCGTGCGAGGACGAGGGCATCGTCCCCGACCTGATCACCACCGCCAAGGGCATCGCGGGCGGTCTGCCGCTCGCCGCCGTGACGGGCCGCTCCGAGATCATGGACGCCGCGCACGCGGGCGGCCTGGGCGGCACCTACGGCGGCAACCCGGTGGCCTGCGCCGGTGCGCTGGGCTCCATCGAGACGATGAAGGAGCTCGACCTCAACGCCGCGGCGAAGAAGATCGAGTCCGTCATGAAGACCCGCCTGACGGCCATGCAGGAGAAGTACGACATCATCGGCGACATCCGCGGCCGCGGTGCGATGATCGCCATCGAGCTCGTCAAGGACCCGGTCTCCAAGACCCCGTTCCCGGAGGCGGCCGGCGCGCTCGCCAAGGCCTGCCACGCCGAGGGCCTGCTCGTCCTCACCTGCGGCACCTACGGCAACGTGCTCCGCTTCCTGCCGCCGATCGTCATCGGCGAGGACCTGCTGAACGAGGGCCTGGACCTCATCGAGGCGGCGTTCGCGGCCATCGGCACGGACGTCTGAGCTAGCTTCCGAACACAGGAGCCCGCCGCTACCCCCGGTAACGGGCAGGCACTGTGAAGAAGATGTGGGGGGCCGATGGCAGGAGCGCGTTCCTGCTGTCGGTCCCCTTTTCGCTGCCGTACGGTTTCTGCAGATGAGTGAAACACCCCGCTCCCGGGAGACCGGGGGCGACACCAGTACCGGGCTTCCCCAGCGCCGCACTGGGCCTGCGTTCGCGCACACTCCTCACCGATCGGACGGCCGTTCGCCCCAAACCCCCCGGGGCGCTCGGCAACCCGATCCGGGCGGCCGTCCCGGAACCACCCCCCCTGTTCCGGGACGGCCGGCCATTCTCCTCCTCCTTCTCTCCCTGCTGGGGCTCGCCCTGACGACCTGGCAGGTCCTGGTGTCGGGTCCCCTGCTCGCACCGGACGAGCACCTCAGCCGCGCCCTGGTCCGCACGGTCCCCGACTCCGTCACCGAGCGCCTCTGCGACCTCGGCAACGTCCCGGTCGCCGTACCCGTCCTGGTCCTGGCGATGGCGTACTCCGTCCGCCGCTCGCGGACCTGGGCCCCGGCGCTGACGGCCGCTCTGGCGATGGCCCTGGTCCCGGCCGTGATCGTGCCGCTGAAGGAGTGGACGGCCCGCCCGGGACCCCTGGAGCCGTGGGCCGCCGGCTACTTCCCCTCGGGCCACACGGCGACTTCGGCCGTCGCGTACATCGGCGCGGCCCTGCTGGTCTCCCCGTACGCGCGCCGCCCGTGGCCGATGGCCCTCGCCCTCCTGCTGACGGCCGCGACCGCCACCGGCCTGATCCTGCGCGGCTGGCACTGGCCCGTGGACGTCCTGGCCAGCTGCTTCCTGTGCACGCTCCTGCTGGTGCCCGTCGCCCACGCCGTCCGCCGCGCCCCCGGACCCCGCGCCCGGCCCGATCGCGCCTGACGGTGCAGGCCGGTCCGGGCCCCCGGCGGGACCCGGACCGGCGGTGGTGGACGGACGGGCCGCAAGACGGGCGGGCGGGCGGCGGTCAGCCGCCGAAGTAGGCGTCGAAGTTGCGGCTGAACTCCCAGGCGCCGAAGCGGTCCCAGTTGATCGACCAGGTCATCAGGCCGCGCAGGGCGGGCCAGGTGCCGTGGGTCTGGTAGGTCCCGCAGTTCGTCTTCTTCGTCAGGCAGTCCAGGGCCTTGTCCACCTCGGCGGGCGGGGTGTGCCCGTTGCCCGCGTTGGTGGTGGCCGGGAGGCCGATGGCCACCTGGTCGGGGCGCAGCGGCGGGAAGACGCGCGTCGTGTCGCCCGCGACCGGGAAGCCGGTGAGCAGCATGTCGGTCATGGCGATGTGGAAGTCCGCCCCGCCCATGGAGTGGTACTGGTTGTCGAGGCCCATGATCGAGCCCGAGTTGTAGTCCTGCACGTGGAGCAGGGTGAGGTCGTCGCGCAGGGCGTGGATGACGGGCAGGTAGGCGCCGGCGCGCGGGTCCTGGCCGCCCCAGGGGCCGGAGCCGTAGTACTGGTGGCCCAGCTGGACGAAGAAGGTCTCGGGGGCCATGGTCAGGACGAACTCCGGGCCGTACTTGGCCTTGAGCGTCTTCACGGCGGCGATCAAGTTGGTGATCACGGGGGTGGTGGGGGCCCGGAAGTCGGTGTCCCCCGTCGCGAGGGAGAGCGAGTGGCCCTCGAAGTCGATGTCGAGTCCGTCGAGCCCGTACTCGTCGATGATCTTGCTGACGGAGGACACGAAGGTGTCGCGGGCGGCCGTGGTGGCGAGCTGGACCTGGCCGTTCTGCCCGCCGATCGAGATCAGCACCTTCTTGCCCGCCGCCTGCTTGGCCTTGACGGCCGCCTTGAACTCGGCCGCGGACTCCACGTTCGGGCATTCGGCGACCGGGCAGAGCGAGAAGCGTATGTCCCCCGAGGTCACCGACGTCGGTTCGCCGAAGGCGAGATTGATGACGTCCCAGGAGGCGGGGACGTCGGCCATGCGCACGTAGCCGGAGCCGTTGGCGAAGCTCGCGTGGAGGTAGCCGACCAGGGCGTGGGCCGGCAGGCCGGGGCTCCCCGGGCCGCCTCCGCCGCTCGTGGTGGAGGCGGAGACCGGGGCGCTCTTCGCGGACTCGCCGGCCGCGTTCACCGCGCTGACCCGGAAGGTGTACGAGGTGGACGCGGCGAGCCCGGTGACCGTCGCCGAGGTCCCGGTGACGCTCACGGGCGCGGCGCCGTCCCGGTGGAGCGTGTACGAGGTGGCGCCGGAGGCGGCCGACCACGAGAGGTTCAGGCTGCTCGCGGTGGCGCCGGACGCGGTCAGGCCGGTGGGGGCGGCCGGGGGCCGGGGCTGGCCGGGTCCGGTGCCGCCCGGGTCGGGGCCGACGAGCGTGACGTCGTCCGTGAGGTGGGCGCTCTGGCCGTACCAGCCGTGCGTGTAGACGGTCACGGAGGTGGTGGCCGTGCCCGTACGGAACGTCGTGCTCAGCTGCTTCCAGGCACCCGGGGTCTGCGTCCAGGCGGACACGTCGGTGGTGCCGGTCCCGGCCGCGCCGAGGTAGACGTACGCACCCTGCACCCAGGCGGCCAGCGTGTACGTGGAGTCGGGCTTGACGGTGACGGTCTGGGAGCAGCGGGCGTTGTCCTGGCCGGCCGGGGTGGCCCTGAGGGCGGAGCTCCCTGCGTGGACGGGGGTGGTGACGACGGATCCGCTGCCGGCCGAGCAGCTCCAGCCGTCGAGTCCGGCTTCGAAGCCGCCGTTGCGGGCGAGGTCGGCGTCGGCCGCCGCGGCCGGCGGGCCCGCAGCGAGGAAGGCGGCCACCGCGAGGGCGGCCGCGGTAAGGAAGGACATGCGTCTGCGCACAACTGCCTCCGGAGCATGGGGGGATGGAGCCAGGCCGCCGGGGAGGCGGCAGCGGCGCCCAACATGGTCCAGACCAATGCCCTTGTCAAGGCTTGCGTCCCTCCCGGCCCGCCACCCGGGCCGCCGCCTCGTGCATGGCCAGCTCCAGCAGCACGGGGTCCGTGAGCGTCCCGCTGCCGTCCGGGGCCACCAGCCAGTGCACCCCGCCCGTGGTCCGGCCGGGGTACGGCACCACGATCCAGGTCCCGCGCCCGGCTCCCCTCACGCCGGTGCCGAGCCAGCGGGACGCGGTCCCCGGGGGCACGAAGAAGCCCAGCCGCGTGTCGCCGAAGTCGGCGAGCACCGGGCCGGGCCGGTCGAGGAGCAGGGTCAGTACGTCGAGCGCGCTCTGGCCCAGCTCTCCGGGCAGGATCAGCACGTCCCACTGCCGGCCGGCGGGGAGCAGGGCGACCCCGAGCGGGTTGCGCTCCCACTCCCACCGGCAGGCGTCGGGATCCGGCGCCACCGATACGAGCCATTCCACCGCGGTCTTGATGTCCGAGCCGTGCATCGCCCGGCCTCCGTTCTCTCGGGTGAGGGTTCCTCACCGGAAGAGAGCGGGGCCGGGCCCTGCGATGACGCGGGTTCGTTCACCCCGTGGGGGTGAAGCGGCTCACGGTGTGAAGCGGGGCGCGCGCCGGGGCGTGGCGGGGGCGGGGGCGGGGGCGGGCGGTCAGCTGTCGAAGCCGAGGCCGAACTTGTCCATGACCTTCAGCCACAGGTTGCGGCGGCCGCCGCGGGCGTCCGCCCGGGCCAGGGACCACTTGGTGAGGGTGATCCCGGTCCAGGCGAAGGGCTCGGGCGGGAAGGGCATCGGCCGGGACTTCACCATCTCCAGCCCGGTCCGCTCGGTGCGGGCCCCGTCGAGGAGGTCCAGCATCACGTCGGCGCCGAAGCGGGTGGCGCCCACCCCGAGCCCGGTGTAGCCGGCCGCGTAGGCGACCTTGCCCCCGTGCGCGGTGCCGAAGAAGGCCGAGAAGCGCGAGCAGGTGTCGATGGCCCCGCCCCAGGCGTGGCTGAACTTGATGCCCTCCAGCTGCGGGAACGCGGTGAAGAAGTGCTGCGCGAGCCTCAGGTACGTCTCGGGGCGGTGGTCGTACTCGGAGTCCAGCTTGCCGCGGTAGGGGTAGATGGCGTCGTAGCCGCCCCACAGGATGCGGTTCTCCGGGGTGATGCGGAAGTAGTGGAACTGGTTGGCGCTGTCGCCCAGGCCCTGGCGGTTGTTCCAGCCGATGGCCTTCAGCTGGTCGGCGGTCAGCGGCTCGGTCATCAGCGCGTAGTCGTAGACGGGCACCGTGAACGGCCGGATCCGCTTGACCAGCGAGGGGAAGATGTTGGTGCCGAGCGCCACGCGCCGGGCGAAGATCCGCCCGTACGGGGTGCGTACGGCCATCCCGGCGCCCGAGGCGGCCAGGTCCAGCCCGCGGGTGTTCTCGTAGATCCGCACGCCCAGCGACAGGCAGGCCGCCTTCAGACCCCAGGCCAGCTTGGCCGGGTTCAGCATGGCGACGCCGTCGGTGTCCCACAGGCCCGCGAGGAACGTCGGCGAGTCGACCTCGGCGCGCAGTTCCTCGCGGTCCAGCCAGCGCGAGCCGCCCGCGAGGCCCAGCTTCTCGGCCTCCTCGTACAGCTCGCGCAGCTCCTCGACCTGGTGGGGCTCGGTGGCCACGTCGATCTCGCCGGTGCGCTCGAAATCGCAGTCGATGCCGTAGCGGGCGACGGCCGCCTCGATCTCGTCGAGGTTGCGGGCGCCCAGCTCCTCCAGCTTGGCGAGCTCGCCCGGCCAGCGCGCCATGCCGTTGGCCAGGCCGTGCGTGAGGGAGGCGGCGCAGAACCCGCCGTTGCGGCCGGAGGCGGCCCAGCCCGCCTCCTTCGACTCGATCAGGACGACGTCCCGGGCGGGGTCGCGCTCCTTGGCAATGAGCGCGGTCCACAGTCCGCTGTAGCCGCCGCCGATGACGAGCAGGTCGCAGGCCTCGTCGGAGGTCAGCGCCGGCTGCGCGGCGGGCTTGCCGGGGTCGTCCAGCCAGTACGAGACCGGCAGTGCTCCGGAAAGGGATTGAGCAGCACTTCGCATGGCGACTGGGGCCATGTCTTCCAACTCCCTACAGAGTTACTTGGGCTGTGCGTTCTTGCGGCGATTGCCGACCATCTGGCCGACGAGCACCACCAGCACCGCGATGACGAACATCGCCGTACCGATGACGTTGATCTGTACAGGCGTACCGCGCTGGGCCGATCCCCACACGAACATGGGGAAGGTGACGGTGTTGCCCGAGTTGAAGTTGGTGATGATGAAGTCGTCGAACGAGAGCGCGAACGAGAGCAGCGCGCCCGCCGCGATACCGGGTGCCGCGATCGGCAGCGTCACCCGCATGAAGGTCTGCACCGGGCCCGCGTAGAGGTCGCGGGCGGCCTCCTCCAGCCGCGGGTCCATCGACAGGACGCGCGCCTTGACGGCGGCGACGACGAAGCTGAGGCAGAACATGACGTGGGCGATCAGGATCGTCCAGAAGCCCAGCTGGATGCCCATGTTCAGGAACAGGGCGAGCAGCGAGGCGGCCATCACGATCTCGGGCATGGCCATGGGCAGGAAGATCAGCGAGTTCACCGCGCCGCGCGCCCGGAAGCGGTAGCGCACCAGCGCGAAGGCGATGGCCGTGCCGAGGACGGTCGCGCCGAGGGTGGCCCACACGGCGATCTGGAGCGAGAGGGACAGCGAGCCGCACAGGTCGGCGACCCCGCAGGGGTCCTTCCAGGCGTCGAGCGAGAACTCCTGCCAGGCGTAGTTGAACCGCCCGGCGGGGTTGTTGAAGGAGAAGACGGTCACGACGACGTTCGGCAGGATCATGTACGCGAGCGTGCCGAGGCCGAAGATGACGACGAGATTGCGCCGGAGCCAACGCATCAGACCAGGTCCTCCGTCCCCGCTCGGCGGATGTAGATGGTGACCATGATCAGCACGATGGCCATGAGGATGAAGGACAGCGCGGCGGCCGTCGGGTAATCGAGGATGCGCAGGTACTGCGACTGGATGACGTTGCCGATCATCCGGGTGTCCGTGGAGCCGAGCAGTTCGGCGTTCACGTAGTCGCCGCTCGCCGGGATGAAGGTGAGCAGGGTCCCGGAGACCACGCCCGGCATGGAGAGCGGGAAGGTCACCTTCCGGAAGGTGGTCGACGGGCGGGCGTACAGGTCCCCGGCCGCCTCGTGGAGGCGGGTGTCGATGCGCTCCAGCGAGGTGTAGAGCGGCAGGATCATGAAGGGGAGGAAGTTGTACGTCAGACCGCAGACCACCGCGAGCGGCGTGGCCAGCACCCGGTCGCCCTGGGTCATCCCGAGCCAGCTGGTGACGTCCAGGACGTGCAGGGTGTTGAGGACCCCCACCACCGGGCCGCCGTCGGCCAGGATCGTCTTCCAGGCCAGGGTGCGGATCAGGAAGCTGGTGAAGAAGGGGGCGATCACCAGCACCAGCAGGAGGTTCCGCCAGCGCCCCGCCTTGAAGGCGATCAGATAGGCCAGCGGGTACCCGAGCAGCAGGCACAGCACGGTCGCGGTGCCGGCGTAGAGCAGGGAGCGCAGGAACTGCGGGTAGTACTCGGTGAGGGCGTCCCAGTACGTCTGGAAGTGCCAGGTGACCTTGAAGCCCTCTTCGAGGGAGCCGGTCTGCACCGAGGTGGAGGCCTGGTAGACCATCGGCAGGACGAAGAACACCAGCAGCCACAGGATGCCGGGGAGCAGCAGCCAGTACGGGACCAGCCGCTTGCGCAGCGACGGCTTGTGGACCGGGGGTTCGGCGGGGGCCTCGGCCCGTGGCGGCGCGGCGGTGGCGGTCATGCGCCCTCCTCGACCGACTCGGTGCCGGCGTCTATGTCCTGAGCGGCGTCGAGGCCGAACGTGTGCTCCGGGTTCCAGTGCAGGACCACCTCGGCGCCGGGGGCGAGGCGGGCGTCGCGTTCGACGTTCTGGACGTACACCTCCAGCTCCGGGCAGACGGGGCTGTCGATGACGTACTGGGTGGAGACGCCGATGAAGGAGGAGGCGGCTATCGTGCCGCGGACCTTGTTGCGGCCGGCCGCGACGGTGTCCTCGTCCTGCGCGTGCACCAGGGAGATCTTCTCGGGCCGCACCCCGACCAGCAGCTTTCCGCCGGCCTTGGGCGTGGTCGAGCACCGGGCCGCCGGCAGCCGCAGCGTGGCGTCCGCCGAGCTCACCACGACGTCGGATCCGCCGGCCTCCACCACCTCGGCCTCGATGAGGTTGGAGGTGCCGAGGAAGTTGGCGACGAAGGTGGTCTTCGGGTTCTCGTACAGCTCGGCGGGGGCGCCCAGCTGCTCGACGCGGCCGCCGTTCATCACGGCGACCGTGTCGGCCATGGTCATGGCCTCCTCCTGGTCGTGCGTGACGTGCACGAAGGTGATGCCGACCTCGGTCTGGATGCGCTTGAGCTCCAGCTGCATCTGGCGGCGCAGCTTGAGGTCGAGGGCGCCCAGGGGCTCGTCGAGCAGCAGTACCTGGGGGTGGTTGATGAGCGCTCGGGCGACGGCCACGCGCTGCTGCTGGCCGCCGGAGAGCTGGTGCGGCTTGCGCTGGGCGAACTGGCCCAGCTCGACCAGCTCCAGCATGTCCTCGACCTGCTTCTTGACGGACTTGATGCCGCGGCGGCGCAGTCCGAAGGCCACGTTCTCGTAGATGTCCAGGTGCGGGAAGAGCGCGTAGCTCTGGAACACGGTGTTGACCGGGCGCTTGTACGGCGGCAGGTGGGTGACCTCGCGGTCGCCGAGGCTGACCGTGCCGGTGGAGGGCTCCTCCAGACCGGCGATCATGCGCAGGGTCGTGGTCTTCCCGCAGCCCGAGGCGCCGAGCAGGGCGAAGAAGGAGCCCTGGGGGATGGTGAGATCCAGCGGCTGCACGGCGGTGAACGAGCCGTAGTGCTTGCTGATCCCGGCGAGGCGGACGTCGCCGCCCGCGGTCTTGTCAGTCATGGGTCGCGGCCTTCGGTGGTGGTGTCGTCGCAAGGGTGCGGGGCGCGGGTGCCGGCACGAAGGGGTCGGTCAGGCTCCGATGAGCTTGGCGAACTTCTCTTCGTACGCGGTCTCTTCCTCACTGCTGAGGGAGCGGAAGGCGCGGGCCTTGGCCGCCATCGCCTTGTCCGGAATGATCAGGGGGTTGTCCGCGAGCGCGGGGTCGATCTTCGCCAGGTCTTCCTTGACGCCTTCGACGGGACACACGTAGCTGATGAACGCGGCCAGTTGGGCGGCGATCGGCGGCTCGTAGTAGAAGTCGATCAGCTTCTCGGCGTTGGCCTTGTGCCGGGCATGGGCGGGGACCAGCAGGTTGTCGCTGGAGGTGATGTAACCGGGCGCCGGGATCGCGTACTTGATGTCCGGGTTGCCGGCCTGGAGCTGGATGACGTCGCCGGCCCAGGCCAGGCAGGCGGCGATGTCGCCCTTGTCGAGGTCCGCCGTGTAGTCGTTTCCGGTGAAGCGGCGGATCTGCTTGGTGTCCACCCCCTTCTGGAGCCGGCCGATGGCGGCGTCGAAGTCGGCGGTGGTGAAGTTCGCCGGGTCCTTGCCCTGGTCGAGCAGGGTCATGCCGACGCTGTCGCGCATCTCGGTGAGGAAGCCGACGCGGCCCTTGAGGGAGGGGTCGTCGAGCAGCTGCGTGACGGAGTCGACCTTCTTGCCGTCGGTGGCCTTCGCGTTGTACGCGATGACGGTGTCGATGCCGGTCCAGGGGTAGCTGTACGCGCGGCCCGGGTCCCAGTCGGGGTTGCGGAACTGCGGGATCAGGTTGGCGTAGGCGTGCGGGAGGTGGGAGGGGTCCAGCTTCTGCGCCCAGCCGAGCCGGATGATGCGGGCGGCGAGCCAGTCGGTGACGACGATCAGGTCGCGGCCGGTGTCCTGGCCGGCCGCGAGCTGCGGGCGTACCTTGCCGAAGAACTCGACGTTGTCGTTGATGTCCTCGGTGTACTTGACCTTGATCCCGGTCCGCTTGGCGAACTCGTCGAGCGTGGGGTGGGTCTTCTCGTCCTCGCTGGTGTCCATGTACTCGGTCCAGTTGGAGAAGTTGATCTCCTTCTCCTGGTCCGAGCGGTCGTCGGAGGCGGCGGCCGTGTCGCCCGCGCGCTTGGCCGGCGGGATGCCGCAGGCGGACAGGGAGGCCAGGCCGCCGAGGGTGAGCGCTCCGACTCCGGAGGCGCGCAGCAGCGAACGGCGGGTGAGGGCGCCGCGCCCGCCGGTGATGCTGCGCCGCATCGCGGCGAGTTGCGCCGCCGAGAGGCGGTCGGGCTCGAACTGCTCCATGAGCTGCCTTTCGGGAGGTGTGGCGCCGCTGGTCAGGCGGCCGGCTGCCACTCGGCGGAAGCCGTGGACGGTTAGGTGCGGTCCCCGAAGATGGTGCGGTGCCAGTCCTTGGCGGCCACCGCGGTGTTGTCGTACATCACGTGCTTGACCTGCGTGTACTCCTCGAAGGAGTAGGCGCTCATGTCCTTTCCGAAGCCACTGGCCTTGTAGCCGCCGTGGGGCATCTCGCTGATGATCGGAATGTGGTCGTTGACCCAGACGCAGCCCGCCTTGATCTCGCGGGTGGCGCGCCCGGCCCGGTACACGTCGCGGCTCCAGGCGGAGGCGGCCAGCCCGTACGGGGTGTCGTTGGCCAGCCCGATGCCCTCGTCGTCGGTGTCGAAGGGCAGGACCACGAGGACCGGCCCGAAGATCTCGGACTGGACGACCTCGCTGTCCTGGGCGGCCCCTGAGACGAGGGTCGGCCGGTAGTACGCGCCGTCGGCGAGCTCGCCGCCCGGGACCTCTCCGCCGGTGACGACGGTGGCGTAGTCGCGGGCGCGCTCGACGAAGCCCGCGACCCGGTCGCGCTGGGCGTGCGAGACCAGCGGGCCGAGGTCGGTGGCCGGATCGAAGGGGTCTCCGAGGCGGACCGTCTCCATCAGCTCGGCCACCCGGGTGACGAAGGCGTCGTGCAGGGGGCGCTGGACGTACGCGCGGGTGGCGGCGGTGCAGTCCTGGCCGGTGTTGATCAGGGAGGCGGCGACGGCGCCGTGCGCGGCGGCCTCCAGGTCGGCGTCGTCGAAGACCAGGAAGGGCGCCTTGCCGCCGAGCTCCAGGTGGAGCCGCTTGACGGTGGCGGTGGCGATCTCGGCGACCCGCTTGCCCACCGCGGTGGAGCCGGTGAAGGAGGTCATGACCACGTCCGGGTGGCCCACCAGGTGCTCGCCCGCGTCCCGGCCGGCGCCGGTGACGATGTTGACCACGCCGTCGGGCAGGCCCGCGTCCTTGGCCGCCTGGGCGAACATCAGGGAGGTCAGCGGGGTCAGCTCGGCGGGCTTGAGGACGATGGTGTTGCCCGCGGCGATCGCCGGGAGGATCTTCCAGGCGGCCATCTGGAGCGGATAGTTCCAGGGAGCGATGGACCCGACGACCCCGATGGCCTCGCGCCGTACGTAGGAGGTGTGGTCTCCTGAGTATTCAGCCGCCGCCTGTCCCTGGAGGTGCCGGGCGGCGCCCGCGAAGAAGGCGGTGTTGTCGATGGTCCCCGGTACGTCGAACTCGGTGGACAGCTTGATCGGCTTGCCGCACTGGAGGGATTCCGCGTACGCGAAGTCCTCCGCCTGCTCGGCCAGCACGGCGGCCAGCCGGTGCAGGGCGTCCGAGCGCTCGCCGGGGGTGGCCGCGGACCAGGCCGGGAAGGCCCGCTTGGCGGCGGCGACGGCTTCGTCGACGTCGGCGGTGGAGGCCAGCTCGTACGTGAGCACCTCCTCGCCCGTCGCGGGATTGACGACGGTGTGCGACTGCCCGGACGTACCGGACCTCAGCTGTCCGTCGATGTACTGCGCGCCGTCTGCGAAGCGGTCCTTGACCTGGAAGCGATTACCCATGACGCTCTCACGCTCTCCGTAGCTTCAGCTCGAATTGAGTGCCGATCCTGGCAGAGGTGTTCCCCACCGCCAAGTGATTCCGTTGTTGCCTTTTGATTACGCGACGGAATCGGTCGACCATGTGTCGAGGCAGGTCCCAAATCCCGTACGAAGTGTCAGTGGCGACTGCCAGACTCGCGTGCATGGAGAAGATCGACAAGTTGATCGAGCAGGTCAGCCGTGGTCAGCGGGTGAAGTACCTGCCCTTTTGGGGGCACCGGCCGCGCCCCGACGGGACCCTCGGTCCCAGCTGCCTGAGCCAGTGGTGGCCGTCGCCGTTCACCGTGGGTGATGTCCGCTACGACACCGCCGAGCACTGGATGATGGCAGGCAAGGCCCGGCTGTTCGGGGACGCGGAGGCGGAGCGCGTCGCACTGGGGGCGAAGACCCCGGCGGAGGCCAAGAAGGCCGGTCGGCTCGTGCGCGGTTTCGACGACGCGACGTGGGCGCGGGAGCGGTTCGCGCTCGTGGTGGAGGGCAGCGTGCACAAGTTCGCGTCCGCCCCCGAGCTGCGCGCGTACCTGCTGGGCACCGGGGACCGGGTGCTGGTGGAGGCGAGCCCGATGGACCGCGTCTGGGGCATCGGACTGGCGGCGGACGACGAGCGCGCCCTGGACCCGGCCCGCTGGCGCGGGCTGAACCTGCTGGGCTTCGCGCTGATGGAGGCGCGCGAGCGGCTGCGTACGGGCGAGGTCTGACCCCGGGCGGGCGCGGTCTTAAATGCGTGGCGGGCGGACGAGCGGCCCGCCTACCGTAGGACTCGTCCAGGTGCGCAGGCGAGACCTACTTCCACTCTTAATGGGCAGGTCGCGGGTTCGAGTCCCGCCACCGGCTTCCGGGCCGGTGTAGCTCAGTTGGCAGAGCAGCACGTTGGTTTCGCCGACCTCGATCTCTGGACACCCACGTCACGCACCTCCCGGTGCGCGGGCTGCGGCTCCTTCTTCTGCAAAGAAACCCAAGCCGCCGCCACCTTGATCTCGGGAGGCACGCGTGCGGGATGCCCGGTGCGCAGGCGACGGCTACTTCCGGATCGACGGGTCGCGGGTTCGAATCCCGCCCGGCTGCGGCCGGTAGCTCAGGCCGGATGGAGCAGTCGACAACAGCCCGTCGCCGACCCTGATCTCGGGCATCCCGCACGTCACGCCTCCCCCACGCTCCACTGAATTCGGGGGGATTCACCATGGCTCGCTTCAACCTGCGCGCACCCAAGAAGGCTTCCGCGACGGCCGGGCCCGTCTCTCCCGTGCGCTCCACCGGCGGCCGCGCCGACAACCACCAGGGCGGCCGCGGCTTCGTCCGAGACGCGCGCTCCGAGCTGTTCCTGCTCGCCGTCGCCAACTTCGTGACGCAGCGGACCTTCCACGAGAGCGGCGAGGCCCGCGACGACCGGTTCCGCGCACTCGTGCGCCGCCTCGCCGTCGAGGACCCCGCGTGGACCGCGGGCCTGCTCGGCTGGCTGCGCACCGAGGGGAACATGCGCACGGCCTCGCTGGTCGGAGCGGCCGAGTACGTGAAGGCGCGGCTCGACGCCGGAGCCACCGGCGGGCCGTCCAACCGCGCGGTCGTGGACTGCGTGCTGCGGCGCGCGGACGAGCCCGGCGAGCTGCTGGCCTACTGGACGGCGACGTACGGGCGCAACGTCCCCAAGCCCGTCAAGCGCGGTATCGCCGATGCCGTGCGCAGGCTCTACTCCGCCACCTCGCTGCTGAAGTACGACACCGCCTCCAAGGGCTTCCGCTTCGGCGACGTGCTGAACCTGGTGCACGCCTCCCCCGATCCCTCGAATCCCTGGCAGGGCGAGCTGTTCCGCTACGCCCTCGACCGGCGGCACCACCCGGAAACGGCCGAGCTGCCGGCCGGCAACCGCACCCTGCTCGCGCACCGGGAACTCGTGGAACTGCCCGTGGAGGAGCGCCGGGCCGTGGTGACCGCGCCCGACGGGGCCGAGCGGCTCGCCGCGGCGGGCATGACCTGGGAGGCGCTGGCCGGCTGGCTCCAGGGGCCGATGGACGCGGCCGCCTGGGAGGCGGTCATCCCGTCCATGGGCGCGATGGCGCTGCTGCGGAACCTGCGCAACTTCGACCAGGCCGGCGTCTCGGACGCGGTGGCCGCGCGGGTCGCGGCGAAGATCGGCGACCCGGAGGTCGTCGCCCGGTCCCGGCAGTTCCCCTTCCGCTACCTCGCCGCCCACCAGCACGCGCCCTCGCTGCGCTGGGCGTACCCGCTGGAGCAGGCGCTGCGCCACTCGCTGGCCAACGTACCGGCCCTGCCGGGGCGGACGCTGGTCCTCGTGGACCGCTCGGGGTCGATGTGGGCGCGGCTGTCGGACCGCTCGGAGCTCAACCGGGCGGACGCGGCCGCCGTCTTCGGCACCGCGCTCGCGCTGCGCGCCGAGGAGGCGGACCTGGTGCAGTTCGGCACGGACAGCAAGCAGGTCCCCTACGACCGGAGCGAGTCCGTGCTGAAGGTGCTGGAGCGGTTCGAGGACCTCGGCGGCACCAACACCTCCGAGGCCGTGCGGCGGTACTACAAGGGACACGACCGGGTCCTGATCGTCACCGACGAGCAGGCGACGTACCACTACGGCGGCGACCCGACGTCCCTCGTCCCGGACGAGGTCCCGGTGTACACCTGGAACCTGGCCGGGTACCGGACGGGCCACGCGCCCTCCGGCTCCGAGAACCGGCACACCTTCGGCGGGCTGAGCGACGCGGCCTTCCGGATGGTCTCCCTGATCGAGGGCGGCCGGGACGCCGACTGGCCGTGGGTGGCGTAGCCGCCGTACGGACGACCGGACAGGGCCGGGACCGGGCACGCGCTGCCCCGTCCCGGCCCTGTGCCGTGTCCGGCGCGCCCGTGCCCGCCGATGCCGATCCCGCCCGGTCAGACGCGCTCGCGCACGTGCGTGTGCGAGGACGAGCCGCCGCCGTAGTCGTAGTCGTAGTCGGAACCGGAGCCGCTCCCCCTGCCCCCGAGCAGGACGCCTGCGATGACGAGCCCGATCATCAGGAGGCTGATCACGATGCCGATCGCGCCCAGGATGATGCCGGCCAGTGCCATCGGGCCGTTGTCGGCCTCGCCGCGCTGGGCCTTCTTGCGGCCCAGGATGCCGAAGACGAGCGCCGGGACGGCGAAGAGCACGCCCAGGTAGCAGGTGACCACGCCGATGATGCCGAGGACCAGGGCGGTGATCCCGAAGCCGTTGCTCTTCGCCGGGTAGCCGGGGTAGCCCGGGTACCCGGGGTACCCGGGATAGCCCTGCTGGCCCGGGTGGCCGGGGTAGCCGTAGGCCGGCTGCGCGGGCGGCGGTCCGGGGTACGCGTAGCCCCCCGGGTCCGGCTGCGCCGGGTATCCGTACGCGGGCGGCACCGCCGTGCCCGGCGCGGGAGTGGGAGCCGGAGCGGGGATCGGCGCCGGCCCGGGTATCTGCGCCGGCGGGGTGTCGCCCCCCGGCATCCCCGCGATCGTCGGCTGGTCGTGCACGGACGGCGGCCCGGACACCCCCGGCGTGGCCTGCGGTTTTCCGAGCTCCACCGCCGGCCGCTCCGGCGGCGCCCACGGGTCCTGCGGCTCGGGGCTCTGATCGGTCATGCGGCGCCCCCCTCTCGTACGCCCATGCTAAGTGCTGTCACCGACAGTCCCGGAGCTGCCTACGATGAAGCCCGATCTGTCCGTGCCCGTCCTCCCGGAGGCTCCCTCATGCCCGACCTGAACCCCTTCATCGCGGGGCTGCCCAAGGCGGAACTCCACGTCCACCACGTCGGCTCCGCCTCCCCGCGCATCGTGGCCGAACTCGCCTCCCGCCACCCCGACTCCAAGGTCCCCACGGACCCGGAGGCGCTCGCCGACTACTTCACGTTCACCGACTTCGCGCACTTCATCGAGGTCTACCTGTCCGTCGTGGACCTGGTCCGCACCCCCGACGACGTGCGCACCCTCACGTACGAGGTCGCCCGCGACATGGCCCGGCAGAACATCCGCTACGCCGAGCTGACCATCACCCCGTACTCCTCCACCCGACGCGGCATCGACGAGAAGGCCTTCATGGAGGCCATCGAGGACGCCCGCAAGGCCGCCGAGACCGAGCTCGGCGTCATCCTGCGCTGGTGCTTCGACATTCCCGGCGAGGCCGGCCTGGAGGCCGCCGCCGAGACCGCGCGCCTGGCCGTCGACCTGCGTCCGGAGGGCCTGGTCTCCTTCGGCCTCGGCGGCCCCGAAATCGGCGTGCCGCGCCCGCAGTTCAAGCCGTACTTCGACGCCGCCCGCGCGGCCGGCCTGCACAGCGTGCCGCACGCGGGCGAGACCACGGGTCCCGAGACCATCTGGGACTCCATCCGCGAGCTGGGCGCCGAGCGCATCGGCCACGGCACCAGCGCCACCCGGGACCCGGAACTCCTCGCCTACCTCGCCGAGCACCGGATCGCGCTGGAGGTCTGCCCGACCTCCAACATCGCCACGCGCGCCGTGACCGACCTGGACCGCCACCCCGTCAGGGAAATGGTGCGGGCGGGCGTGCTCGTCACCATCAACAGCGACGACCCGCCGATGTTCGGCTCCGACCTCAACAACGAGTACGCGGTCGCCGCGCGCCTCCTGGACCTCGACGAGCGCGGGCTCGCGCAGCTGGCGAAGAACGCCGTCGAGGCCTCCTTCCTGGACGAGGCCGGCAAGGCGAAGCTCGGCGCGGAGATCGACACGTACACCTCCGCCTGGCTGGCGCGCTGACGCACCGCCGGAACGCCGACAATGGCGGCATGCGCACCCTGACGGCCGTAGGCCACCGCGGCGATCCCTACCGTGTCCGAGAGAACACCCTGCCCTCGATCCGCTCCGCCTTCGCACACGGAGCGGACGCGGTGGAGATCGACGTACGGCTGACCCGCGACGGGCGGCCCGTCCTGCTCCACGACGAGACGCTCCAGCGGCTGTGGGGCCATGACGTGCGGCTCGACGCCGTCACGGCCGCGCAGCTGAAGGAGCTGACGCGGGGCGGGATCCCGACGCTGCGCGAGGCCCTGATGGCGGCCGGCGCGGGCCGGGTGATGATCGACCTGCCCGGAGCCACGGCCGAGGCCGTGCGGACGGTCGTCGGCCAGGTCCGGGAGTGCGGGGCCCGCGACCGTACGTACTACTGCGCGGGCCCGGACACGATGCTGGCCGTGCGCGCCGCCGATCCGGGGGCCGAGATCGCGCTGACGTGGACCACGCTGTCGCCGCCGCGCCGGGTGCTGATCGACGCGGTGGCGCCGTCCTGGCTCAACTACCGCTTCGGGCTGGTGGACCGGGAGCTGACGGACGCCCTCCACCGGGACGGCCTGCTGGTCTCGGCCTGGACCGCGGACACGACGTGGGCGATGCGCAGGCTGATCGTGGCCGGGGTGGACTCCGTCACCACCAACCGGCTGGACGCACTGGCCCGCGTGCGGGCGGAACTCGGCGCACCCGGCCGGTGATACGGGCCTGGGGGGAGCGGATCCGGCGGGCGGATCCGCGGTGGCAGGACCTGGGGCTGACGCTGCTGGTCCAGGTGGCGACGACGATCCCGTTCGTCGTGCCGCGCGATCCGCTGGATTCGCCGGCCACCTGGCCCGCGTACCTGCTGACCACGCTCGGCAATGCGCCGCTGGTGTGGCGGCGGCGGGCTCCCGTGCGGGCGATCTTCGGGATGGTCGCGGCCGGCACGCTCTACGCGCTGGCGCTGGACGGCCCCGGCCAGCCGCTTCCGTACGCCCCGCTGATCGGCGTGTACACGATGGCACTGCTGTGTCCGGCCCGGGTGCGCATCACGATGGGCGTGGTCCTGACCGGTCTGATCCTCGCCTCCGTGGCGCTCAACACGGGGACGGCCAGGGAGCTGCTGTTCGCGCTGTTCGTGTTCGCGGCGGCGTTCGCGCTGGGGCGGCTTCAGTACACCCGTCAGGCGTACACGGAAGCCGTCGAGGCGCGGGCGGCGGAGCTGGAGCGGGCGAACCGGATCGAGGCGGAGCAGGCGGCGGCGCGTGAACGGGCCCGCATCGCACGGGAGATGCACGACATCCTCTCGCACGCGGTCAGCATCATGATCGTGCAGGCGGAGGCCGGTCCGGTGGCGGTGCGCAGGGCTCCGGAGCGGGCGGAGGCGGCCTTCGAGGCAATCGCCGAGACGGGGCGGGACGCGATGGCGCAGCTGCGGACGATGCTGGGCGTGCTGCGGACGGACGGGGCGGCGGCGCAGGAGGCTGCTCCGAGGTCGCCGCAGCCCGGGATCGAGGAGCTGGCGGGGCTGCTGGAGCGGGTCCGGGACAGCGGGCCGCAGGTGTCGTACGAGCGGACGGGGGCGGTGCGCCCGCTGCCGGCGGCGCTGGAGGCGACGGTGCACCGGGTGGTGCAGGAGGCGCTGACGAACGTGGTGAAGCACGCCGGGGCGTCGGTGGTGTCCGTGCGGCTGGAGTACGGGGAGCGGGCAATTGCGGTGAGGGTGACGGACGACGGCCGGGGTCCGGGACCCGCGGCCACCGGCGGCGGGCACGGGCTGATCGGGATCCGGGAGCGGGCCGCGGCCCACGGCGGTACGGCGGAGTACGGTCCGGGGCCCGGCGACGTGGGGTTCGCGCTGTGCGTCGTACTTGTAACCTCGCCGCTGGAGGTGGGGCGTTGACGATTCGTGTGGTGGTGGCTGACGACCAGGAGCTGGTGCGCAGCGGCTTCGCGATGATCCTGGATTCGCAGGAGGACGTCGAGGTCGTCGCGGAGGTCGGGGACGGCGCGGCGGCGGTCGCGGCGGTGCGGGAGCTGCGGCCGGACGTGGCGCTGCTCGACGTCCGGATGCCGGTGCTCGACGGGATCGAGGCCTGCCGGGCGATCTCGGCCGGGACCTCGTGCCGGTCGGTGATGCTGACGACCTTCGATGCGGACGAGTACGTGTACGAGTCGCTGCACGCGGGGGCGAGCGGGTTCCTGCTGAAGGACGTGCGGCGGGACGATCTGGTGCACGCGGTGAGGGTGGTGGCGGCGGGCGATTCGCTGCTGGCGCCTTCGGTGGCGCGGCGGCTGATCGAGGAGTACACGGCGGTGACGGCGCGGCCGGCGGCCGCGGGGGCCTTGTCGGCGGAGCGGCTGGAGGTGCTGACGGCGCGGGAGCGCGAGACGCTGGTGCATCTGGGGCGGGGGCTGTCGAACGCGGAGATCGCCGCCGCGCTCGTGGTGAGCGAGCACACCGTGAAGACGCACGTGGGGAACGTGCTGGGAAAGCTGGGGCTGCGGGACCGGATCCAGGCGGTGATCTGCGCGTACGAGACGGGCCTGATCGGGCTGGGGAGCGGGCCGGGGAGCGGGCCCGGCTCCGGGGTATCTCCCTCTGGGGAGTGAGACGGGGGCGGGTCGGTCCCTCGCACCGGTGACTTGTCGTACCGGTGAAGACCCCTCCCGGGGGTGATCCGCGGGAACCCCTCTGACCTGCAGCATTGAGTCATCGGGGCCGCTGGGGCCCGGATGACTTGCAGGGGGTTGCCGCCATGGACGTACGTAAGCGCACACTGATCGCCACCGCCCTGGTCCTCGGCGTCGCGGCCGGCCCGGCCGTCGCCCACGCGGCTGCGGCTGCGCCGCCCGGCGCGGTGGCCGTGCGGGTGCCGGCGGGAGCCGCGGAGTCGCCCCTCTACAGGACCCCGCCCGACGCGGCGGCCTTGCGGAAGGCGATCACCGGTGTCGGGCCGGACAACAAGGACGCGACGGCCGCGCTGGTCCGCGTCGGCGGTACGAGCGGCCGTTGGGCGGGCAGTTCCGGCGTGGCCGATGTCCGCACGGGGCGCGCGGCGTTCGACGAAGCCCGCTTCCGGGCGGGCTCGGTGACCAAGACCTTCACGGCGGCGATGGTCCTTCAGCTGGCCGCCGAGGCCAAGGTCGATCTGGACCGGCCGGTGCAGCAGTACCTGCCGGGGCTGCTGCCGTCCGGACCGGGGGGCTTCGAGCCCATCAGCGTGCGCCAGTTGCTGAACTACACGAGCGGCATCCCCGCGGCCGAGGGTCCGGGGGACTCGTTCGAGGCGCAGTACGCGCACCGGTTCGACGTGGTCGATCCGCACGCGCAGATCGCCGAAGCGGCGGCGAAGGGGCCCGAGTTCCGACCGGGCGAGCGGCAGCACTACCTCAACATCGACTACACGGTGCTGGGCGTGCTGATCGAGAAGCTGACGGGCACGAGGTACGAGCAGGCCCTGTCCGCCCGGATCCTGGGGCCGCTGGGGCTGCGCCACACTTCGGTTCCGTCGCGTACGGAGAGCCGGTTGGCGGGCCCGCACCACCACGGCTACCAGGCGGTGGCGAAGCCCGGCGGCGGGACCTCCCTGGTGGACGTGACGGAGTGGAACTCCTCGTCCAGCTGGGCCGCCGGGGACCTGATATCGACGACGGCGGACCTGGAGAAGTTCACCGAGGCGCTGTTCGCCGGCCGAGTGGTGCCGAAGGCGCAGCTGGAGGAGATGTTCACGGTGCCCGCGGTGGCGGACTTCGAGACCGGGAAGGCCGCCGAGCAGACCGCGGGGATGGCGCGGTTCGTCCTGCCGGACGGCACGGTGGTCTACGGCAAGACCGGCTCGCGGTTCGGCTACAGCACCGTGATCGGTGGGGCGCGCGATCTCTCGCGCACCCTCGTCTACTCGGTCAACTCCACCGACGCCAAGGGCCGGGACGTGAATTCGGTGGCTTCCGGGATCGTCGCGGCGGCCTTCGCCCGGTAGGCCTCGGCCGGCATCGCCTCCAGGCGCTTGATCATGCGGCGGAGGACCAGCAGGGGTATGACCCCGAAGACGCCGAATGCCATGTCGATCAGGCTCCACCCGAAGGGGATGCCCCGGATGGGGCCGCAGATCAGGGCGAGGGGGATCACGCCGGCGCAGGCGATCATGCCGGCTTCGACGATCCAGACGTTGCGGACGGGGTCGCGGTGGACCCCGTAGAAGAAGACCGCGATCACCAGGTGGGCGAAGGCGAGCCAGTCGGTGCCGTAGAGGAGGAAGGGGTGGTCGGCGTCGGCCTGGTCCAGCCCGTCACCCACCCGCCGGAGCCACTCGTGGGACACCAGGGAGTTGGCCCAGTGGAGTTCGCTGACCAGGGGGAAGGCGGTGAGGCCGCTGAGCACGAGGCAGACGATGAACAGGACCAACCAGGCACGGATCCGCCGCTGAAGGGCGCTTCTCTCGCTCATGGAAGGAAGCGTACGCCGATTTCTGAACGCGTTCAGCCAATTCTCTGAACATGTTCAGTTCCGTGACGGGATCGCGATCGTTCCCGACGGCGCCGTGCGCTCAGAGGCCGACGATGGCGTTCCAGCGCTGGGCGAGGGAGCGGCGCTCGGCCGAGGAGATGTCCCGGGCCACGACGAGCCGCTTGCGCATGTCCCCGTCGGGGAAGATCAGCGGATTCTCGGCGAGTTCGGCGGTCTCCTTGTCCTCGGAGGCGGCCAGGACCTCGCGGGCGGCCGGGACGGGGCAGACGTAGTTGACGGCGGCGGCGAGCTCGGCGGCCACCTCCGGCGCGTAGTAGTAGTCGACCAGGGCCTCGGCGTTGGCCTTGTGCCGGGCCAGGTTGGGGACGAGCAGGCTCTCCGCCCAGAGCTCGGCGCCCTCCTCCGGGACGACGAACTCGATGTCCGGGTTGTCGGCCTGGAGCTGGATGGCGTCGCCGGAGTACGCCTGGCAGGCCAGGACGTCGCCCTTGCTCAGATCGGAGGTGTAGTCGTTGCCGGTGAAGCGGCGGATGTGCTTCTTCTTCACCATGCTCTCCACCTGGTCGCACATCCGGTGGAAGTCGGACTCGGTCCACCGGGTGACGTCCACGCCGTTGCCCTGCATCAGCAGGGCGAAGGACTCGTCGAGGCCGGAGAAGAGGGTGACCTTGCCGGCCAGGTCCGGCTGCCACAGGTCGCCCACGGACTTGATCTCCCGGCCCAGCGCCTTGCGGTTGTAGGCGATGCCGGTGATGCCCGACTGCCACGGGACGGTGTGCAGGCGGCCCTCGTCGAAGGCGGGCGAGCGCAGCTGCGGGTCCAGGTGGGCGGCCACGTTGGGCTGGGCCGAGCGGTCCATCTTCTGGGCCCAGCCCAGGTGGACGAAGCGGGCGGCCATCCAGTCGCTGACGACCACCAGGTCGTGGCCGGTCTCCTGGTGGTTCATGAGCGCCGGGCTGACCTTGCCGAAGAACTCGTCGTTGTCGTTGATCTCCTCGGTGTACCGGACCTCGATGCCGGTCTTCTCCGAGAAGGCGTCCAGCGTGGGCCGGCGCTCCTCGTCCTCGTCGTCGGTGTCGATGTAGAGCGGCCAGTTCGAGAAGGCGACCCGCTTGTCCCCCTCGGAGCGGTCCGGCCCTGCCCGCCGGTCCTCGGGGACGAACGCGGCGGGCACACCGCAGCCGGTCAGGGCCGCGAACAGGCCGGCGGCACCGAGGCCGCGCAGCGCCGCGCGGCGGGAGAAGGCGAGTTCAGGCATGGGCAAAGCCTCGGGGAACGCGGGAGGGCGGGCAATAGACACACTGTCTACTGCCCGCCCCCTCAAGCCCCTTCGGTGATCGATGCGGTCTCCGGGGAGACCGATCAGCCGTCGAGCGAGGTCATCACGTGCTTGATGCGGGTGTAGTCCTCGAAGCCGTAGGCGGAGAGGTCCTTGCCGTAGCCGGACTTCTTGAAGCCGCCGTGGGGCATCTCGGCGACGAGCGGGATGTGGGTGTTGATCCACACGCAGCCGAAGTCGAGGTTCTTGGACATGCGCATCGCGCGGCCGTGGTCCTTGGTCCACACGGAGGAGGCGAGGGCGAACTCGACGCCGTTCGCGTACTCCAGGGCCTGGGCCTCGTCCGTGAAGGACTGGACGGTGATGACGGGACCGAAGACCTCGTTCTGGATGATCTCGTCGTCCTGCTTGAGGCCCGAGACCACGGTGGGGGCGTAGAAGTAGCCCTTGTCGCCGACCTGGTGGCCGCCGGCCTCGACCTTGGCGTGCGCCGGGAGGCGCTCGATGAAGCCCGCGACCTGCTTGAGCTGGTTCGGGTTGTTCAGCGGGCCGTAGAGCACGTCCTCGTCGTCCGGGGCGCCGGTCTTGGTGTCGGCGGCGGCCTTGGCGAGGGCGGTCACGAACTCGTCGTGGATGGACTCGTGCACGAGCACGCGGGTCGCGGCGGTGCAGTCCTGGCCGGCGTTGAAGTAGCCGGCGACCGCGATGTCCTCGACGGCCTTGGCGATGTCGGCGTCCTGGAAGACGACGACCGGGGCCTTGCCGCCCAGCTCCAGGTGGACGCGCTTGACGTCCTTCGAGGCGCTCTCGGCGACCTGCATGCCGGCGCGCACCGAGCCGGTGATGGAGGCCATCGCCGGGGTGGAGTGCTCGACCATGGCCTTGCCCGTCTCGCGGTCGCCGCACACGACGTTGAAGACGCCCTTGGGCAGGATCGAGTCGATGATCTCCGCCATCAGGACGGTGGAGGCCGGGGTGGTGTCCGAAGGCTTGAGCACCACGGTGTTGCCCGCGGCGATGGCCGGGGCGAACTTCCACACGGCCATCATCATCGGGTAGTTCCACGGCGCGACCTGGGCGCACACGCCGACCGGCTCACGGCGGATGATCGAGGTCATCCCGTCCATGTACTCGCCGGCCGAGCGGCCCTCCAGGAGGCGGGCCGCACCCGCGAAGAAGCGGATCTGGTCCACCATCGGCGGCAGCTCCTCGCTGGCCGTGAGGCCCAGCGGCTTGCCGGTGTTCTCCGACTCGGCGGCCACGAGCTCGTCCGCGCGCGCCTCGAAGGCGTCCGCGATCTTGAGCAGGGCCTTCTGGCGCTCCGACGGGGTCGTGTCGCGCCAGCCCGGGAAGGCGGCCGCGGCGGCGGCCATGGCGGCGTCGACATCGGCCTGGCCGGAGAGCGGGGCGGTGGCGTACACCTCGCCGATGGCGGGGTTGACCACCTCGGTGGTCCGCCCGTCGGCGGCGTCCTTGAACTCTCCGCCGATGTAGTTGCGCAGACGACGCAGTTCGGTGGTCACTCCAGCCACACTCCTGATCACATGTCCAACGATTGAGACGAATCCCAATCCTAGCCCCATGGCGGACGCTTTCGGCAGGGCCAGACGCCACCAACTACGAAATCAGTGAGATCCAAGACGTCAAACAACGGATTTCATCGATTCCGTCTTGCGGAACAGACGACTCCTCGTGCACAGTGAGGTCGTGGTCAGTCGAAGCGCAGATTCCAGGAACAGACAACCGTCCCCTTCGGTCGATGCTGTGTCCCTGGCGATCATCGAGCAACTGCAGGAGGACGGTCGCCGTCCCTACGCAGCGATCGGCAAGGCCGTCGGCCTGTCGGAAGCAGCCGTGCGCCAGCGCGTGCAGAAGCTGCTCGACCAGGGCGTCATGCAGATCGTCGCCGTCACCGACCCGCTCACCGTGGGCCTGCGACGCCAGGCCATGGTCGGCATCAACGTCGAGGGAGACCTCGACCCGGTGGCCGACGCACTGACCCAGATGGCCGAGTGCGAGTACGTGGTCATGACCGCGGGCTCGTTCGACCTGATGGTGGAGATCGTCTGCGAGGACGACGACCACCTGCTGGAGACGATCAACAAGAAGATCCGCGCGCTCCCCGGCGTGCGATCAACCGAAAGCTTCGTTTATCTGAAGCTGAAGAAGCAGACCTACATGTGGGGAACTCGATAGCCCGTGAGCCAGGACCTCTCCAAGACCGCGTACGACCACCTGTGGATGCACTTCACCCGCATGTCGTCGTACGAGAACTCCCCCGTCCCCACCATCGTGCGGGGTGAGGGCACCTACATCTTCGACGACAAGGGCAAGCGCTACCTGGACGGTCTCGCCGGACTGTTCGTGGTCAACGCCGGTCACGGCCGCAAGGAACTGGCCGAGGTCGCCTACAAGCAGGCGCAGGAACTCGCGTTCTTCCCCATCTGGTCGTATGCGCACCCCAAGGCCGTGGAGCTCGCCGAGCGCCTCGCCGACTACGCCCCGGGCGACCTCAACAAGGTCTTCTTCACCACCGGTGGCGGCGAGGCCGTCGAGACCGCGTGGAAGCTGGCGAAGCAGTACTTCAAGCTCCAGGGCAAGCACACCAAGTACAAGGTCATCTCGCGTGCGGTCGCCTACCACGGCACCCCGCAGGGCGCCCTGTCCATCACCGGCCTGCCGGCCCTGAAGGCCCCCTTCGAGCCGCTGGTCCCCGGCGCGCACAAGGTGCCGAACACCAACATCTACCGCGCCCCGATCTACGGCGACGACCCGGAGGCCTTCGGCCGCTGGTGCGCCGACCAGATCGAGCAGGAGATCCTGTTCGAGGGCGCCGACACCGTCGCCGCCGTCTTCCTGGAGCCGGTGCAGAACGCCGGCGGCTGCTTCCCGCCGCCGCCCGGGTACTTCCAGCGCGTCCGCGAGATCTGCGACGAGTACGACGTGCTGCTCGTCTCCGACGAGACGATCTGCGCCTTCGGCCGCCTCGGCACGATGTTCGCCTGTGACAAGTTCGGCTACGTGCCCGACATGATCACCTGCGCCAAGGGCATGACCTCGGGCTACTCCCCGATCGGTGCCTGCATCGTCTCGGACCGCATCGCCGAGCCGTTCTACAAGGGCGACAACACCTTCCTGCACGGCTACACCTTCGGCGGACACCCGGTGTCCTCCGCGGTGGCGCTCGCCAACCTCGACATCTTCGACAAGGAAGGCCTCAACCAGCACGTGCTGGACCACGAGGACGCCTTCTTCTCGACGCTGAAGAAGCTGCACGACCTGCCCATCGTCGGCGACGTCCGCGGCAACGGCTTCTTCTACGGCATCGAGCTCGTCAAGGACAAGGTCACCAAGGAGTCCTTCACGGACGAGGAGACGGAGCGCGTGCTCTACGGCTTCCTCTCCAAGGCGCTCTTCGAGAACGGCCTGTACTGCCGGGCCGACGACCGCGGGGACCCGGTCATCCAGCTGGCCCCGCCGCTGATCGCGGACCAGGGCACCTTCGACGAGATCGAGGGCATCCTGCGCTCGGTGCTCACCGAGGCGTGGACCAAGCTGTAAAGAGCGGTGCCGACGAGCAGTAAATAGTCCGAACCACACGGCCCGGATCCCCCGTTCGAGTGAGAACTCGGGGGTCCGGGCCGCGTGCTGTCACCATCCAAGACGTTCATCTCTTTACATCTCAGTGCGGCGCCAGTGACTTAAGCCGGTTCCGCTTCGTTCCCCCGGACGGAGGTGTACGCCATGGTGGCTCCACCGGACAACGCCCCACCGGACAATGACGTCCTCTGGGCACGGTCCGTTCACTACTCCCACAGCGGTTCGCCCGGACTCATCGGCGTCTCGGTGGGCGTCCGCCAGGGCGAGGTCCTGGCCCTGACCGGCCCGCGCGGCAGCGGGAAGACCACCCTGCTGCGCTGCCTGTCCGGACATCTGGTGCCCGAGCAGGGCGAGATCTGGTTCAACAGCGTGCCCGTCCACACCATGGGCGCCGTGGCCCGCGAACGGCTGCGCCGCGACCGGTTCGGCTGGATCGGCCCCGATCCCCTGCTCCTGCCCGAGCTCAAGGTCTGGGAGAACGCGGCCCTGCCGCTGCTGGTCTCCGGCGCCTCCCACCGCACGGCCAAGGCCGTCGCCTGCGAATGGCTGGACCGGCTCGACATCGGCGCCTTCGCCCGCAAGCGCCCCGGCGCGCTGACGCGCGCCGAGTCCCAGCGGGTCGCCCTGGCCCGCGCCCTGGTCAAGGAGCCCTCGGTGGTCTTCGCCGACGAGCCCACCGCCCCGCTGCACCGCGCCGAGCGCGCCCTGCTGCTCCGTACGCTCACCACCGCGGCCCGCTCGCACGGGATCACCGTGCTGCTGGCCACCCACGACGAGGAGAGCGCGGCCGTCGCCGACCGCAGCGTCGCACTGCTCGACGGGCGCCCCGCCGCGACGGCGGCCGCGGCCGCCGTGGGCGGTGCAGGCGACGTGGGCGGTGCCGGCGGTCCTTCCGACGAGACCCCGGAGGGCCAGGCCGCGTGCTCGCTCTCCGCCTAGCCCGCGGGTCCCGCCCGCTCGTCCAGCTGCGCCGGCTGCTGGTCGCCGCCGCCTGCGCCGGCACCGGATTCCTCCTGCTGTACGTGCTCGCGGAAGCCACCGACCGGCCCGCCGGATCGTTCCCTCGCCTGCTGTGGGCCCTGGTCCCGCTCGCCGTCACCGTGCAGTTCGCGGTCGCCGTCGCGCGGACCGACCCCGCGACCCGGCCCCGCGAGGGGATGGACGCCGTCGGGCTGGGCCCCGTACGGCTCACCCTCGTCGCGACGGTCTCCACCGCCATCGCGTGCACCCTGGGCAGCGCCCTGGCCCTGGCCGCCTTCCTGCACCTGCGGGGCGAGCTCACCGGCCTGCCCTTCGACGGAGCCGCGGCCGGACTGCTGCACGCCGACCGGCCGCTGCCCGTGGCGGCCGCCCTCACCCTGCTGGCCCTGATCCCGCTCAGCGCCTCCGCCGCCACCGCCCTCGCCCTGCGTCCGCACCCGCCGCTGGCCCCGCAGACCGCCCTGCCCTGGGGCATCGCCCTCACCGCCTGCGGACTGGCGGCCCTGGCGTACGCGGGCCGCGGCGGCGCCGGGATGCCGGCCGGCTGGGCCCTCACCGCCGTCGGCCTCTCCCTCGCCGGCCCCGGACTCGCCTACGCGTGCGGAGCGCTGGTCCAGGCGGTCCGCCCGGGTGCCATGCGGCTGCTGGCCGGGCGGACCCTCCAGGAGGAGGCGCCCCGGCTGGGCCGCCCCCTCGGAGTCCTGTGCACGATCGGCGCGGGCGCCCTCACCGTCGCGGCCCTGCGCGACCACGGCGGCCTCGGCGCCCCGCTGGGCCCGCTGACCGGACCTGCCTGCGCGCTGGTCGTCCTGTGCGCGGCCGCGACCCTGATCACCCGGGCCGTCGAGGTCCGCCAGGACCGCTCGGCCACCCGGACGGCACTGCGCGACATGGGCACTCCGGGCGGAGTCCTCCGTACCGCCGCGAGCCTGCGCGCGACCGCACTGGTGGCCGTGTGCGGACCGGTCGTGTGGGGTGTGGCACAGCTGACGTCGCTGGCATTGACCCGCTGACGAGGGCAGCCCATAGGGTGGGCCGAATGGTCAACGCAGACAACGCAGACATCGAGATCGAGACGCTCGCGGAATTCGACCGGGTCGTGGCCCGGGGCTCGCTCAGCGGCTACCGGGTCCAGTCGGTCAACCTGCTGGAGCGCACGTTCGCCCTGCTGTCCTGCGACACCTCCGCGGCCGTCTTCCTCGGCTGCCCGATGGAACCCGACGCCTCGGCGAAGGTGCGTGCGGACGGCGCACTCGTCTTCCCGCCCGTCCCGGACCTCCCGTTCAACCCGTACCGCGGCCTCCTGTACAGCGCCGACGAGCTGTTCACGGGGCTGCCCTCGGGCTACGAGACCACTCCGGACGCCCAGGCGTACGCCTGGTTCCAGGAGACCAAGGCGGACGGCGACGTCTTCTCCTCGATGCTCCGGTCGATCCACGACGACGCCATCTCCGATGCCCTCGACGAACACCTCGCCGGCGCCCGGGTGGTGGGCGTCATGGGCGGCCACGCGATGTCCCGCGGCGGCCTCGACTACCAGGGCGCGGCCGAGCTCGGCCGGAAGCTGGCCCGGTCCGGGCTGACGGTGGCCACCGGCGGCGGCCCGGGTGCGATGGAGGCGGCGAACCTCGGCGCCTACCTGGCGAGCGCCCCGGACGAGGCCCTGCCGGAGGCCCTGGAGATCCTGGCCAAGGCCCCGTCCTTCGTGCCCTCGGTCTCCGACTGGGCGCGGGCGGCGTTCGCCGTACGCGAGCGCTGGCCCGGCGGCGGCGACTCGGTGGGCATCCCCACCTGGTTCTACGGGCACGAGCCGCCGAACGCCTTCGCCGGCCACATCGCCAAGTACTTCGCGAACGCCGTCCGCGAGGACGGACTGCTGGCCCGGTCGAACGCGGGCGTGGTCTTCCTGCCGGGTGCCGCGGGCACCCTCCAGGAGATATTCGACAACGCGACGCCGAACTACTACGAGTCGCGGGGCGAGCCGACCCCGATGGTGCTGGTCGACCGTACGCACTGGACCGAGCACCTGCCGGCGTGGCCGCTGCTCCGGGCGCTGGCGCGCGGCCGCGCGATGGAGTCGCGGATCGCGCTGGTCGACTCGGTGGACGAGGTCCCCGCCGCACTCGCGGCGATGACGGCGGCCGACCGGACGAACTGAACTATCGGCCGCTCCGAGGCAACTTCGCGGCCCGATCACACGTCTGCCATAGGTAATCAACTCGCAAAACCTGCCAGACGTGAACGGAGCCCTCGGTGCTCATAGGCCTGCTGACCGCGATCGCGGCGTCCATCTGCTACGGCACGGGGTCCGTCCTGCAAGCCGTGGGCTCCCGCAGGGCGGCCCGGATGTCCCCGGCCGCCGCGGGGGTGACCGCGCACGGCGGCCCGAACCTCTCGTCCACCGCGAAGGCGGCGATGACGTGGGAGTTCATCGTCGGCACCATCCTGGACTTCGTGGGCTTCGGGCTGGGCGCGCTGGCCGCCCGGCTGCTGCCGCTGTTCCTCTCCCAGACGGTGATCAGCGCCAACCTGGTGATCACGGCCGTGCTGAGCGTGAAGGTGCTGGGCATCCGGCTGACCCGTAAGGAATGGACCTCGATCGGCGTCGTCTGCGCGGCGCTGGTGCTGCTGGCGACGGCGGCGGGCCACGAGGGCGGCCACCACGCCCCGATGTCCACGCACTGGTGGCTGTTCGCGGTGACCCTGCTGATCATCGCGGGCGGCACGGTGGCCGTGCGCCTGCTCGGCTCCCGGGCGGCCATCCTGGCGGGTCTGCTGTCGGGCCTCGCCTTCGGAGCACTGGGCGTCGGCGTCCGCATCCTCGACGGCATCGACCCCTTCGACCTGGGCAAGCTGCTCACCGACCCGGCCCTCTACGCGATCGTGCTGGCCGGCGTCGGCGGCATGTACCTGCACACGGTCGCCCTCCAGATCGGCTCGGTGAACGGCGCGACCGCCGCGCTGGTGGTCGGCGAGACCGTCCTGCCGGGTGCGATCGGCGTCCTGTGGCTGGGCGACGCCTCCCGTCCGGGCCTGGCCTGGCTGGCGGTCCTCGGCTTCGTCCTGGCCGTCACGGGCGCGGTGGCCGTCGCCTGGTACGGCAACCACGAGGGCGCGCAGACCCCGGAGCAAGAGCCCGCCCCCGCCGGCGTCTGAGGCGGCGGGGTCCGGGGCGAGCGGTCACGCCGCCGGGAGCACGACCACCTCGGCCGGCGAGAAGGCCACCGCGACCCGCTCCCCCACCCCCGGCGCCCCGGCCAGCCCGCACTCCGCCTCCAGCTCCGGCCCGGCCTCCGGACGCAACCGCAGCGCGACGTGCGTCCCGCGAAACGTCCGCGAAAGCACCTCACACCGCAGCCCCGCTGCCGCCGGCACCACCCCGGCCGGACGGATCAGAAGGTTCTGCTCCCCCTCCGGCGACCCGACCGGCACCTGCACCTTCCCCCACGCCGTCACCGCGGCCCCGTCCGCCACCACGGCCGCGATGACGTTCTCGAAGCCGAGGAAGCGCGCCACGAACTCCGAGGCCGGCCGCTGCCACACCTCCAGCGGGGTCCCGGCCTGCGCGATCCGCCCCTCCCGCATCACCACCACCCGGTCGGCCAGCGCGAAGGCCTCCCCCTGGTCGTGGGTGACGGCCAGCACGGTGGTCCCGAGCCGGGAGAACAGCCCCCGCAGCTCCACCACCAGCCGCTCCCGAAGCCCGCGGTCCAGCTGCCCCAGCGGCTCGTCCAGCATCAGCAGCCTCGGCGACGGCGCCAGCGCCCGCGCCAGCGCGACCCGCTGCTGCTCACCGCCCGACAGCGAAGCCACCGAGCGTCCCCGGGCCCCGGGGAGCCCGACCAGCTCCAGCAACTCGGCGACCCGGGACTCCTGCGCCACACGTGCGGACCCCCGGGCCGAGCCCCGCATGCGCAGCCCGAACGCGACGTTGCCGCCCACGTCCCGGTGCGGGAACAACTGGTGGTCCTGGAACATCAGGCCGACCCCGCGCCGGTGCACCGGCACCCGCGCCTGGTCCGCCCCGCCCAGCAGGACCCGCCCCGCCGAAACCGGCTGGAGCCCGGCCACCACCCGCAGCAGCGTGGACTTGCCGCTTCCGCTGGGCCCGAGCACGCACACGATCTCGTGCTCGGCCACCTCCAGGTCGACCGCGTCGACGACGGCGCGCTCACCGAAGCGCACCGACACCCCGGCCAGTTCGAGCAACGTCATCAGAACTCTCCCGAGGTCTTGTCGGGGCGCAGCCGCTCCAGCACCAGCAGGGACACCGCGCACACCAGCATCAAAATCGTGCTCAGGGCCATCGCCTGCCCGTAGTTCAGCTCACCGGCCCGCCCCAGCAGCCGCGCCACGGCCACCGGCAGCGTCGGCCGGTCGGGCCGGGCGATGAAGACGGTCGCCCCGAACTCCCCCAGCGAGACGGCGAAGGCGAATCCGGCCGCGATCAGCAGCGCCCGCCGCACCAGCGGCAGGTCCACCTCCCGCCAGGCCCGCAGCGGGGAGGCCCCGAGCACCGCGGCGGCCTCGCGCAGCCGCCCGTCCACGGCGCGCAGCACCGGCAGCATGGTCCGTACGACGAAGGGCACGCCCACCAGCGCCTGCGCGAGCGGCACCAGGATCCACGAGGTCCGCAGGTCCAGCGGCGGCTCGTCCAGGGTGATCAGGAACCCGAAGCCGACGGTCACGGCCGACACCCCCAGCGGAAGCATCAGCAGCGCGTCGAACCCGCGCACGAACCGGCCCCCGCGCCGGGTCAGCGCCGCCGCCGCGAGCCCTCCGATCACCAGGGCTATGGCGGTGGCGGCGAGCGCGTACTGGAGGGAGTTCCAGATGGCCTCCAGCGGGGGCACCAGAAACGTTCCGCCACCCGCGCCCACGTCCTGGAGCGCCCGGTAGAAGCCGAACCCGTACCCGCCGGGCGCGTCGAGGGAGCGCTCCACCAGCACCGCCAGCGGAGCCACGATCAGCAGCGCCACCGTCAGCAGCACCCCGCCCAGCAGGGCCCGCTGCCCCGCCCCGTCGACCCGGTGCGCGGTGCGCGCCGGATCGACGAGCCGCAGGGCGGTCTCCCGCCGGCGCACCGTCCGGGCGTGGATTGCGAGGATCAGGCCGACCGCCACGAACTGGACCATCGTGAGGACGGCGGCCGTCGGCAGGTCCAGCAGCTGCGCGGTCTGCCGGTAGACCTCCACCTCCAAGGTGGCGTACGCGGGCCCGCCGAGGATCTGCACGACGCCGAAGGAGGTGAACGTGAACAGGAACACCATCAGCGAGGCCGCGGCCACCGCGGGCCCCAGCGCGGGCAGCGTCACCCGCCGCCACGCGGCGAACCGCCCGGCGCCGAGCACCCGGGCGGCCTCCTCCTGGCGCGGGTCCAGCTGCGCCCAGAGCCCTCCGACCGTCCGTACGACGACGGCGTAGTTGAAGAAGACGTGCGCGAGCAGGATCGCCCACACGGTGGTGTCCAGCCGGACGCCCCACAGCTCGTCCAGCAGCCCGCCCCGCCCGACCAGCGCCAGGAAGGCGGTGCCGACGACCACCGTCGGCAGCACGAACGGGACCGTGACCACCGCCCGCAGCAGCTGTTTGCCGCGGAACTCGAAGCGCGCGAAGACGTACGCGCCGGGGAGTGCGATCAGGAGCGTGAGCGCCGTGGACGCGAGCGCCTGCCAGGTGGTGAACCAGAGCACGTCGGCGATGTCCGGCCGGGCCAGCACCTCGCCGATCCGGCCGAACTGCCAGCCCTCGTCGGTCTTGATCCCGCGCCCGACGATCGCGGCCACGGGATAGGCGAAGAACAGCCCGAAGAAGGCGAGCGGTACGGCCATCAGCCCGAGCCGGACGGCCGTACCGCGCGCGCTCTCGCGTCCTACTTCACGACGAGCGAGGACCATGTCTTGACCCACTGCTCACGGTTCTTGGCGATGGTCTCGGGAGCCACGTTCTCGGGCTTCTCGACGACCACGCCGTGCTTCGTGAACAGCTCCGGCAGCTTCGCGTCCTTGACCACCGGGTTCACGAACATCTGGAGCGGCATGTCCTCCTGGAACTTCTTGCCCACCAGGAAGTCGAGGAGCGCCTTGCCGCCCTCCTCGTTCTTCGCGCCCTTGAGCAGGCCCGCGAACTCGACCTGGCGGAAGCAGGTGCCGGTGGACACGCCCGTGGGCGCCTCGGCCGGCTGCGGCTCGCCGTACAGGACCTCGACCGGCGGGCTGGAGGCGTACGAGACGACCAGCGGCCGGTCGCCCTTGGCCTTCTTGCCGCCCGCGGAGCCGGAGAAGCGCTCGTTGTACGCCTGCTCCCAGCCGTCGACCACCTCGACGCCGTTGGCCTTGAGCTTGCTCCAGTAGTCCTTCCAGCCTTCCTCGCCGTACTTGCCGACGGAGGCGAGGAGGAAGCCGAGGCCCGGCGAGGAGGTCGCCGCGTTCTCGGTGACCAGCAGGTTCTTGTACTCCGGCTTGACCAGGTCGTCCAGCGTCTGCGGCGGGGCGATCTTCTTGTCGGCGAAGTACGCCTTGTCGTAGTTGACGCAGATGTCGCCCGAGTCGATCGGGGTGACCCGGTGCTGCTTGTCGAGCACGTACTCGGGCTTCACGTCGGCCAGGCCCTTGACCTCGTACGGCGTGAAGATGCCGTTGTCGAGGGCGCGGGAGAGCAGCGTGTTGTCCACACCGAAGAACACGTCGCCGCGCGGCGAGCCCTTGGTGAGGATCTCCTGGTTGAGGGCGGCGCCCGCGTCCCCGGACTTCAGGACCTTGACGGTGTAGCCGCTCTGCTGCTCGAACTCCTTGAGGACCGTGTCGGTCACGTTGAAGGAGTCGTGCGAGACGAGCGTGACGGTCTTGGACTTCGGCGCGTCACTCGCGCCGGACGCGGACTCGTCCTTGGCGCCGCCGCACGCGCTGAGCGTGGCGACGCCGAGCGCGGCCGCGAGCGCAGCGCCCGCGAACTTCTTGGTGGTGCTCACTGGTGATTCCTCCTGGGAAGACCAGGAGAAGACGCGGCCCTGCCCGGCGCTCAGTGCGAGCGGTCGCCGGGCAGGGCGCAACAGCTTGAGTGATGACCGAACTTCCTACCCCGAATGACCGGGGCGAGGTTCAGAGGGTCTGCGGATGACGGTTACCGCACTCTCAGCGCTGTGGCGCTCCCCTGTCGGAATATGCAATTGGTTCGGCCACAGGGTACCCCGTGGCCGAATCGGGCCCGCGAAAAGCGCGGGCTAGCGCTCGGAGGCGGCCAGCTGGCCGCACGCGCCGTCGATCTCCTGGCCGCGGGTGTCCCGGACGGTCACCGGCACGCCGTGGCGGGCGATGGCCTCGACGAAGGCCTTCTCGTCCTCCGGACGCGAAGCGGTCCACTTCGAGCCCGGCGTCGGGTTCAGCGGGATCAGGTTGACGTGGACGCGCTTGCCCTTGAGCAGGCGGCCGAGGAGGTCGCCGCGCCAGGCCTGGTCGTTGATGTCGCGGATGAGGGCGTACTCGATGGAGATCCGGCGGCCGGACTTCTCGGCGTACTCCCAGGCCGCGTCCAGGACCTCGCGGACCTTCCAGCGGGTGTTCACGGGGACGAGGGTGTCGCGCAGCTCGTCGTCCGGCGCGTGCAGGGAGACCGCGAGGCGGCACTTGAAGCCCTCGTCGGCGAAGCGCAGCATGGCCGGGACCAGGCCGACGGTGGAGACGGTGATGCCGCGCTGCGACAGGCCGAGGCCGTCGGGCTCGGGGTCGGTGAGGCGGCGGATGGCGCCCACGACCCGCTTGTAGTTGGCCAGCGGCTCGCCCATGCCCATGAAGACGATGTTGGACAGCCGCGCCGGTCCGCCGGGGACCTCGCCGTCGCGCAGCGCCCGCATGCCGTCGACGATCTGGTGGACGATCTCGGCGGTGGACAGGTTGCGGTCCAGACCCGCCTGGCCGGTGGCGCAGAACGGGCAGTTCATGCCGCAGCCGGCCTGCGAGGAGATGCACATGGTGACCCGGTCGGGGTAGCGCATCAGCACGGACTCGACGAGCGTGCCGTCGTGCAGCTTCCACAGCGTCTTGCGCGTGGTGTCCTCGTCGCACGAGATGTGCCGGATGACGTTCATCAGCTCGGGCAGCAGCTCCTGCTGGAGCTTCTCCCGCGAGCCCGCCGGGATGTCGGTCCACTCGGCCGGGTCGTGCGCGTACCGGGCGAAGTAGTGCTGCGAGAGCTGCTTGGCCCGGAAGGGCTTCTCGCCGATCGCGGCGACCGCCTCGCGACGCTCCTCGGGGGTGAGGTCGGCGAGATGCCGGGGCGGCTTCTTGGCCCCGCGAGGGGCGACGAAGGTGAGCTCTCCCGGGACAGGGCGGGCCATGGCTGGTACTCCTCGTAAGACGAAAGGCGCGCCGCAGAAGCAGCGCGCCCTTCAAGAGTAACCGCCCGGACCCACCCAAAGCCTTCAGACGTACGTCGTCCCAGCTCAGCGGGGTTGCCCTGGTGAACCGCCCGCCGGCCGGAAGCCCAGGGGGCCCGGTTTCAGCCGGTGCCGACGAACGCGGCGAGCAGCAGCCACACCACCGGGGCGGTCGGCAGCAGGGAGTCGAGGCGGTCCATGATGCCGCCGTGGCCCGGCAGCAGCGTGCCCATGTCCTTGATGCCCAGGTCCCGCTTGATCATCGACTCGCCGAGGTCGCCCAGCGTGGCGCTGACCGCGACGGCGAGACCGAGCAGCAGGCCCTGCCACCAGACGCCCCCGTCGATCAGGAACTCCATGCAGAGCGCGCCGGCCGCCATCGCGAAGGCGACCGCGCCGAACAGCCCCTCGCGGGTCTTGCCGGGGCTGATGCGCGGCGCCAGCTTCGTCTTGCCGAAGCGCCAGCCCACCGCGTACGCCCCGGTGTCGCTGACCACGGTCAGCAGCAGGAAGGTGACCACGCGCTCGGGACCGTCGTCCGCGGTGAGCAGCATCGCGACGAAGGTGGCCAGGAAGGGCACGTAGAAGGCCGCGAAGACGCCTGCGGTGACGTCTTTGAGGTAGTCCTCGGGCGGTTCGGTCATCCGCCAGACGAGGACCGCCAGCGCCGTCAGGGCCATGGCCACCCAGGCGCCCTCGGCGCCCCGGACGTACCCGGCGATGACCATCGCGGCGCCGCCGACCGCGAGCGGGACGAGCGGGGCCTTGATGCCCTTCTTCTCCTGGAGCCGGGAGGTGAGCTCCCACAGGCCCACGACGACCGCGACGACGATGACGCCGACGAAGACCGCCTTGACGATGAACAGCGAAGCGAAGATCACCGCACCGAGGCCGACACCGACCCCTATGGCGGCACGCAGGTCTCGCCCCGCCCGCTTCTTCGGCGGGGGCGTGGCGTCCTGCGGTGCCTGCGAGGGCGGGGGGCTGGGCATGGGCTCCTGCGGCGGCGTCTCGGCGCGGAACGGGGGGCCGCCCTCGGCGGCCCCCCGATCGCGTGCTTCCCGGTCGTCGAAGTCACGGCCGGCGGCATCGGGCACGATGGGCATGGGCCGAGTGTGCGGGCCCACCAGCGCATCGTATGCGGGACCCGCCGGAACCGGCTCCGTGGCCCAGGGAGAGTCGTTCATCAGACCTCTAGGAGCTCGGATTCCTTGTGCTTCAGCAGCTCGTCCACCTGCGCGACGTACTTCGCGGTGGTGTCGTCGAGCTCCTTCTCGGCGCGGCGCACCTCGTCCTCGCCGGCTTCCTTGTCCTTGACGAGCTTGTCGAGGGCGTCCTTCGCCTTGCGGCGGACGGCGCGGATGGAAACCTTGGAGTCCTCGGCCTTGGTGCGCGCGACCTTGATGTACTCCTTGCGGCGGTCCTGCGTCAGCTCGGGGAAGGTCACCCGGATGATGCGGCCGTCGTTGCTCGGGTTGACACCGAGGTCGGAGTCGCGGATGGCCTGCTCGATGTTGCGCAGGGCGGACGCGTCGAACGGCGTCACGATCGCCATGCGCGGCTCGGGCACCGCGAAGGACGCGAGCTGGTTGATGGGCGTGATGGCGCCGTAGTAGTCGGCGACGATCTTGTTGAACATCGCCGGGTGCGCACGACCGGTGCGGATCGCCGCGAAGTCTTCCTTGGCGACGACGACGGCCTTCTCCATCTTCTCCTCGGCTTCGAGGAGGATTTCTTCGATCACCACGTGCTCCTGCATGTCAGATATGGATGGTTCAGGCGGGCGGGGCGGGCTCGGCCCGGCGGGGCCGGGCCCGGCGGGGCCGGACGCTCAGGCCCGGGTGCCCTGGTCGCTCACGAGCGTGCCGATCTTCTCACCCTTGACGGCGCGGGCGATATTGCCCTCGGCGAGCAGCTCGAAGACCAGGATCGGCAGCTTGTTGTCGCGGCACAGCGTGATGGCGGTGGCGTCGGCGACCTTGAGGTCCCGGGACAGCACCTCGCCGTACTCCAGCGCGTCGAACTTCACCGCGTCGGGGTTCTTCTTCGGGTCGGAGTCGTAGACCCCGTCGACGCCGTTCTTGCCCATGAGCAGGGCCTCGGCATCGATCTCCAGGGCCCGCTGGGCGGCCGTGGTGTCGGTGGAGAAGTACGGCATGCCCATGCCGGCGCCGAAGATCACGACGCGGCCCTTCTCCAGGTGCCGTACGGCGCGCAGCGGGATGTACGGCTCCGCGACCTGACCCATGGTGATGGCCGTCTGCACACGGGAGTCGATGCCTTCCTTCTCCAGGAAGTCCTGGAGGGCGAGGCAGTTCATGACGGTGCCCAGCATGCCCATGTAGTCGGACCGGGCACGGTCCATGCCGCGCTGCTGGAGTTCGGCGCCGCGGAAGAAGTTTCCGCCGCCGATCACGACGGCGATCTCCGCGCCGTCACGGACCACCGCGGCGATTTCGCGCGCGATGGCATGGACGACGTCGGGGTCGACGCCCAGTCCTCCACCACCGGAGAAGGCTTCGCCCGACAGCTTCAGCATGAAGCGGCGGCCCTTCTTGTCGTGGTCGCTCTTGTCGTCGGAAGCGGTGTGGGGGTCCACGCCCTGATTCATGGAGATCTCCTCGTGCACATACGAAGAAGGCCATTGCCGGTGGGTCCTCGCGGTTCCCTCTACGGCAATGGCCTCCTCGTCAGATCTGCGGTCGTTCCGCGCGCACGCGGACGACTGCTTCAGACCCTACCGGGGTCCGGTGTCCGTCGTTGTAAGGACGGACTCAGATGCCGACCTTGATGCGCGAGAAGCGCACCAGGGTGACACCGGCCTCGTCCAGAACCTTCTGGACGGACTTCTTGGCGTCCAGGGCGTACGCCTGGCCGAGCAGCGTGTTGTCGCGGAAGAAGCCGTTGACACGACCCTCGACGATCTTCGGCAGGGCGGCCTCGGGCTTGCCCTCCGCGCGGGTGACCTCTTCGGCGACGCGGCGCTCGGACTCGACGACATCGGCCGGGACGTCCTCGGCGGACAGCCACTTCGGCGAGAACGCGGCGATGTGCTGCGCGACGCCGCGGGCGACCTCGGCGTTCTCCTTGTCGAGCTCGACCAGGACACCGATCTGGAACGGCAGGTCGGGCATGGTGCGGTGCATGTACGACGTGACGTAACCGCCGGTGAACTGCGCGAAGCGGTCCAGGACGATCTTCTCGCCGAGGTTGGCGTTCGCCTCGTCCACGAAGGCCGTGACGGTCTTGCCCGGGGCGATCTCGGACGCGAGCAGCGCCTCGATGTCGGCCGGGGAGGTGGCGGCGACGTGCGCGGCCAGCTCGTTGGCGACGGCGAGGAACTTCTCGCCCTTCGCCACGAAGTCCGTCTCGCACTTCAGCTCGACGATGACACCGGAGGTGTTGTCGTCGGCGATGAGGGACACGACGGCACCGTTCTCGGCAGAACGGCCCTCGCGCTTGGCGACGCCCTTCTGACCCTTGATACGGAGCGCCTCGACGGCCTTGTCGACGTCACCGTCGGAGTCGACCAGCGCGTTCTTGCAGTCCAGCATGCCGGCGCCGGTGAGCTCGCGGAGCTTCTTGACGTCAGCGGCGGTGTAGTTCGCCATGAGTCTGTGATTCTCTCTCGAAGTCGTAGATCTACGGGTGAACGGCGGAGGAGGCGCGCCCAGGCGCGGCTCCCCCGCCGTCATCGTCCGTGCTGCGAGTGCCCGGCGGATGAACGCCGGGCTCTCTCAGAGGGTCAGGCCTGCTCGGCGTCAGCGGCCGGAGCCTCGACGACGGCCTCGGCGGCCGGTGCCTCGGCGGCCGGGGCCTCGGCCGCGGGGGCCTCGGCAGCAGGGGTCTCGACAGCGGCCTCGGCCGGGGCGGCCTCGGCGTCGTCGGCCTTCTTCTCGCCCTCAAGCAGGTCGCGCTCCCACTCGGCGAGCGGCTCGGCGGCGGCCTTCTCGCCCGGCTTCGAGTCACCGGTCGCAGCGCCGGAGCGGGCGATGAGGCCCTCGGCGACGGCGTCGGCGATCACGCGGGTGAGCAGGGTGACGGAGCGGATCGCGTCGTCGTTGCCCGGGATCTTGTAGTCGACCTCGTCGGGGTCGCAGTTGGTGTCGAGGATCGCGACGACCGGGATGTGGAGCTTGCGCGCCTCACCGACGGCGATGTGCTCCTTCTTGGTGTCGACGATCCAGACGGCGCTGGGAACCTTCGACATCTCGCGGATACCACCGAGGGTCTTCTCCAGCTTGATCTTCTCGCGGGAGAGGACCAGGAGCTCCTTCTTGGTGAGACCCGAGGCGGCGACGTCCTCGAAGTCGATCGCCTCAAGCTCCTTCAGACGCTGGAGGCGCTTGTAGACGGTGGAGAAGTTGGTGAGCATGCCACCCAGCCAGCGCTGGTTGACGTACGGCATACCAACGCGCGTCGCCTGCTCGGCGATGGCCTCCTGGGCCTGCTTCTTGGTACCGACGAACATGATGGAGCCGCCGTGGGCGACGGTCTCCTTGACGAACTCGTAGGCGCGGTCGATGTACGACAGCGACTGGAGCAGGTCGATGATGTAGATGCCGTTGCGCTCGGTGAAGATGAAGCGCTTCATCTTCGGGTTCCAGCGACGGGTCTGGTGACCGAAGTGGACGCCGCTTTCCAGCAGCTCCCGCATCGTTACGACGGCCATGGCCATCTCCTTGGTTTCTCGGTTTGGTTCCTGACGCCCCACCGCGTCCTGCCCCCGACGAAGGGGACCGAGAGACGCTTTCACCCGGCCTGAGCGGCTGGTGCTGGGGCGTGCGAAGTCGACCCGGTGACCCGGATCGCCGTAAGAAGTGTACGGGACCGGGCGGTATGCCAGGTGACGCCGTTGTCCACACCCGGCAGGTTGTCCACAGGCCCGCTCACGCAGGGCGAGCCGACGGCAACCTGGACACATGACGACCCTGCTGCTCACACTGCTCCTGACCCTGGCCCAGGCACTCTCCCCGGGGGTCCGGCCACTGCCGCCACCCCTGGTGGTGACGCGCTGGTGGGACCCTCCCCCGACCCCGTACGCGGCGGGGCACCGCGGGGTTGACCTGGCCGCCCCGGTGGGCGCCGAGCTCAGGGCGGTGGGCCCGGGCCGGGTGCACCACGCGGGGCCGGTGGCCGGCCGCGGGGTCCTGTCCCTGACCCTCCCGGGCGGCCTGCGCACCACGTACGAACCGGTGCGGCCGCTGGTCGCGGAGGGCGAGGAGGTCACGACGGGCCAGGTGGTGGCGGTCCTCACGGAGGGCACGCACTGCACGACCCCCTGTCTCCACTGGGGCCTCCTCTCAGGCACGACGTACCTGAACCCCCTGACCGTCCTCCCCCACCAGGCGCCCAGACTCCTGCCGCTCACCCCCGAGGACGGCTGAGCGGGGGCGGGGGCAGGGGCAGGGGGGCGGGGGCAGGGGGGCGGGGGGAGCCCCCGGGGCTCAGCTCTGCACGCCCCGGAGAGCCATGGCCACGGCCGCCTCCGTCACCACGACGGGGTCCTCGGCGGCGCCCAGCTCGATGCGCCGCACCGCCGCGTCGACGACCCCCTGGAGCAGCATCGCCGCGAGGCGGGGCTGCTCGTGCCCGAGGGTGCCCAGCGCTTCCACGATCATCGCCACGAGCCCCCCGTGCGCGGCACGGATCTTCTCCCGCGCCCCCGCGTCCAGCTCACTGGCGGAGATCGCGACCACCGCCCGGTGCCGCCGGTCCCCGACGAGTCCCAGCTGGCTGCGCACGTAGGCCTCGACCTTGGCCTCCGGCGACTCGGCCCGCTCCATCGCCGCCTCGATCTCGGCGGCCCACACGGGGAAGTCCACCGCGCACAGCTCTTCGACCACGGCCGCGCGGGAGCGGAAGTATTCGTACACGGAGGACCGGGCGAGGCCGGTGCGCTCCGCCAGGGCGGGGAAGGTCAGCGCTTCCGTCCCGCCTTCGGACAACAGGGAGCGCGCGGCGTCCAGCAGGGCGCCGCGCTGCATCGACCGGTGCTCGGCCACGGAGGCCGCTCGAATCCTGGGCACACGTCCACTCTACGGAGGGGGCGCAAGCTCATCGGCCGACATCCGCCAGCTTGGCCCGCAGTTGGAGCACCGACTTGGTGTGGATCTGGCTGACGCGGCTCTCGGTGACCCCGAGCACGTTGCCGATCTCGGCCAGCGTGAGGCCCTCGTAGTAGTACAGCGTGACGACGGTCTTCTCCCTCTCCGGCAGGGTGTTGATCGCCCTGGCCAGGAGTCTGCGCAGCTCACGGTCCTCGGCCACCTCGACCGGGTTGTCGGCGGCCGTGTCCTCCAGGGTGTCCATCAGTGAGAGGCGGTCTCCGCCTTCGCCGCCGACGTGCAGCAGCTCCTCCAGGGCGACGACGTTGGCCAGCGACAACTGGCTGAACACGGCGTGGAGTTCCTCCACGGCGATGCCCATCTCCCCGGCGACCTCGTGCTCGGTCGGAGTGCGGCGCAGCTGGGCTTCGAGGGTGGCATAGGCGCGCTCCACGGCCCTCGCCTTCTGCCGGACCGAGCGCGGGATCCAGTCCAGGGCGCGCAGCTCGTCGATCATCGCGCCCCGGATGCGGGTGATCGCGTAGGTCTCGAACTTGATGGACCGGTCGATGTCGAACTTCTCGATGGCGTCGATCAGCCCGAAGACCCCGGAGGAGACGAAGTCGGCCTGTTCCACATTGGGCGGCAGGCCCACGCTGACCCGGCCGGCCACGTACTTCACCAGGGGCGAGTAGTGCAGGATCAGCTGCTCCCGCAGCCGCTCGTCACCGCTCTCCTTGTACGAGCGCCACAGCACCTCAAGGGGCGAGGGCGCGGTGGTCCGCACGCTGCCGCGGGCAGCGGGGGGCACCGCAGCGCGGTCAGACCCTGAGGTGTGCTGGGGCATGCTTCGCCTTTGCCGGAGCGGGATTCCTTGGGAGCGTAGCGTGACGGAAGTGTCGCGGTGCGCGAAGAGTACGGGATCGCGCATGGGCACCGGGGCGTCCTGACTCGCGCGGGCGACCCGGGACCGGCGCCTGGCGCTCGGTCCCGGCGGCTGCCACCGGGGAGACCGCGTCTCTCATCGGCTTCACTCTTTCACCGGAACGCCCCAGGTCAATGACCGCCTCGCCGGGTGCCACCGGTTTGTGTGCCTCCTTCAGGTGATTGTGTGGTCAACTGCCAGCTCTCGCCCTGCCGTTCGACGAACCCCAGAGAGTGAAGTTCGTACAGTCTGCCGATGACTTCATCGGCGTCGCTGCCCGCGGCGAGGGCCACTTCGTCCGCGTGGGCGGGGCGGCCCGCCGGGAGGGCTTCGAGCACGCGGGCGGTGTCCCGGTCCAGCAGGTCCCGGGCGAGCACCGGGCCGCGCCGCTCCGGGGCCAGTTCGCCCATGTCTCCGACGAGCTCGATCACTTCCGCCGCGTCCGTGACGAGCACGGCTTCGCCGCGCAGCAGTTCGTGGACCCCTCCCGAGAGCCCGCTGGTGGCCGGTCCGGGGACACCCATGGTGAACCGCCCGAGCCGCTGGGCGCGGCGGGCGGTGACCAGGGAGCCGCTGCGGTGGGCCGCCTCGACCACGACGGTGCCCCGGGTCAGGGCGGCGATGACCCGGTTGCGCAGGACGAACCGGCTCGGGGTCGGGTGGCTTCCGGGTGGCAGCTCCCCGAGGACGATCCCCTGCCGGGCGATCCGGCCGAGCAGCTCGGCGTGGCCGCGCGGGTAGGCGATGTCCACTCCGCAGGCGAGCACCGCGGCGGTGGCGCCGCCGGAGGCGAGGGCTCCTCGGTGGGCCGCGCCGTCGACCCCGTACGCCGCCCCCGAGACCACCACCCAGCCCCGTTCGGCGAGCCCGGCGGCCAGGGTCTGGGCCATGTGCGCCCCGTACGGGGTGCAGGCCCGGGCCCCGACGACGGCGACGGAGCGCAGTGCCCAGGTCCGCAGGTCCGGCCGGCCCCGCAGCCAGAGCCCGATGGGCCGGGCGTCGCCGAGGTCGTCCAGCTGGGTCGGCCACTGCGCGGAGCCGGGGCGGATGAACCGGCAGCCGCTGCGGGCGGCCATCGCCAGGTCCCGCCGGGGGTCGGCGAGCGCGGCCCGTCTGCGATAGCCCGCGAGCCGTGGTTCCCCCACCCCGGTCAGCGTCGCCGCCTCGCTGTCCGGGCCGGTCAGCAGCCGTATCAGCGCGACGGCGCCGTGCTCGCGCAGCCATCGCCCGCCGGTCTCGTCCCCGGGCTCCAGCACCCGCGTGAGCGCGGCCCGCGCCAGCGACTCCGGATCGGGCTCGGTGCCCGCCCCGGGCCCGGATTCTCTCTGCGGTCCGGATCCGGTGGCGGTCATGAGTGCGCTCCCACGGCCAGGGCCGCGCCGCGGGCGATGCCGGTGCGCAGTTCCAGGGCGACGGCCACGTCGAGGGCGTCGGGGCGGTCGCGGCCGCGCAGGTCGGCCACGGTCCAGGCGACCCGCAGGACCCGGTCCAGCCCGCGGGCGGTGAGCAGTCCGCGCTCCAGGTCCCGCTCGGCCTGGGCGAGGGCCCCGGGTGCGGCTTGCCATCGGGTGCGCAGCTCGTGGCCCGGAACTTCGGCGTTGAGCCGCCACGGGGTGTCGGCGAGCCGGGCCGCGGTGCGCCCCCTGGCCTCGCGTACCCGGTCGGCGACAGTCGCCGTGCTCTCCCCGCGGCCGCCGCGCCCCAGCAGGTCGGAGCGGGTGACGGGCTCGACCTCCACGCGCAGGTCGACCCGGTCCAGCAGCGGCCCCGACAGTCGGGCCTGGTAGCGCCGGATCACCGAGGCCGGGCATTCGCAGCCGGCCCCGAGCAGGGTGTGGCGGCCGCAGGGGCAGGGGTTGGCCGCGAGGACCATCAGGAACCTGGCGGGCAGCCGCACCACTCCGGCGGCCCGGGCGATGACCACGTGCCCCGATTCGAGGGGTTGGCGCAGCGCGTCCAGTGCCTTCGTGCTGAATTCGGCGGCTTCGTCCAAAAAGAGCACGCCCCGGTGGGCCAGGGAGACCGCCCCGGGCCGCGGTACGCCCGGTCCGCCGCCGACGAGGGACTGCATGGTCGCCGAGTGGTGGGGTGCGCAGTACGGGGGCCGGGCGACGAGCGGTTCGCCGGGTGGCAGGACTCCGGCGACGGAGTGGACGGCGGTGACCTCCAGGGAGTCCTGTCGGCAGAGCGGCGGGAGGATCCAGGGGATCCGCTCGGCCAGCATCGTCTTGCCGGCTCCGGGGGGTCCGCTGAGGAAGAGGTGGTGGCCCCCTGAGGCGGCCACTTCGAGGGCCCGGCGGGCGCCGTGCTGTCCGGCGACGTCGGAGAGGTCGGGGAAGTCGGGGCTCTCGCCGTCCCCGGCCCGGCCTCCGCCCCGGGAGATCCCGGTGCCGATGCCCGCGCCCGGGACCATCAGCCCGGCCAGCATCGGATCGGGCCGCCCGGGTCGGTCCGGTGGCTCCTCCTCGGGGACCTCCGCGTCGGTGAGGACCGCGATCAGCTGCCGCAGGCTGCGGACGCCGAGCACGCTGACGTCGGGGACGAGCATGGCCTCGGCGGCGCATTGCTGTGGCACCACCACGTTCCGGTAGCCGGCGTCGGCCGCGGCGAGGACCGCCGGCAGGATGCCGCGCACCGGCCGCACCCGGCCGTCCAGTCCCAGCTCGCCGATGAGCACCAGATCGGCGATGGCGGCGGGGTCGATCACTTCGGCCGCGCCCAGCACGGCCGATGCGACGGCGAGGTCGAAGCCGGCGCCCGATTTCGGTACGGAGGCCGGGCTGAGCCCGACCGTGAGCTTCTTCTGCGGCCAGGTGGCGCCGGAGTTCACGACGGCGGCCCGCACCCGGTCGCGGCTTTCGGTCAGGGTCTTGTCGGGCAGCCCCACCAGGGTGAAGGCGGCGAGCCCGGGCTCCAGGTCGGCCTGGACCTCCACCACCACGCCGTCGACGCCGACCAGGGCCACCGAGCAGGCTCGTGCGAACCCCATCACGCCACCCCCCGGGCGTGTTCCACCACGGGCGCGCCGCGCCGTGGCAGCAGGACTCCCACGAGGTCGATCCGTACTCCGCCCGGGGGTGGTCCGCCGTGGTCGGCGAGCCAGCGCCCGGCGAGCCGGCGCAGGCGCTCGGCCTTGCCGGGCCGGACGGCGGCCATGGGGTGTTCGAAGTCCCCCGTGCGGCGTGTTTTGACCTCGCACACGACGAGGGCGTCCCCGTCCCGCGCGACGATGTCGATCTCTCCGCTGCGGCACCGCCAGTTCCTGGCGATCACCGTCATTCCGGACTCGGTGAGCCGTCGCGCCGCGAGTTCCTCGCCGTACCGCCCCAATGCCTGCTGTGCCACGCCCTTCGCGTTCATCGGGCACCACCTCCGCCCCCGACGATCCCGCGGTCCCGGCCACCCTGTGGATCTTGGTGGACAGCGAGGGCATTGTGGACAACCCGCTCACTCCTGAGAGTGAATCCGGGGAGGTCGGGGCGGTGGGCGCACGGACGGGGCGCGGGCGGCGAAGGGCCTGGCGTCAGCTGCCGGGCAGTTCGAGATCGCTCTTGTTGAGCTCCTCGATGTTCACGTCCTTGAAGGTCAGCACCCGCACCTGCTTCACGAACCGGGCCGGGCGGTACATGTCCCACACCCAGGCGTCGGCCATCGTGACCTCGAAGAACACCTCCCCCTGGACCGAGTGCACCTGCATCTCGTAGTCGTTCGTGAGGTAGAAACGACGTTCGGTCTCGATCACGTACTTGAACAGCCCGACGACGTCGCGGTACTCGCGATAGAGCTTCAGCTCCATCTCGGTCTCGTACTTCTCGAGGTCCTCGGCGCTCATGGCATGTTCCCCTTCAGCCGTGCGTCCCCCTATTGTGCGCCAGGCCCCTGCGCCCCTAAACGATTTCCGGGGCCAGGACCACCGGCGCACCCGGAGGACCGTCGTCGAGCAGCGTACGGAGCAGCTCGGCGAGTCTGGTCGGGTACACCGTCTCATGGGCCGAGAGAAGTTCCTCGGAGGTCCACCACCTGGCACCGCTGACGCTGCGCCGCTCCAGCTCGGTGAGCCCGCCCATGTCGGTCCGCGTCCGCGTGGTCCGGGCCAGGTAGTACCACTCGTCCTGCTCCCAGCGCCGCCCGTCGAAGGGGAAGGAGCAGTACCGCTGCCACAGGACGGGCCCGAGGTCCACCTCCGTGATCCCGGTCTCCTCGGCGAGCTCCCGCAGTGCGGCCTGCTCCCGGCTCTCGCCGCCTTCGAGTCCGCCGCCCGGGGTGAACCACCAGTGGTCGGCGGGATTGTCCGGTTCGAAACCGTGGAGCAGCAGGATCCGGTCCGCGGGGTCCAGCAGGATCACCCGGGACACCCGGCGGGGGCCGCCCGCGGCGGCCGCTTCAGCGGCCACCGGCCGGCTCCCGCCGCCGCCCGCGCCCGAAGATCCGTACGAGGGGCCCGTAGGCGGCCCCGAGCAGCACGAGGGCGGCTCCGGCCACCACCGCGACCAGCTGGAGGCGCAGCGGACCGGGCCGCGAGGTCCCGCCGGGCAGGGAGGCGTACGCGGCGGGCCGCTCCAGCATCCTCGCCGCGGGCCAGGCGAGGGCGTCGACGCGGGCCTGGACGGCCGACCGGGGCACGCTGCCCTGGCCTGCTTCCTGGAGGTGGGACCGGGAGTCGAGGGAGTTGGCGCGCCGGTCGCCCAGCAGGAACAGGCCGTCCTCGGGCACCTTGACTTCGAACGGGGTGTCGGAGGCCGGCTGCGGGATGCCCTGCGCCCCCTCGGGCAGGGCGTGCACCAGGTACGGCTCGTCGAGCTCCTTGCCGTTCACGGTGAGCTTGCCGCCCGCGTCGCAGCACTTGACGGTGTCGCCGCCGATGCCGACGACCCGCTTGAGCATGGGCGAGTCACTCCACAGGTGGTCGGTGAACACGACCACGTCGCCGCGCCGCACTTGGCCGCCGTCGATCCGTTGCGCGATCACCCGGTCGCCCGGGTTCACCGTCGGCGTCATGGAGTCGGTCGGCACGGTGTAAGGCCGGTAGACGAAGGCCCCCCATGCGAAGGCGCCGAGGAAGAGCACGAAGCCGACGGCCACGGCGACTCCCGACAGCACGTGGCCGAGACCGCCGCGGCCGTCCTTGGCACCGCGTATTCCTTCAGTACCGCTTGTCTGCGTTCGCAGCGTTCCGCCCATTGCAGCGCCCCCACACTTCCGGGATCGACGACCTGGGCGGCACCCTACCTGCCGGTAGTCCCGCTGGTCAGCCTCCGCCGGCGCCACAGCACGACCGGAACCGCTCCGGCCAGGCCCAGTGCGGCCGGGCCGAGTCCGACGGGCGCCAGCCCGGCGGCCCCCAGACCCATCGCGGTCGCCTTGGTCTGGTTCCCGATGCCGGGCTGGTCGAAGGTGTCCGGGACGGGCAGGGTCGCCCAGCGGGTGATCGGCCAGGCCACGACCACGGCCCGCCCGACGACCTTGTCGACCGGCACGAAGCCCTGGGTGGAGTCCTGCATGTGGTAGCGGGAGTCCTGCGAGTTCTGCCGGTGGTCGCCCATCACCCAGATCTTGCCCTTGGGGACCGTGATCGGACCGAACGGGGCGTCGTCGCACGGGGTGTTGCCCGGGTAGATGTACGGCTCGTCGAGCTCCTTGCCGTTGACGACGACCGGTCCGCCCTTCTTGCACTCGACCGTGTCACCGCCGATGGCGATGGTCCGCTTGATCAGGTCCTTCTCGTCCGCGGACGGCATCAGGCCGATCTTGCTGAGGATCTGCTGTGCGAAGTTGGGCTCCGGGGTGGGCTCCCCGGCCAGCCAGCTCGCGGGGTCGTGGAAGACCACGACCTCGCCGCGCTCGGGCTCGGAGCCGAACCACGGGGTCAGCTTGTCCACGAGCACCCGGTCACCGCGCTGCAGGGTGTTCTGCATCGAGTCGGACGGGATCGAGAACGCCTGCACCAGGAAGGTCTTGATCAGCAGGGCGAGCAGCAGGGCGATGCCGATGAGGAGCGGGAGCTCCTTCCAGAACGAGCGGTGCGGCTTCGCCTCGGCACCACTGTCCTCGTCCTCGGCTCCGCGCTCGGCATCGTCCGGCCGCTCCTCGCCTTCATCGCGTCCGGATCGCGCGCCTACCGCCACATCCCCCACATCCACTCCTCAACCTCGCAGATCGCCGCCCGCGCCGAAGCAGGCACGGGCCCTCCCCTCCCTTAACGAGCGGGAGTTCCCTAAGGCGCGGGAGACCGAGGACACACTATGCGAACGGCGGGCCCCGTCGGCGCCCGCGGCGGCCGCGTCGCCCGCTCGGGGCCGGATCGGGGACCGAACGGAAGGTGGCCGGCTGTTCGAGCTTGCGCCAGTGGTCGAACGGCCAGGCGATGACCACTGCCTGACCCACGACGCCGTTCTCGTCGATGGTGCCGTCGAAGGCCTCGTCGAGGTGGTAGCGGGAATCGGCCGAATTGGCCCGGTGGTCTCCCATGACGAAGAGCCGGCCCTTGGGGACCCGCACCTCGAAGCGGATTTCGGAGGGGGCGTTGCCGGGGCTCACGTACGGCTCGTCGAGGGCCGTGCCGTTGACGGTGACGCGGCCCGTGGCGTCGCAGCACACGACGGTGTCGCCGCCGACGCCGATGACCCGCTTGATCAGGTCCTGTTCGTCGGCGGAGGGCAGCAGGCCGATGAAGGTCAGCGTTTCCTTGATCTGTTTGACGCCGACCGGGTCCTCGGGCGGGCGCGCGGCCTCGCCCTTGAGCCAGCCGCCGGGGTCCTTGAACACCACGACCTGGCCGCGTTCGATCTTGGAGCCGAACCACGGGGTCAGCTTGTCGACGAGCACGCGGTCGCCGATGCGGATCGTCTGCTCCATGGATCCGGACGGGATGAAGAAGGCCTGGACGAGGAAGGTCTTGAGGACGAGCGCGATGCACAGCGCCACGATGATCAGCAGCGGCACCTCGCCCACCCGGCGGGTGCGTCTGCGCCGCTTGACCCGCCGGGCCAGCCGGCGCCGCGCCGCCCGGCCGCCGGTCTCGGCCGCGACGGGTTGCGCCTCGGCCTCTCGCCGCGCCCCGGGCTCCCGCACCGGCCGCTCGGGGACCGCGGCGGGCTCGGGCTCACGCCGCGGCTCGGGGCCGCCAGGGGTCTCGGGTGCACGCCAGAACTGGGGGGTGGGCGCGGGCGGGGACTGGGGCGTCCGCCTCGGCTCGGGCTCCGGCTCGGGGATCCGGCCGTCTCTCGAACGCCCCCGGCTACCCATGACCGCCGCCGGAGGGCACGGTCGAGGCGGGAGCCGCGGGAATGGACCCCCAGCGCGACACCGGCCAGCCGATCCAGTCGGCCCGCCCGATCACCTTCTCCACCGGCACCATCCCCCCGCCCGGTTCCCCCAGGTGGTCCCTGGAGTCCCGGGACTGGGAACGATGATCGCCCATGACCCACAGGGTCCCAAGGGGCACGACGATCCGGAACGGCACCTTCGAGGGCGTGTCGCCCGGGTACACGTACGGCTCTTCCACCGGGACCCCGTTCACCTTGATCCGCCCGCCGGCGTCGCAGCACACCACGTCGTCCCCGCCGACGCCCACGACCCGTTTGACGAAGTCGGTCTCGGACGGTTCTGCGATCCCGAGCGCGGAGGCCGCGCCGTGCAGGGCCTCGCCGATCGGATTGCCCTCGGCGCTCTCCCGCACGAAGGACCCCGTGCCGTCGAAGACCACCACGTCCCCGCGCAAGGGCCGGTCGCCGAAACGGTACGCCAGCTTGTTCACCAGTACCCGGTCCCCGACCTGGAGCGTCGGCTCCATGGACCGGCTCGGGATCTTGAAGGGCTGTACGACGAAATTGCTGATCAGCAGCAGGAAGGCGGTGCAGACCACGCCGAGCGCCGCGGCCCCCCGCACCGTCAGGAAGTCCCGCCACCCGGGCAGCGCGCGGTGCCCCCACAACGCGAAACGCGACCGCCCCTCCCCCGTTTCGGGGGAGGAGTGGCCGCGCTGTGTGAGCTCTGCTTCGGTGTCCATCGAGGGCGAGCCTATCCGGCCGCCCCCGGGACCCGGAGAGGAGATCAGCGGTCGCGCTTCTCCTTGATCTTCGCGGCCTTGCCGCGGAGCTCACGGAGGAAGTACAGCTTGGCGCGACGCACGTCACCGCGGGTGACGAGCTCGATCTTCTCGAAGATCGGGGAGTTCACCGGGAAGGTGCGCTCGACGCCGACGCTGAAGGAGACCTTGCGAACGGTGAAGGTCTCGGAGACGCCAGAACCCTGGCGACGGATGACTACACCCTTGAACTGCTGGATACGGGAGCGGTTGCCCTCGATGACGCGGACGTGCACGTTGATCGTGTCACCCGGGCGGAAGGCCGGGACGTCGGAGCGGATCGAGGCGGCGTTGACGCCATCGAGCAGGTGAGACATGTTCTTCGTCTGCTTTCTTCGCACGACGCCACAGGCCGCCGGTGCGGGTTTCCGGAGAGAATTCGGGTGCCGCGTCACGCGTCGGACGACTGTCCCCCTGTGGCAGGGGCGTCCGCGAGCACACAGCAGCCGCCTATTCTTCCACGGCCTCGGGCCTACGCCAAAATCGACCGTCGGCGGCCGGACGCCAGCCGAGGATGCTCAGGATCTCGCGGTCCTTCTTGTCGAAGGCGGAGGCCTCGCAGCGCTCGATCAGGTCGGGGCGGTGCCGCGCGGTACGGCGGAAGGCCTCGTCCCGGCGCCAGCGGGCGATCTTCCCGTGGTGGCCGCTGAGCAGCACGTCCGGGATGCCCCGGCCGCGCCACTGCGGGGGCTTCGTGTAGACCGGCCCCTCCAGCAGGTTCGCCATGTCGCCGGGCGCGAAGGAGTCGTCGCGGTGCGATTCGGCGTTGCCGAGCACCCCGGGCAGCAGCCGGGCCACGGCCTCGGTGACCACCAGGACGGCGGCCTCGCCGCCCGCCAGCACGTAGTCGCCGATGGAGACCTCGTAGACCGGCATGCGCGTGGCGTACTCGTCCATGACCCGGCGGTCGATGCCCTCGTACCGGGCCGGCGTGAAGATCAGCCAGGGCCGCTCGGAGAGTTCGACGGCCAGTTCCTGGGTGAAGGGGCGGCCGCTGGGCGTGGGGACGACCATGACCGGCCCGTGCGCGCCGGACTCGTACCCGTCGGCCAGGGCCTCGTCGAGGGCCTCGCCCCACGGCTCGGTCTTCATGACCATGCCGGGACCGCCGCCGTAGGGGGTGTCGTCGACCGTGTTGTGCCGGTCGTACGTCCACTCCCGCAGGTCGTGGACGTGTACGTCGAGCTGCCCGCGGGCCCGCGCCTTGCCGACGAGGGAGACGTTCAGGGGCTCCAGGTACTCGGGGAAGATCGTGACGACGTCGAGACGCATCAGGCTTCGCCCTCGGGCTCGGCGTCGCGCGCGGAGGCGATCTCGGCGCGGTCGTCGATCAGCCCGGGCGGCGGCGTGATGACGCAGCGCTGCTCCTCCAGGTCGATCTCGGCGACGATCTCCTCGACGAAGGGGATCATCACCTCGGTGCCGTCGGGGCGCTCCACGATGAACAGGTCCTGGGAGGGCAGGTGGGAGATCTCGGTGATCCGGCCGATCTCGGTGCCGTCTTCGAGCACGACGTCCAGGTCCATCAGCTGGTGGTCGTAGTACTCGTCCTCCTCCTCCGGGAGCTCCGTCGGGTCGACGTCGGCGATCAGGAGGATGTTGCGCAGCGCCTCGGCGCCGGTGCGGTCCTTGACGCCGGCGAAGCGGAGCATGAGCCTCCCGCTGTGCACGCGGCCCGTCTCGACGGTCAGCGGACCCGCCGACGCCGGGTCGGTCCGCAGGACGGCACCGGGCGAGAGACGCAGCTCCGGCTCGTCGGTCCGCACCTCGACGCTGACCTCACCCTTGATCCCGTGGGCGCGGCCGATCCGCGCGACAACCAGCTCCACTTGTGTTTTCTCCTGTTCAGACGACGACGGGCCGGGGCGGGCACGAATGCCCTCCCCGGCCCGTGCCGGTGATTCACGTTCTCAATGAACCAAGTCTCAGCGGACCTGGTCCACGTCGACGAGGTCGACGCGGATCCCCCGGCCGCCGATGGCGCCCACGACGGTACGCAGGGCACGCGCGGTGCGGCCGTTGCGGCCGATCACCTTCCCGAGGTCGTCCGGGTGAACCCGGACCTCAAGCACCTGCCCACGACGCAGGTTGCGCGAGGCGACCTGCACTTCGTCGGGGTTGTCCACAATGCCCTTCACGAGGTGCTCAAGAGCCTCCTCGAGCATGCTCAGGCCTCGGTCGACTCGGCGGTGGCCTCAGCCTCGTCCGCCTTCTTGTCGGCCTTCTTCGCCTTCTGCGTGATGGCCTCGCCCTTGGTCTCGCCGATGCCCTCAAGGGCCTTGGCGAACTCGTCGAAGGAGCGACGCTTGCTCTCCTTCGTCTCCGGCTGCAGCAGCGGCGCGGGGGCCGGAAGGCCCTTGTGCGCCTGCCAGTCACCGGTCAGCTTGAGGATGGCGAGCACAGCCTCGGTGGGCTGGGCGCCGACCGACAGCCAGTACTGCGCACGCTCGGCGTTGACCTCGATGCGCGACGGGTTGTACGTCGGGTGGTAGATACCGATCTCTTCGATCGCGCGACCGTCCCGACGGGTACGGGCGTCGGCGACGACGATGCGGTAGTGCGGCTGGCGAATCTTGCCGAGGCGCTTGAGCTTGATCTTGACTGCCACTGGAGTGGTGTCTCCTGAACTTGACGTGGTTGGGCACATGAGATGCCACGTGGGGTTGCGGTACTCGGGTGCCCGATGGACGCGTCAGCCGGAGGAGAGAGGGGTCCTATGCGACTGTCGAGTACAGCTAGCCATTGTGCCACATGCCTGCGGCGCTTCTCGCGGGGAGTCGGCCGGGCTCAGGAAGCAGCGGCGGAGAGGGCCGCCTCGGGGATGCGGAACGGCTTCATGCAGCCGCCGCACACGATCGGCGCCTGGGCCAGCACGGAAGGGACCACCCGCACGTTGCGCCCGCAGTCGCAGACCGCCTTGACGCGGACACCGCCACCCGAGGAGCCGTGCCGGGCGGCCGGCCCGCGGAAGCTGCGCTTGGTGTCGGCGGCCGTCGCGGCCGTATGCGCCTTCAGCGCGCGCTGCAGCCGCTCCATGGTGGGGCGGTAGCGCTTCTTCGCCTCGGGATTGAGCGTGACCAGCGAGAAGCCGCTGCTGGCATGCGGCTCGTCGGAGTGGTCCAGCCCCATCTCCTCGGCGATCGCGAGGAATCTGCGGTTGTGGTAGCGGCCTGCCCGCGAGGTGTCGCGTACTCCGCGGGCGGCGGCGATGCCGTGGACTGCCTCGTGCAGCAGTCGCTCGAAGGAGAGCTCGGCGCCGCAGGCGGACGAGGACTCTCCGATCAGGGACTCGGGCGCGGCAAGGTCAGGCAGCTCGGGGTGGTACCGCTGAATGTCGGCCCACGCCTGCGCCAGCTCTGCGGCGAGAACAGGTGGTGTCGTGCTCACGTCGTGACAACGAGCCGGGGTGCCCCGGTGTTCCGATTCCGGGCCATTCCAAATTTTTTGCACGTACCAGTCAGTTCAGTCTCATGCGTCCCGACGAGGACGGGTGCGCCGATCCCAGGAGGAGTCGGTACGTAACGTCGACCAAAAAGCCCGGCCCCGGCGCGCGGCTCGTGCCGTGCGCCGGGCCCGGGCCCTGGTCGGAAGGTGTCGGTCAGTACGAGCGCGCGACGATGGCGAGGGTACCGGGGGCGTCGTCCGCCTCCGGGACCGACCCGTCCTCGGCGATCAGGCAGCGCACGGAGACGGCCTGCTCGCCCAGCTTGGCCTCGCCCTCGGGACCGAGGTCGGCCCACGGGATCCGCGCCCAGCCGCCCGCGACGGCGGCCTCGGCGGCCTCCTCGATGGTGGAGACGTCGCTGGTGCGGGCGATGCGCCGCTCACGGGACTCGCGCAGCAGCTGCGCCTGGTCCTCGTCGAGCACCTTGGGCAGCAGGTCGGCGAGCGCGTCGATCTGCACGGGCTCCTTGCCGCCCGGGATCCGGCGGGCCAGCATCGCGGTGCCGGCCTCCAGGTCGCGGGGGCCGATCTCCACGCGGACCGGTACGCCCTTGAGCTCCCAGTCCACGGCGCGGCGGCCGAAGGGGGTGTCGACGCGGTCGTCCACGTGCACGCGGATGCCGGCGGCCTTCAGCTGCGCGCCGAGCTCGCGGACCTTGGCCACGGCCTCGTCGCCCTTGATCGCCATGACGACGACCTGGACGTGCGCCAGGCGCGGCGGGACGCGCAGGCCGTTGTCGTCTCCGTGGGACATGATCAGACCGCCGACCATGCGGGTCGAGACGCCCCACGAGGTCTGCCAGACGAGCTCCTGCTTGCCTTCCTTCGACAGGTACTGCGTGTTGAAGGCCTTGGCGAAGTTGGTGCCGAGCTCGTGGCTCGTGCCCAGCTGCAGCGCCTTGCCGTCGCCCATCATGCCTTCGAGGGTGAGGGTGTTGATGGCGCCGGCGAAGCGCTCCTTGGCGGTCTTGCGGCCGAGCACGACGTCGATGCCGAGCACGTTCGTCATGAAGTCGCCGTAGACGTCCGTGTGGATGCGGGCGGCGTAGTCGCGGGCGTCCTCGTACGTGGCGTGGGCGGTGTGGCCCTCCTGCCAGAGGAACTCACTCGTACGGAGGAACACGCGCGGGCGCATCTCCCAGCGGACCACGTTCGCCCACTGGTTGATCAGCAGGGGCAGGTCGCGGTAGCTCTGGACCCACTTGGAGAAGTAGTCGTTGATGATCGTCTCGGAGGTGGGCCGGACGACGACCGGCTCGTCCAGCTCCTTGCCGCCGCCGTGCGTGACGACCGCGAGCTCGGGGGCGAAGCCCTCGACGTGCTCGGCTTCGCGCGTCAGGTACGACTGCGGGATGAACAGCGGGAAGTACGCGTTCTGGGCGCCCGCGTCCTTGATGCGCGCGTCCATCTCCTGCTGCATCCGCTCCCACAGCCCGTAGCCGTACGGTCGGATGACCATGGTGCCGCGTACCGGACCGTTGTCGGCCAGCTCGGCCTTGTTGATCAGATCCTGGTACCAGCGGGGGAAATCCTCCGCCTGGGGGGTGAGAACGGGTGCCTTTGCCATGGCGCGAATGGTACGGCGCCGGGCACTCGATGCGTGAATCGGGTGGCGCACTCCTCTGGACGCGGGGGCGAATGGGGAGTTCCCTGGCAACGGGGGCAAGGGGGCGACAAGGAATCAGGAGCGCTCTTTCGATGACACCGACGCCGACGGCGACGCTCGTCGCCCGGGACTGGGCGGAGATCCAGGAACGGATGCTGGTACCGCTGTACGAAGCGGTCTACGACCGGCTGGAGGTCGGGCCGGGTGACCGGCTGCTCGGCCTGGACTGCGGGTCCGGGCTGGCCCTGCTGCTGGCCGCGGGCCGGGGAGCCGCCGCCACGGGGGTGGAGGCGGATCCGGCGCGCCGGGCGCTGGCGCGCGAGCGGCTGCTGGAGGTGGTCCCGGCCCCGCCGGACGGCGCGCGCCCGTACGACGTGCTGCTGGCCTTCTCGCCGTCCGGGGCGGCCCTGGACGCGGCCCGGCCGGCGGTCCGGCGGGGCGGGGCGGTGGTGCTGGCCGACTGGGGTCCGGCGGAGCGGTGCACGGTGCCGGCGGTGCTGGGCGGCGGTCCCGCGCCGCGGGACCTGGACGCGGCGGTGGCGCGGGCCGGGCTCACGCCCGACGGTTCGGGGCGGGTGTTCTGCCCCTTCGGGTACGCGGACGTGGACAGTGCGGTACGGGGGCTGCTGTCGACGGGGCTGTACGAGTCCTCGTCCGATCCGGCCCAGGTCGAGAAGGAGCTGACCGAGGCCCTTCATCCGTACGAGCGCCCGGACGGCGCCGTGTGGCTGCCGAACATCTTCCGCTACGTGATCGCCCGGGTGCCGTGATCGTGACCGGGAAGGTCGCGGGCGGTGTCCGCGGCTACTTCGCTTCCTTCGGGGGGCGGGAGATGCCCGCGGCCTCGTAGGCGGCCGGCTCGTCCAGGGTCTCGTTCGCCAGCAGCGCCTCGGTGAGCGCGTCGAGTTTCGGCCGGTGTTCGCGCAGCAGCCGGCAGGCCTCCTCGTAGCACTCGTCGACGATGCGCCGCATCTCGTGGTCCACGACGTCGAGGGTGGCGGGGGCCGCGAGCAGCCCGTACGGACTCTGCGCGTCGGCCGGGATCGCGGTGAGGCGGCCGACGCGTTCGCTCATGCCCCAGCGGCCGACCATGCCGCGGGCGAGGTTGGTGACCTGTTCCAGGTCGTTCTCCGCGCCCGTGGTGATGACCTCGAAGACGACGTGCTCGGCGGCCATGCCGCCCAGCGCGCCGATGATGCGGCCGCGGAGGTAGTCCTCGGTGTAGGAGTAGCGGTCCGCGTCGGGGGTGGAGAGGGTGACGCCGAGCGCTCGGCCGCGGGGCACGATCGTGATCTTGCGGACGGGGTCGGCGCCCGGCTGGAGCATGCCGAGCAGCGCGTGGCCGCTCTCGTGGCAGGCCGTGCGGCGGCGTTCCTCTTCGGGCATGACGAGCGAGCGCGCCGCGCCCAGCTGGACCTTTTCCAGGGCGTCCATGAAGTCGGCCTGGGTGACCTGGTTCTGCCGGCGTTTGACGGCGAGGAGGGCGCCTTCGTTGGCGAGGTTGGCGAGGTCGGCGCCCGTCATGCCGGGGGTGGTGCGGGCCACTTGGTCGAGGTCCACGTCGGCGGCCAGCGGGATGTCGCGGGTGTGGATGCGCAGGATGGACTCGCGGCCGGCCCGGTCGGGCGGGGCGACGGAGACCGTGCGGTCGAAGCGGCCGGGGCGGGTGAGCGCGGGGTCGAGGACGTCGGGCCGGTTGGTGGCGGCGATGACGACGACGCCCTCCGAGCCGGAGAAACCGTCCATCTCGGTCAGGACCTGGTTGAGGGTCTGTTCGCGCTCGTCGTGGCCGCCCATGGCGGCGCCGCCCCCGCGGGCCCGGCCGATGGTGTCGATCTCGTCGATGAAGACGATGGAGGGGGCCACCTTGCGCGCTTCGGAGAAGAGTTCGCGGACCCGGGAGGCGCCCACGCCGACGATCATCTCGATGAACTCGGAGGCGGAGGCGGAGAAGAAGGGCACTCCGGCCTCGCCCGCGACCGCCCGCGCGAGCAGGGTCTTGCCGGTGCCGGGCGGTCCGGCGAGCAGCACCCCGCCGGGCATCCGGGCGCCCAGGGCCCGGTACTGCTCGGGGTTCTTGAGGAAGTCCACGACGTCGCCCAGTTCGCCCTTGACCTCGTCGATGCCGGCCACGTCGGCGAAGGTGGTGCGCTTGCCGCCTTCAAGCTCCACGGGTTTGGGCGGCTGTTTGCGGCCGAGGCCGCCGACGCCGCCCATGGCCGAGCCCATCCGGCGGGCGATGAGCACCCACAGGAGGACCAGCAGCAGCATCGGGGCGAGCGAGATCAGCAGGTTGGCCAGGAAGCTGCGCTGGACGACGACCGGGGAGGCCGTGACGACGACGTTGTGCTTGCTGAGGTTCGCCCACAGGTCGTCGTCGGCGAAGGCCGGGCGCTGGGTGACGAATTTGGTGTAGTCGCCCTTGCCGCCGTCGGGCAGCGGCTGCTTGTTCTTCAGCTCGCCCTGGATGGCGTCGCCCTTGGAGTAGATCTTCGAGACGTTGCCGGCGGCGACCTGCTTGCTGAACTCCGTGTACGAGACGGTCGGCTCGTCGCCCTGGTTGAAGAAGGACAGGGCCACGTTGGCGAGCAGGAAGACGATCAGTGCGGCGAGGACGAGTCCGCGCCAGCCCCCGGGCATCTTCCTCTTGGGCGGCGGCGTCGGCGGCGCGCCCTCCGAGCGCCAGGGCGTGTCGGCGCGGTCGCGAGGCGGTACGGGGGTGGGGCTGGGCACGTGGCCTCCTTACTGCCGTCCTCGTGGCCGACCATAAGGGACAAAAGGCACCTCGGCGCTCCCGGGGCGTACGCGCGGGGCCCTGGCCGGATGATCCGGCCAGGGCCCCGTCACGTGCGACCGCGCTTACTTCATGAACTTCTTGAACTCGTCCGGGAGGTCGAAGTCCTGGCCGGACTGGCCGCCGGCGGGAAGGCCGAAGGGGTTGCCGCCGGGCTCGGGCGGGGCCGCCTGCGGACCCTGCTCGCGGCGGGCCGCCGCCGCGGCCTCCTCTTCCTTGCGCTTCATCGGGTTGCCGCTCTTGCGCTTGCCCTTGGCCTGCTTGATCTGCTTCTTCTGCCGGCCGGGGCCGCCGCCCATCCCGGGGATGCCCGGCATCCCGGGCATGCCGCCGCCCTGGGCCATGCGGGACATCATCTTGCGGGCCTCGAAGAAGCGCTCGACGAGGTTCTTGACGGCGCTGACCTCGACGCCGGAGCCCTTGGCGATACGGGCGCGGCGCGAGCCGTTGATGATGTGCGGGTCCTGGCGCTCGGCCGGGGTCATCGACTTGATGATCGCGGCGGTGCGGTCCACGTCGCGCTCGTCGATGTTGTTGATCTGGTCCTTGATCTGCCCCATGCCGGGGAGCATGCCGAGCAGCTTGGAGATGGAGCCCATCTTGCGGACCTGCTCCATCTGGGCCAGGAAGTCGTCGAGCGTGAACTCCTTCGGCCCCTTCTGGAGCTTGGCCGCCATCTTCTCGGCCTCGGCCTGGCTGAAGGTCTTCTCGGCCTGCTCGATGAGGGTGAGCATGTCACCCATGTCGAGGATCCGGCCCGCCATGCGGTCGGGGTGGAAGGCGTCGAACTCGTCCAGCTTCTCGCCGTTCGAGGCGAACATGATCTGCTTGCCGGTGACGTGCGCGATGGAGAGCGCGGCACCGCCCCGCGCGTCGCCGTCGAGCTTGGAGAGCACGACGCCGTCGAAGCCGACGCCGTCGCGGAAGGCCTCCGCGGTGTTGACCGCGTCCTGGCCGATCATGGCGTCGACGACGAAGAGGATCTCGTCGGGGCTGACGGCGTCGCGGATGTCCGCGGCCTGCTGCATCAGCTCGGCGTCGATGCCGAGGCGGCCGGCGGTGTCGACGATGACGATGTCGTACTGCTTGGTGCGGGCGTACTCGATGGAGTCCTTGGCCACCTGCACCGGGTCGCCGACACCGTTGCCGGGGGCGGGGGCGTAGACCGCGACGCCGGCCCGCTCGGCGACGACGCTGAGCTGGTTGACGGCGTTGGGGCGCTGGAGGTCGCAGGCGACGAGCAGCGGGGAGTGGCCCTGGCCCTTGAGCCAGAGGCCGAGCTTTCCGGCGAGGGTGGTCTTACCGGCACCCTGGAGGCCGGCGAGCATGATCACGGTGGGCGCGGTCTTGGCGAAGCGCAGCCGCCGGGTCTCGCCGCCGAGGATCGAGACGAGCTCGTCGTTGACGATCTTGAGGACCTGCTGGCCCGGGTTCAGGGCCTTGGAGACCTCTTCGCCGCGGGCGCGCTCCTTGACGTTCGCGATGAAGGAGCGGACGACGGGAAGGGCGACGTCGGCCTCAAGGAGGGCGATACGGATTTCCCGCGCCGCAGCGTCGATGTCCTGCTCGGAGAGGCGGCCCTTGCCCCGGAGGGACTTGAAGGTCGCGCTGAGGCGGTCGGAAAGCGTATCGAACACGGTGGTCGCGATTCCTCGGGTCGGGGGCGTGTGGTCGCCCCCCAGGGTATCGGGCCCTCCCCCTGTCCGGGGACCCGCCCGTTCCCGGTCTGCGGGGTTCCGCCTCAGGAGGCGCCGGAGGGGCTGGTTTCAGCCCCTCCGGCGGCGGGAGCGCCTGCTCCGCTCAGCGCAGGGCGGCCTCCAGAGCGGCGGCCAGGGCCGCTGCGGCGGCCGGCGGCAGCGGTTTGCCGTCGGGGTCGACCACGTACAAAGAGTCCACCGCGTTGGCGCCCAGCGTCGAGACGTGCGCGCTGCGCACCCGCACCCCGCAGGACTCCAGCGCGCGCCCGATCCGGTGCAGCAGGCCCACCGCGTCCGGGGCCCGTACCTCCAGGACCGTCGCCAGCGAGGAGACCTCCGGCACCACCGTGATCCTGGGCGGCGGCGGGACCACCCCGCGCCGCCGCGGGTACGCCGCCTCGCGGTCGGCCAGCTTCGCCGGGACGTCCAGCGAGCCGTCCAGCGCCCGGATCAGGTCCGTGCGCAGGCGCGCCGCCTCCGGCAGCGCCCCGTACTCGGCCGCCACCCGCCACCGCAGGACCAGTACCTCGCCGGGCAGCTCGGCCAGTTCCAGCGAGCGCAGGTCCGCGGCCCGCACGGTGAGCCGGTGCAGGGCCAGGACTCCGGCCACCGCCGGGAGGACCCCGGGCTGGTCCGGGACCGCCACCACCAGCTCGACGCCGACGGCGTCGTCCTCCTCCTGGCGCGCGTGCAGCGCGAGGACCGGCTCCCCGGTGCGCAGCGCCTCCACCGCGAGGCGTTCCTGCTCGGTGGTCGCGATGGCCTGCTCGGTCGCGACCGGCGGCGTCCCGCGCAGGACCGAGGCGACCCGTGCCACCAGGTCCGCCACCAGCGAGCCCCGCCAGGTGCTCCACGCCGCCGGCCCGGTGGCCAGCGCGTCCGCCTCGGTCAGCGCGTGCAGGATCTCCAGGGTGCCGGGCGATCCCACGGCCTCGGCGACCGCGCGGACGGTGGCCGGGTCGTCGAGGTCGCGCCGCGTCGCGGTGTCGATCAGCAGCAGGTGGTGCCGTACGAGCACCCCCAGCACGGCGGCGTCCCGCTCGTCGAAGCCCACGCGTACCGCCACGTCGTGGGCGATGGTCTCCCCCGCGACCGAGTGGTCCCCGGGCCAGCCCTTGCCGATGTCGTGCAGCAGCGCGGCCATCAGCAGCAGGTCGGGCCGGCCGACCCGGCGGGTCAGCGCGGAGGCCCGTACCGCCGTCTCGACCAGGTGCCGGTCCACGGTCCAGGTGTGCACGGGATTGCGCTGCGGCCGGCACCGGACCCGTTCCCAGTCGGGCAGCAGCCGCGTGATCAGCCCCTCGGCCTCCATGGCCTCCCAGACGGCGACCGTCGGCTCCCCCGCCCCCAGCAGGGTCAGCAGCTGCTCCCGCGCCTCGGCGGGCCAGGGCACCGGCAGGGGCTTGGCCTGCGCCGCGATCCGCCGTACGGCGTGCAGCGAGACGGGCAGCCCGGCCTGTGCGGCCGCGGCCCCGAACCGCAGCGCGAGGACCGGATCCCGGTCGGGCCGGGCGGCCAGCGCCAGGACGGCCTCGCCGTCGGACTCCACGACCCCTTCGGCGAGCGGCGCCCGCTCGGCCGCCGCGGCCCCCCGCGTGCCCAGCAGCCCGCGCAGCCTCGGCCGGGCGGCGCGGGCCCGCAGGACCCGGCCGACCTCGCGCCAGGTGACGTCCCCGGCGTACGCGATGACCCGCGCGGCCTCGTACACCTCGCGCAGCAGCGCGTCCGCGTCGAGCAGGCCCAGCCGGGCGGCGACCTGGTCCTGTTCCTGGAGCGCGAGCCGGTCGGTGGCGCGGCCGGTCACCAGGTGCAGGGCGTCGCGCGCGTCGAGCAGCCGCCGCCGGGCCTCCGCCAGCCCCTCGCGCGGGGCGTCGGCCAGCCAGGACGCGGCGACGGCCCGCAGTGCGGTGGCGTCGCGGAGCCCGCCGCGGGCCTCTTTGAGGTCGGGTTCCAGCAGGAAGCGCAGCTCCCCGGCCCGCTCGGCCCGCTCCCGGCACAGCGCGTGCAGTTGCGGGAGCCGTTTGGGGGCCTGGTTTCGCCAGTCGGCCAGCACCGAGGTGCGCAGGCCCGCGAGCAGTCCGGCATCGCCCGCGACCGGCCGCGCGTCCAGCAGCCCCAGGTGCACCTTGAGGTCTTCACCGGCGGTCTTGCGGGCCTCGGCCGGGGTCCGCACCGAGTGGTCGAGGGCCACGCCCAGGTCCCACACGGGGTACCAGACGCGGTCGGCCAGTGCGCTCAGCGCCCGCGGCTCCGCCTTGCCGTCGTGGAGGAGCAGCAGGTCGAGGTCGCTGCGCGGGGAGAGCTCGGCGCGCCCGTAGCCGCCGACGGCCACGAGGGCGGCCCCCCGTACCCCGCTCTCCCGCAGGGCCGTGGTGAACAGGGCGTTCAGCCAGTCGTCGGTCAGCCCGGCCAGCGCGGAACGCCGCGAGGGCCCGGACCGCGACTCCTCCTGGAGGAGTCGCAGCCGGGCCGCGGCGTAGCCGCCGGGTCCCGGGGCGGACGGTTCGTCAAAATCGCCTGTCATGGTCTCTTCGACGTTCGTCACCCAGGAGCTCCCGTCGCCTAGAGCGCTTCCGCGCCGCGCTCGCCGGTGCGGACGCGGATGACCGCGTCCACGGGGACGCTCCACACCTTGCCGTCGCCGATCTTTCCGGTGCGGGCGCCCTGTACGAGGACGTCCATCACCGATTCGGCGTCGTCGTCCTCGACGACCACCTCGATGCGGATCTTCGGTACGAGGTCCACGGTGTACTCGGCGCCGCGGTAGACCTCCGTGTGGCCGCGCTGGCGGCCGTATCCGCTGGCCTCGGAGACGGTGAGCCCCTGGACTCCGAACCGCTGGAGGGCGTCCTTGATCTCGTCGAGCCGGTGCGGCTTGACGATCGCGGTGATCAGCTTCATGCGTCAACCTTCTTGCTCGCGGCGGCAGCGTGGACGGGTACGGCGGTGCTCCGGGAGGAGGCTCCGCCGCCGGCTCCGCTGAAGTCGTAGGCGGTCTCGGCGTGCTCGACCTGGTCGATGCCGGAGACCTCGTCGTCCTCGGTGACCCTCATCCCGATCGTCTTGTCCAGGAGGAAGGCGAGGACCGCGGACACGACGAGAGAGTAGGCGAGGACGGAGAAGACTCCGACGGCCTGCTTGCCGAGCTGTTCCAGGCCGCCGCCGTAGAAGAGGCCGGCCGCGTCGGACTGGACCCCGCCGGTGGCGAAGAAGCCGACGAGGAGCGAGCCGATGACTCCGCCGACGAGGTGGACGCCGACGACGTCGAGGGAGTCGTCGAAGTTGAACTTGTACTTGAGGCCGACGGCCATGGCGCAGACGAGGCCGGCGATGGCGCCGATGGCGATCGCGCCGAGCGGGGAGCAGGAGCCGCCGGAGGGGGTGATCGCGACGAGGCCGGCGACCGCGCCGGAGGCGGCGCCGAGGGTGGTGAAGGAGCCGTGGCGCAGCTTCTCGTAGCCGAGCCAGGCGAGCATGGCGGCGGCGGTGGCGACCTGGGTGTTGACGAACATGACCGCGCCCACGCCGTCGTCGTTGCCGAGCCAGGAGCCGGCGTTGAAGCCGAACCAGCCGAACCAGAGCAGGCCGGCGCCGAGCATCACGAGCGGGAGGCTGTGCGGGCGCATGGGGTCGCGCTTGAAGCCGACGCGCTTGCCGATGACCAGGATGACGCCGAGGGCCGCGGCGCCGGCGTTGATGTGGACGGCGGTGCCGCCCGCGAAGTCGATGACGCCGAGCTCGAAGAGCCAGCCGCCGGCGCCCCACACCCAGTGGGCGACGGGGAAGTAGACGACGGTGACCCACAGGGCGGTGAACAGGGCCCAGGCGCTGAACTTCACGCGGTCGGCCAGGGCGCCGCTGATCAGGGCGGGGGTGATGACGGCGAACATCAGCTGGAAGACGGCGAAGACGTAGACCGGGATGGTGTAGCCGTCCCACAGCTCGGTGATGCCGATGCCGCTGAGGCCGACGTAGTCGGAGGACCAGCCGATGAGGCTGCCGGAGTCGGTGCCGAAGGCGAGGCTGAAGCCGTAGAGGACCCACAGGATCGTGACGATCCCGAGGCTGATGAAGCTCATCATGAGCATGTTGAGGCTGCTCTTGACGCGGACCATGCCTCCGTAGAAGAAGGCCAGTCCCGGGGTCATCAGCATGACCAGGGCGGAGCAGATGAGCATGAACCCGGTGTTCGCGGCAGAGAGCGTCGGGGCGTCTGCCGCGAGGGTCGTGATGGCTGATGCCATCGGCGTCTCCTCGTCGTCGGTACGTTCGCGTGCGGGCGAACGTGGAAACCTGAGCGGCGCAAGGCGTAAGGCCGGGGGGTGGGGGCCTGGGGGCTGGCCGGTTATTGGCCCTGAGATTCGCGCAGGCCGGTTTCCGGCGGCACCGCTGGGTGTTTCGCGGCCGTGACGAAGAGGTCGGCTGTGTTACGCGTCCATGAACAGCGTCGGGACGTGAGCCGGCCGCGGCAGCACCCGGGTGACCTGGCTGGGGGAGCCTGATCGGGCTTCACGGGGTGACTGCCGCGGCCGGGGCCTTCGGGGGCGGCCGCGCGGGCCGTCAGACGGCCTGCGCGGCCTCGGGGAGCCGGGAGGCGAGCTGGTCGGTCAGCTGGACCACGTCGGCGACGTCGCCGTACTCACGGGCGGCGCTGTCGACGGTCTTGCGGATCCGCGTATTGACCCGTTCGGAGCGCACCTTTTCCGCCACCTTCAGCGCGCGGTCGACGAGGACGACGGCCTGCTCGGGCTCGCGGCGGAGCAGGTGCACGGTGGCCATGCCGATCAGGTTGAGGCTGTACGAGCGCTGGTGCTCCTCGTCCTTCTCGAAGAGGTCCACGGCCCGCTGCATCACGGGTTCGGCGAGGGAGGCGTACATGGGGCTGCGCCCGGCCACGTAGGCCAGGTCGCGGTACGAGTGGGAGTTCTCGCCGTTGAGCTCGGCCTCGGAGAAGAACCGGATCCAGTCGGGCTCGGGCTCGCCGCCGAAGTCGACGTCGGAGAACGTGTCCTCGGCCATCCGCACGGCCCGCTTGCAGCGGCTGGGCTGGCCCATGTTGGCGTAGGCGCGCGCCTCCATCGCATACAGCATGGCCTGGGTGCGCGGGCCGGCGCAGTCGCGGCTGCCGTACTGCGCGAGGTGGATGAGTTCCAGGGCGTCCTCGGGGCGGCCGAGGTGGATCATCTGTCGGCTCATGCCGGAGAGGATGTACGAGCCGAGCGGCTTGTCACCGCCCTCCTTGGCGGCGTGCAGCGCGAGGACGAAGTACTTCTGCGCGGTGGGGTGCAGGCCGATGTCGTAGCTCATCCAGCCGGCCAGTTCGGCGAGTTCCGCGGCGACCTTGAACAGCCTGCGCATGACGGGGGCCGGGTGGTTCTCCTGGAGCAGGTCGGTGACCTCGTGCAGCTGGCCCACGACGGCCTTGCGGCGCAGTCCGCCGCCGCACTGGGCGTCCCACTGGCGGAACATGACGGTGGTGGCTTCGAGGAGGCCGAGTTCCGGTTCGGAGAGCCGGGGCGGGCGGTGGCCGCTGAGGGCTCCGGGTGCGCCGGCCTCGCGGGGGCCCGGGTCGGCAGCGGCGACCGGGACCAGCCAGCGCTGCATGGGCTCGATGAGGGCGGGGCCGGCGGAGAGGGCGAGGGAGGTCCCCAGGAAGCCCCGGCGGGCCAGCATCAGGTCGCTGCGGGAGAACTCCCCGAGCAGCTCGACGGTCTGCGGCCCGGCCCAAGGCAGGTCGACGCCGGATACGGAGGGCGTCTGGTGGGCGGTGCGCAGCCCGAGCTGCTCGATGGCGACGACGGAGCCGAAGCGCTCGGAGAACAGCTCGGACAGGATCCGCGGGACGGGCTCGCGGGGCTGCTCGCCGTCGAGCCAGCGGCGCACCCGGGAGGTGTCGGTGCTGATGTGGTGGGCGCCCATCTGCCGGGCGCGCCGGTTCACCTGGCGCGCCAGCTCGCCCTTCGACCAGCCGCTGCGGACGAACCAGGAGGTCAGTTGTTCGTTGCGGGCCGCGGAGCCCGGGACCTCCGGCTCCACGCTCGTTCCGCTTGCGCCGTTGCCGCTCACTGGAACGCCCCCATCCATTCAGCCTCTTCACACGAAACCCTGGCTGGAGCGGCGAGCGCCGCCACGGACCTTCACAGGTCCTCCACACGTTGCCTCCGGCATAACCACGGACGGCCCGCCTTCGGGGTTTGGTGCACTGAAAGTAATCCTACGATCACCCCCTCCGCGAGGTCGATTCCAGAATCGCCACCATTCGCCACCCCTTTGAATGAACTAGCCACCCGCCAGGCGCGATTCACTTGACACCGAGGCGAAAACGATCGGATGGACGGGAGTGCAGCGGGGGCGCGCGCGGCGAGGAGTGCGCCGGGCAGCCCCTCCGGGCACCGGGCTCGCCCCCGGCCCCGCATCCCGTCCCGCCGACGTCGTAACCACCTGCGCGTCCGACCCGTTGGAGGGGGCATGGGCATGGGCTTCACGATCGGCGGCAGCCGCAGCACCAAGGAGTTCCGTTCCGGTACGCGTCGCCGCGGCCGGACGTCGGAGTGCACGGCCGTCGCGGAGTACACCGGACTGTGGGGCTGGGACGTGGTCCCCGGCGCCCGCGCCGCGGCACCCGCCCGCGGCTGCTCCTGCGGTCATACGAATTGCAGCGCGCCGGGGGCGCATCCGCTGCCCCTCGCTCCGACCGTCCCGGCCGGCGCCACCCTCGACGAGGTCACCGAGACCTGGAGCGGATACCCGGGCGCGGCGGTCCTGCTCCCCGTCGGCCGCACCTTCGACGTCATCGAGGTCTCGCAGGAAGCGGGGCGCCGGGCGCTGGTCCGCCTGGAGCGGATGGGCCTGCCGCTCGGGCCGGTCACCGCGACCCCGGACGGCCGGGCGCAGTTCTTCGTGGCCCCCGGCGCGGCCGCCGAACTGCCGCAGCTGCTGTACCGGATGGGCTGGGACGATGCCGACCTCGACCTGCGCGCCCTGGGGTCCGGCGCCTTCCTGACCGCCCCGCCCTCCGACCTCGCGGGCCTCGGCCCCGTCTGCTGGCTGCGCCCGCCGGCGCTGGACTCCGCGGGCGGCCCCCCGCAGGCCCGGCTGCTGCTGGGCACCCTCGCGTACATCTGCCACCGGCTGCGGCGCTAGGGGGTGTCCGACAGTGCCCCGCGTTCCGGCCGGAACGCGGGGCACTGTCGTGCGCACGAGCTGCGCGCGGGCTGCGTACGCAGCCGCGCTCAGTCGCCGATCAGGGCGTCCACGAACGCCTCCGGCTCGAAGGGCGCCAGGTCGTCGGCGCCCTCGCCGAGACCGACGAGCTTGACGGGGACGCCGAGCTCGCGCTGGACGGCGACGACGATGCCGCCCTTGGCGGTGCCGTCGAGCTTGGTCAGCACGATGCCGGTGATGTCCACGACCTCGGCGAAGACGCGGGCCTGGGTCAGCCCGTTCTGCCCGGTGGTGGCGTCGAGGACGAGCAGGATCTCGTCCAGCGGGCCGTGCTTCTCCACGACGCGCTTGACCTTGCCGAGCTCGTCCATGAGGCCGGTCTTGGTGTGGAGGCGGCCGGCGGTGTCGATGAGCACCACGTCGGCGCCCTCGGCGATGCCCTCCTTGACCGCGTCGTAGGCGATCGAGGCCGGGTCCCCGCCCTCGGGGCCGCGTACCGTACGGGCGCCCACGCGGTCGCCCCAGGTCTGGAGCTGGTCGGCGGCGGCGGCGCGGAAGGTGTCGGCGGCGCCGAGCACCACGGAGCGGCCGTCGGCGACGAGCACGCGGGCCAGCTTGCCGGTGGTGGTGGTCTTGCCGGTGCCGTTGACGCCGACGACCATCACGACGCCCGGGGTGTCGGCGCCGCTCTCGGTCTTCACGGCGCGGTCGAAGTCGGTGCCGACCAGGGTCAGCAGCTCCTCCTTGAGCAGGGTGCGCAGGTCCGCGGGGGTTCGGGTGCCGAGCACCTTGACCCGTTCGCGGAGCCGGTCCACGAGCTCCTGCGTCGGTACGACACCGACGTCGGCGATCAGGAGGGTCTCCTCGATCTCCTCCCAGGTGTCCTCGTCGAGGTGCTCGCGCGAGAGCAGCGTGAGCAGCCCCTTGCCGAGCGAGTTCTGCGAGCGGGCGAGGCGGGCGCGCAGCCGGACCAGGCGGCCGGCGGTGGGCTCGGGCACCTCGATCTCGGGGGCGGCCGGCGCCTCGGGCTCGGCGACGACGGGGGGTGCCTCGGGAGCCGCGGCCTCCGCGTCGGGGAGGACGACCTCCTCGATCGTGCGGCGGGGTTCTTCCGCCGTCTCTACGGCGTCCTCCCCCACCTGCGGTTCGGCGGGCGGGGCAGTGATGGTCGGCGTGCTCGGCGGCGCCGAGGGCGGCAGCTGCTTCTTCTTGCGGCTGCTGACCACGAGCCCGCTGATCGCGCCGACCGCGACCAGGGCGATGACTACGGCAAGGATGAGGATTTCCATAACGCGTCCAGTATCGGCCACGGCGGCCCCGGACCCCGGACTCCGGCGGTTCCGGCTGGGCCGTAAGGCTCTATTTGTGGACTTCGCGGCACATCTACGATGATGGGCGACTTACCCGTACGCCCTGCCCCCGGAGTACCGCATGCCTGCCGAGCCCGCCGACGGCGCGATACAGACGCCGCCCGCGACGTCCGCCCGGACGCCCGCCGAGACGCCCGCCGAGACGTCCGCCGACACCTCGGTCGAGACCCGCGGCCTGGAGCCCGTCCCGGACGGCGAGCGCACGGGCCGGGTCCGCGAGCTCGTGCCCACGTGGGTCGCCGCCAACATCAGCGTGCTGCTGCTGACCATGGGCGCCGGTCTGGTGATCTTCAACAAGCTCAACATCTGGCAGGTGCTCGTCGTCGCGATCGCCGCGCCCGTCGTCTCGTACGGGCTCGTCGGGCTGATCTCGATCGCCGGGAAGCGCGGCGGCGCCCCCGGCATGGCGCTCTCGCGGGCCGTGTTCGGCCAGCGCGGCAACCTCTTCCCCGGGGCCCTGATCTGGGTCGCCCGCTGGGGCTGGGAGACCATCAACGCGGTCAGCGGCGCCTTCGCCATGCTCACCGTGCTGGACCTGGTGTTCGGGGTGAAGAAGAACACCGCCCTGATCGTGGTCACCCTGGTGCTCTTCGTCGGCTGCACCTTCCTGGTGTCCGGCCTCGGCATCAGCGCCCTGCGCGTGTGCTCGACCTGGTCGACGTACCTCTTCGGCGCCTTCAGCGTGCTCGTGCTCGGCTATCTAATCGTGGAGAGCGACTGGTCCGCCGTCTTCGACAAGCCGGCCGGTTCGACCGCGATGATGATCGCGGGCATCGGCACCATCGCCGCCGGCGGCATCAGCTGGGTTCCCTCGGGCCCGGACTTCACCCGCTACCTGCCGCGGACGGCCTCCGCCAAGGGCATGGTCGGCGCGACGATCGGCGGCGCGGCCGTCGTGGTGATCCCGATGGTGCTGATGGGCGCCGTCATGGCGGTGGGCACCCCGGACCTGGCCACGGCGCAGGACCCGGTCTCCTTCATCGGCAATCTGCTCCCCGCCTGGATCGCGGTGCCGTACCTGCTGATCGCGCTCGTCGGCATGCTGCTGATCAACTCGATGTCCATGTACTCGGCCGGCTTCACGGCGCAGACCCTCGGCATCAAGGTCCCGCGCGCGGCGGCCGTCAGCGTCAACGCCGTCATCAGCCTCGTCTTCGGCTTCCTGCTGATGGTGGTCGCGACCAGCTTCTTCGGCTCGTTCATCTCCTTCCTGACCCTGCTGGCCGTGGCGTTCTCCGCGTGGATCGGCGTCTTCGGCGTGGACATGCTGCGCCGGACCTCGTACGACGGCGCGGCGCTGCTGGACACCACCCGCACCAGCGCCTACTGGTACCGCGGCGGCTACGCCTGGCAGGCCATGACCGCGTGGGGCGTGGCCCTGGTCGTGGGACTGCTCTTCACGAAGGTGGACTGGTTCGGCGGGCCGCTCGCCGGCACCTGGATCGGGCGGAACGGCCTGGGCTGGGCGGCCGGGATCGTCACCTCGGGCCTGCTGTACGCCGTACTGCCGCGCACCGCGGCTCCGGCTGCCCCCGCGGCGGGGGCGGCGGAGCCCGAGCTCGCGGGCGCCGCCGGATCCCTGTCCAACTGACGCCACGTCAGCTAACGTCCCCCTTCGCCCGCGCACCCACATCCGGCGAAGGGGGACTTCTCCATGCCCATCACCGTGGCCCGGTTCAATCTCGTCGACCCGAACGGCACCCCCGAGAGCCTCTCCGCCCGCTACAAGGCCGCGCTGGAGATGGCGCAGTACGCGGACGACCGCGGCATCGACACGGTCCAGACCGAGGAGCACCACGGCACGGCCAACAACTGGCTGCCCTCGCCGTTCGCCTTCGCGGGCGCCGTCTTCGGCGCCACCCGCCGGATCGCGGTCACCGTCTCGGCGATCATCGGTCCGCTGTACGACCCGCTGAAGGTGGCGGAGGACATCGCGGTCCTCGACCTGCTGAGCGGCGGCCGCCTCGTCACGGTCGCGGGCATCGGCTACCGGCCGCAGGAGTACGAGCAGCACGGCGTCGAGTGGGGCCGGCGCGGCCGGCTCCAGGACGAGCTGCTGGAGACCCTGCTGCGGGCGTGGACCGGTGAGCCGTTCGAGTACCGGGGCCGTACGGTACGGGTCACCCCGCGGCCCTTCACGCAGCCGCACCCGCTGCTCCTGGTCGGCGGCAGCTCCAAGGCGGCGGCCCGGCGCGCGGCCCGGCTCGGGCTGCCGTTCTTCCCCAGCGCGCACCTGCCGGAGCTGGAGGCGTACTACCAGGCGCAGCTCTCGGAACACGGGACGGAGGGGTTCTGCATGATGCCGGCGGCCGAGACCCCGCTGCTGCACATCGCCGAGGACCCGGACCGGGTGTGGGCCGAGTACGGCGAGCGCTTCCTTCACGAGGCGGGCATGTACGCCTCGTGGCAGTCGAAGGACATCCTCAGCGCCGTGCGGTCGGGCGCGCGCTCGGTGGCCGGGCTGCGCGCGGAGGGCGTGTACCGGGTGCTGACCCCGGACGAGGCCGTCGCGTACGCCCGGGGCGCGGGCGAGGCGGGGAACCTGGTGCTGCACCCGCTGTGCGGCGGGATGCCGCTGGACGAGGGCTGGCGCAGCCTGCACCTGCTCTGCGAACAGGTACTGCCCCGGCTCAAGGACTGAGCCGGGGCAGTATCGAGGAGAAGGGGCGTTGGCGGGGGTGGTTACCCCATCTCCTCCAGCGCCTTGCCCTTGGTCTCCGGCACCCATTTGAGGATGAAGGGGATCGAGAGCAGGGCGAAGAACGTGTAGATCATGTAGGCGCCGGACAGGTTCCAGTCGGAGAGCGACGGGAACGAGACGGTGATGACCCAGTTGGCGATCCACTGGGCGGCCGCGGCCACGCCGAGGGCGGCGGCGCGGATGCGGCCCGGGAACATCTCGCCGAGCAGGACCCAGACCACGACGCCCCAGGACAGGGCGAAGAAGAGCACGAAGAAGTTGGCGGCGACCAGGGCCGTGATGCCCTGCGCGTGGGGCAGGGAGATGTCGTCGCCGGTCCCGGACTTGAACGAGAACGCCCAGGCCGCCGTGCCGAGCGAGAGGGCCATGCCGACCGAGCCGATGAGGGCGAGCGGCTTGCGGCCGAGCCGGTCCACGAAGATCATCGCGATGACCGTACCGATGATGTTCACGACCGAGGTCTCGAAGGAGTACAGGAACGAGGAGCTCGCGTCGATGCCGACCGACTGCCACAGCGAGGAGCTGTAGTAGAAGATCACGTTGATGCCGACCAGCTGCTGGAAGACCGAGAGGCCGATGCCGATCCAGACGATGGGCAGGAAGCCGAAGCGGCCCCCGAGCAGGTCCTTGAAGGTGGACTTCACCTCGGAGCGCATGGAGTGGTCGATCTCGCGGACGCGGGCGTCGGCGTCGATGCCCGAGCCCTCCACCTCGCGCAGGACCTCCTTCGCCTTGTCCGTGCGGCCGACCGAGACCAGGAAGCGCGGGGACTCGGGGATGGCGAAGGAGAGCAGTCCGTAGAGCACGGCCGGCACGACCATCACGCCGAGCATCCACTGCCAGGCTTCCAGGCCGCCGATCTCGCCGCGCTGGTCGCCGTCGGCGAGGTTGAGGATGCCCCAGTTGACGAGCTGGGAGACCGCGATGCCGATGACGATCGCCGCCTGCTGGAAGGAGGCGAGGCGGCCGCGGTAGGCGGGCGGGGAGACCTCGGCGATGTAGGCGGGGCCGATGACCGAGGCCATGCCGATGCCGAAGCCGCCGATGACGCGCCACACCGCGAGGTCCCAGAGGGCGAACGGCAGGGCCGAGCCGATGGCGCTCGCGGTGAACAGGACGGAGGCGATCTGCATGCAGCGGATTCGGCCGATCCGGTCGGCCAGGCGGCCCGCGGTGGCGGCGCCGATGGCGCAGCCGATCAGGGCGGCGGCGATCACCTGGGCGAGTGCGGCCGATCCGACGTCGAAGCGGTCGCGGATGGCCTCCACCGCGCCGTTGATGACGGAGCTGTCGTAGCCGAAGAGGAAGCCGCCCATGGCCGCGGCCGCGGTGATGAAGATGACGTGGCCGAGGTGGTCGGGCTGGGCCGCGTTTCCACCGCCCGGCGCGGGTGCGTTCGCTGTGCTGGTCAAGGTGCGCTCCTGGGCCCGGCGGCGACGGCGGGCTGTGTGGGGGTTCCGTTGTTGCTTGCTCGTGTTCCTCTAGTGGCGCACAGCAAACTGCTTGCCACCACCTGAACGTCAACACGGCACAGCAGAGCCTATGGCTTCACTTTCTGAAGTCAATAGGGGAGATGAACCCGATTGTTCACAGAGATGACCCATAGGCTTTCAGGGAATGTGTTCACTAAGTGAAGCTAAAGGTCAACGAAGGCGCTGGCTGATGACCTTGGAGACGCCGTCGCCCTGCATGGAGACGCCGTAGAGGGCGTCGGCGACCTCCATCGTCCGCTTCTGGTGCGTGATCACGATCAGCTGCGAGCTCTCCTGGAGCTCCTCCATGATCCGGATCAGCCGCTGCAGGTTGGTGTCGTCGAGCGCGGCCTCGACCTCGTCCATCACGTAGAAGGGACTGGGACGGGCCTTGAAGATCGAGACCAGCAGGGCGACGGCGGTCAGCGAACGCTCGCCGCCGGAGAGCAGGGAGAGCCGCTTGACCTTCTTGCCGGGCGGCCGGGCCTCCACGTCCACGCCGGTGGTCAGCATGTTGTCGGGGTCGGTGAGGATCAGCCGGCCCTCGCCACCGGGGAACAACCGCGAGAACACCCCCTCGAACTCCCGGGCCGTGTCCCGGTAGGCCTCGGTGAACACCTGCTCCACGCGCTCGTCGACCTCCTTCACTACCTGAAGGAGGTCGGCCCGGGTCTTGCGCAGGTCCTCCAACTGCTCGCTCAGGAAGCGGTGGCGCTCCTCCAGCGCCGCGAACTCCTCCAGGGCGAGCGGGTTGACCTTGCCGAGCTGCTGGTACGCGCGCTCGGCCGCCCTGAGCCGCTTCTCCTGGTGAGCCCGTACGAAGGGGCCCGGCTCGGCGGCCTCGTCCGGAGCCTCCCCCTCGGCGGGCGGGCTCGGGGGCACCGGCTGGTCCGGCCCGTACTCGGCGACGAGGGCCGCCGCCGCCATCCCGAACTCCTCCAGGGCGCGCGACTCCACCTGCTCGATGCGCAGCCGCTTCTCGGCGCCGAGCACCTCGCCGCGGTGGACGGAGTCGGTCAGCTTGTCGAGCTCGCCCTTGAGGTCGCGGCCGCGGCTGCGGGCCTCGCCGAGTTCCCGTTCGCGCAGGCCCTTGGCGTACTCGGCGGCGGTGCGCTCCTGCTCGGCCCGGCCGAGCGAGACCTCCAGGTGCGCCAGGAGCTGGCGGGCCCCGTCGGCGACGGCGCGGGCGACCTCGGCCTCGTGGCGCAGCCGGGCGCGGCGGCGCTCGGCGCGGGCGCGGGCCTCGCGCTCGGCTCGGGCGCCGCGGTCGAGGGAGTCGGCCCGGCCGGCCAGCCCCTTGACCCGCTCCTCGTGGGTCCTGAGCTGCAGCCGGGCTTCCATCTCGGTCTGGCGGGCGTTGGCCCCGTCGGCGGCGAGCCGGTCCCGCACGGCGGTGTCCGGCTCCTCCTCCACCGGCATCTCCTCGGCGGTGGCCAGGCGTTCGGCGCACTCCTCGACCTCGGCCAGCGCCTGCTCCAGCGCGCCCTGGGCCTTGTCCGCGGCGGCGGCGCTGCGCTCGGCCTCGCCCGCGGCGCCCTTCGCCTGCCCGGCGAGGCGCCCCAGCTGCTGCGCCACCCCGGCCCGGGCCTGCTCCCCGGCCCGGCGCCGCTCGCCGACCTCCTCGACCCGCGCCACGAGCTCGCCGCGCAGCGCCTGGGCGCGGTCCCGCGCCGCGGCGCCGTCCGCGCACTCACCGTCCAGGCGCACCAGTTCCGCTTCGGCCTCGTCGACGGCGGCCTGCACCTCGATCAGACTCGGCGCCCCGGCGGAGCCGCCGTGCGCGAGGTGCGCGCCGAGCACGTCGCCCTCAAGGGTCACGGCGACGAGCCCGGGCCGCGCCGCGACGAAGCGCTCGGCCTCGTCGAGGCTCCCGACGACGACGTACTCCCGCAGCACCCACCCCGCGGCCCGCACGATCCCGGCGTCCCCCTGCACCAGCCCCGCGGCCGGCAAGGCGGGCTGACCGGGGTCGGGGGCCGGGCCCCGGTCGCGGGAAGGGGCGGGGTGGGGGAAGGCCGCCTCCGGCCCGGGGCCGTCGGCCGCGCGCTCCCCCGGGACCGGGGGCTCGGCCGACGCGCCCACCGGGGCCGCAACGTCCGCGCCGGTGGCGGCCTGTCCGGGGAAGGGCGCCCCGGCAGGCGAACCCGCCCGGGGCGGGGCGTTCGTGGCGTCGCCCGTGCCCCCGGTCCGTCCCGGGCGCGGATCCGCGGCCGAACGGCCCGCCGGATCCGCGGCGTCCGCGCCGGCGGCGCCCTGGACCGGGAACGGCGTCCCGGACGGCGAACCCGCCCGGGGCCGGGACTCGCCCTGGTCCGGGATCGGGATCCCCGCCGGCGGCGCAGCGATCAGGAGCGTGGCCCGGCCGGAGTCCGTGGTCCGCAGGTGCCTGATGGCCTCGGCCGCCGCCCCCGGCGAGGACACCGCCAGCGCGTCCGCCGCGGCGCCCAGCGCCGCCGCCACCGCGACCTCGTACCCCGGGGCCACCGACAGCCGTTCCGCCGCAGGCCCCAGCAGCCCCGCCAGCCGCTCCCGCGCGGCGAGCAGCGCTCCCGTGCCGTCCTTCCTCCGCAGCCCGAGCGCCAGCGCGTCGCGCCGCGCCGACACCGCGGCCCGGGACTTCTCCGCGGCCGCCGCCGCGTCCCGCGCCTGCGCCAGCGCGGCCTCCGCCGCCGCGAGCTCCGCCCGCGCCGCCGCGTACTCCTCGTCCGCCGCCGGGTCTTCGAGCCCGCCGACCTCCTCGGCCAGCGCCTCGTACTCCGCCTGCGCGGCGGCCGCCCGGGACCGGGCCGCGTCCCGGGCCGCCACCAGCCGGTCGATCTCCGCCTGCGCCGCCCCGGCCCGGGAACGGGCCGCTCCCAGCCGCCCCGTCAGCCGCGCCAGCCCCTCGCGCCGGTCGGCGATGGCCCGTGCCGCGTCCCGCAGCCGCCGCTCCTCGGCCGCCAGCGAGCGCTCCAGCTCCGCCCGGTGCTCGACGGTGTCCTCCAGCGCCCGCGAAGCCGCCTCCAGCGCGGCCGTCAGCTCCGCCTCCTGCTCGCGGATCCGCGCGGCCTCCCGCTCCATGTCCTGCGGATCGCGGCCCGGCCGCTCCTCCTCCGGCGCCGCCGAGGCGGACTTGACCCGCGCGTCGGCCAGGGACGCGGTCCCCCGTACCCGCTCGGCCAGCTGCGACAGCTCGTACCAGGTCTGCTGGGCCCGCTGGAGTCGCGGCGTCAACCGTCGCACCGTCTCCTCAAGCTCCGCCTCGCGCCGCAGGGCCTGGCCGAGCTGTGCCTCGGCCGTGTCCTTGCGCTCCTTCAGCGCCGCCTCGTCCGCGATCTCCGCGTCCAGCGCGCCCCGCAGCGTCACCAGGTCGTCGGCGAGCAGCCGCAGCCGCGCGTCGCGCAGGTCGGCCTGGATGACGGCGGCGCGCCGGGCCACCGCGGCCTGGCGCCCCAGCGGCTTCAGCTGGCGCCGCAGTTCCTCGTTGAGGTCCTGTACGCGCGCGAGGTTGGCCTGCATCGCGTCCAGCTTCCGCAACGCCTTCTCTTTGCGCTTGCGGTGCTTGAGTACGCCGGCCGCCTCCTCGATGAAGGCGCGCCGGCCCATCGGATCGGCGTGCAGGACGGAGTCCAGCTGGCCCTGGCCGACGATGACGTGCATCTCGCGGCCGATGCCGGAGTCGGAGAGCAGTTCCTGGATGTCGAGCAGCCGGCAGGTGTCCCCGTTGATCTGGTACTCGCTGCTGCCGCCGCGGAACATGATCCGCGTGATCGTGACCTCGGCGTACTCGATCGGCAGGGCGCCGTCGGAGTTGTCGATGGTCAGTGACACCTCGGCCCGTCCGAGCGGCGGCCGCCCGGTGGTGCCGGCGAAGATGACGTCCTCCATCTTGCCGCCGCGCAGGGACTTGGCCCCCTGCTCCCCCATGACCCAGGACAGCGCGTCCACCACGTTGGACTTGCCCGAGCCGTTGGGCCCCACGACGCACGTGATGCCGGGCTCGAAGCGCAGGGTGGTTGCGGAGGCGAAGGACTTGAAGCCGCGCAGGGTCAGGGACTTGAGGTGCACGCCGCCGGACTCTACCTTTCGCGTTCGGTTTCACCCATGAAGGTGCAGGGCACGACCGACGCCGAGGGAATCGTCCCCCACCCGGCCCAACAAGAAAGAAGGGACGCCGAAGCGTCCCTTGCAGATCTTGCGGGGCTGTAGTCGAGCGACGAATAGAGCGCGGATCAGGTGAGCGCAGGCTCCGCCTGGGGTACGTCGATGTCGATGCGGTCCAGCAGCGAGTCTCCGTGCTGAGCGGCGGCCGCGTTCAGCGCGTCGTTTTCGGACTGAATCCGTACGAGCTCGGACTCAAGGTCCTGGACGCGCTGCTGAAGCCGTCGCATCTCGGCGAGGAGTCGCGGGTCGGAACCGCCGACGTAACCGAGAAGCGCCTTTGCCATGATGGATGGTCCTCCACACTGAGTGACCGACCGAAGCGGTGTGGGTCGTGAGGGAATCGCACCCGCGGATGTCCGGCAGCGACTGTCAGTCACTGCGCTTACTGGTACCAGCACTGCCAAACAGCTCAGGTGCGCGGGGCTTCCAGCGTCTCACCAAAAAGTTTGACGGTCAACACGATCACGCCCCGTATCGGCGGGCAGCCCGGTTCCCCCAAGGGACGTGGAGATCGTCCGCTGCTTCGAGCCTTCCACGGAACGCCGCGTCCGGCAACGTACCGACAGCGGAACGTGCAGATCCGGCCGGGTGCGGACCGTCCCGAGGTGTGATCAGTACATGATCAGCCGATCGGTCAACGGATCGCGAAGCCGTCGTAGCCACCGCGCGGTGTGCCCCAGATCTCTGTCACTCCGTCGACCCTCCCGGGCGTGTCGGCGGAGCGCAGCCAGTCGAGCAGCCGGTGGCAATTCTCACGTTGACCTTCGGCCACCACCTGTACTCGCCCGTCGTCGAGGTTGAGGGCGAACCCGAGGACACCCCCGATCTCCAGCGCATTGGCCCTGGTGAACCAGCGGAAGCCCACTCCCTGTACACGACCGCGCACCCACGCGGTCATGCGGACATCTTCATTCATGCGTGCACGCTAACGGGGCGAGGAGTTTCGCCCCACATCGCCCCGGCGCCCCATCGCGTACAGTCCCGCACCAGTGAACTCACCCATTTGGGTGCGTAAGGGATGATCTTGAGCCGCAAGGAAGGCACGTCGCCGATGGGACGCCACCGACTCCACGCCGCGCCGGACCGCGACGGCAACCGCCGCACCCTCGTGCGCTCCGCCCTGCTGGGCGGCGCCGTGGCCGTGGCCCTCGGCACGGCGGCCGTGACCACCGGCATGGTGCCGGTCGGCAGCTCCTTCCCCTACGTGGGTGTCGACGCCGCCGACTCCACCGGGAAGACGCAGGCCGAGGCCTCGCCGAGCCCGAAGCCGGCGGCCCAGGAGCAGGGCGGCCTCGCCAACCTCTCGGGCCGCGCCTCCGCCGTCCCCGACGCGGGCACCCCCACGCCCTCGGCCTCTCCTTCCCCCTCGGCCTCCTCTTCCCCGCCGGCTTCACCGAGCCCCTCCGCCTCACCCGCGCCCGCCGCCTCCGCCACCGCCACCGCGTCCGCCTCCCCCGAGGTGCAGGCGAAGCCGCAGAAGAGCCTGGTGCCGGTGCCGGTCCCGGCGGCGCCCAAGACGGTCGCACCCAAGCCCAAGACGGTCGCCCCCAAGCCGAAGACGGCCGCCCCCACGACCGCCGCCCCCGAGCCGCCCGCCCCGCCGGCCCCGACGCCCGCCGACGGCCACTCCGCCGAGGAGGCCGCCGTGCTCACCCTGGTCAACCAGGAGCGCGCCCAGGCCGGCTGCGGTCCGGTCCGCGCGAACCCGCCGCTCGCGACGCTGGCCGCCGCCTTCAGCAAGGACATGGCCACCCGCGGCTTCTTCGACCACACCGACCCCGACGGGAACTCGCCCTGGGACCGCGCCACCAAGGCCGGCCTGTCCGGTCTCGGCGGCGAGAACATCGCCCGCGGCCAGGGGGATGCCCAGGCGGTCATGAACGCGTGGATGAACAGCCCCGGCCACAAGGCGAACATCCTCAACTGCGAGTTCCGCACCCTCGGCGTCGGCGTGTACGTCGCCGACGGCGGCCCCTGGTGGACCCAGGACTTCGGCTTCTAGCCACGGTCGCACCGGCTCGCGGAGCACTTACCAACCGAAAGCGCCCACTTCTGGTCAGCGCTGTACGGAGTTAAGCTGGTCGGCATGGAGACAGAGCTGCCCTTCGACGCCTTCGCGCGCGCGTGCCCGTCCCGGGAGACCCTGGAGCACGTCACGGGCCGCTGGGGCAGCCTCACCGTGGGCGCCCTGCGCGACGGCTCGTGCCGCTTCAACGAGCTGCGCCGCAAGGTCGACGGCGTGAGCGAGAAGATGCTCTCCCAGACGCTGCAGGCCCTGGAGCGCGACGGCATCGTCCACCGCGAGGCGCAGCCGACGAACCCGCCGCGCGTCGACTACGAGCTGACCCCGCTCGGCATCGAGATCGCCGACCGGCTGCTCGCGCTCATCCACTTCCTCGAAGGCAGCATGCCCCGGGTGATCGTCGCCCGGGAGTCCTACGACGCCACGCGCGGCGGCCGCTGACAGCGCGGGCAGAAGTAGCTGGACCGGTTCATCCACGGGCGGCGCCGCATCGGGGTGCCGCACCGCCGGCAGGGCTCGTCCTCGCGCCCGTAGGCGTCGAGCGAGCGGTCGAAGTAGCCGGACTCGCCGTTCACGTTGACGTACAGGCTGTCGAAACTGGTGCCGCCGACGTCGAGCGCCGCGTTCATCACGTCCCGCACGTGGCCGAGGAGTTCCGTGCTCCGGGGGCGCGTGAGCGTGGCAGTGGGGCGCTCGTAGTGCAGCCGCGCCCGCCACAGCGCCTCGTCGGCGTAGATGTTGCCGACCCCGCTGATCAGGGACTGGTCCAGCAGGGCCCGCTTGACGGTGGACCGCTTGGCGCGCAGCGCCGCGTGGTAGGCGGCCTCGTCGAAGTGGGGGTCCAGGGGGTCCCGCGCGATGTGCGCGATGACGTCGGGCAGCCCGTCGGGCGTGTTCTCGTGGAGCGAGAGTCCGCCGAAGGTGCGCTGGTCGACGAAGCGGAGCTCGGTCCCCGTGGCGTCCGCGAAGCGCACGCGGATGCGCAGGTGTTTCTCGTCGGCGGCGTCCTCGGGCTGCACGAGGAGCTGTCCGCTCATGCCGAGGTGCCCGAGCACCGAGAGGTCCCGCCCCTCCAGGGGCAGCCAGAGGTACTTGCCGCGCCGCTGCGGGACGCCGATCGTCTCGCCCGTCAGCCGGGCGGCGAAATCGGCCCCACCGGCCGGGTGGCGGCGTACCGCGCGCGGATGCAGGACCTCGACGGCCTCGATGGTCCGGCCGGCCACCCAGCGCTCCAAGCCCCGCCGTACGACTTCGACTTCGGGCAGCTCGGGCACGGCGGTCCTCCGGGGGCGATGCGGTTCTGGTGCGTCGTGGTCGCTCCCGCCGAGCGTACCGGCCTCCCCCGCCGGGTCCGGAAACGGGTCCGCCCGCCCCTGCACGGAGGCAGGGGCGGGCGGGAGATCCCGAAGGAAGGGCTCAGCCGTTCGGTGTCGGGCCGGCGGGCGTCGGCGACCCGCCGTCCTCGGCCGATGCCGGGACCACGGCATCGACAGCGGTGCCGGCCGGAGCCGTCACCGCCACCTTGGCGGCGGCGGATGCCGCGGCTTCCGCCGCGATCCGCTCGTCCGCCTTGGCCCGGATCCCGCGCCATGCGGACTCCGCGGCCTGCTGCTCCGCTTCCTTCTTGCTGCGGCCGGTGCCGGTGCCGTACGAGACACCACCGACGCGGGCGGCAGCGGTGAAGGTCTTCTCGTGGTCCGGACCGGTCTCGGTGACCAGGTACTCGGGCACGCCGAGCCCTTCGGCCGCCGTGAGCTCCTGGAGACTGGTCTTCCAGTCCAGGCCGGCCCCGAGGTTCGAGGACTTCTCGATGAGCGGGTCGAAGAGCCGGTGGACCAGCTCCGAGGCCGCGTCGAGGCCCTGGTCGAGGTAGACCGCGCCGATCACCGCTTCAAGGGTGTCGGCGAGGATGGAGGCCTTGTCCCGGCCACCCGTGCCCTCTTCACCGCGGCCGAGCCGGATGAAGGAGCCGAGGTCGAGGCCGCGCCCGACCTCCGCCAGTGCGCGAGAGTTGACCACCGCGGCCCGCAGTTTGGCCAGCTGGCCTTCGGGCAGGTCGGGGTGGGTCGTGTACAGCGTGTCCGTGACCACCAGGCCGAGCACGGAGTCCCCGAGGAACTCCAGGCGCTCGTTGGTGGGCAGACCGCCGTTCTCGTACGCGTACGAGCGGTGGGTCAGTGCACGCACCAGAAGGGCGGACTCGAGTCGATACCCGAGCCGCCCTTCCAGAAGCGTGTGGGACGAGGCCGCGTTGTTACTGTCTGCCTGCTTCTCAGCGTTGGACAGCTCAGACATTGCGCCTCTCACCAGCCGCTCAGACCTCGAGGACCTGGCGCTTGTTGTAGGTGCCGCAGCTCGGGCACGCGATGTGCTGGAGCTTCGGCTCCTGGCAACGCTCACACGAAACCAGGGTGGGGACCGCAGCCTTCCACTGCGACCGGCGGTGGCGCGTGTTGCTGCGCGACATCTTCCGCTTCGGAACAGCCACGGCTACTTCTCCTGCTTCTCGGCGGCGCCCTGAACTCCGTCAGAGGCAGTGCCGCTCATGTTGTCCTTCTCGTCGTCCTGATCGGTCACGACGAGTCCTTGCAATGCCGCCCAACGGATGTCGACGGCATCATGGTGGTGGTCCGGGTCGTCGTTCAGGCTGAGCCCGCAATCGGGGCACAGTCCGAGACAGTCCTCCCGGCACACCGGCTGCATGGGCAGTGCGAGCACCACCACATCACGCAGCACGGGTTCGAGGTCGAACAAGCCGTCCTCAAGGAAGAGCGCGTCCTCGTCATCCTCGGCGTCGTCGGCCGGCTCCGCTTTGGGGCGGATCCGGTCGTCGGCGTCAGGGTACGAGAACATCTCCTGGAAGTCCGCCTTGAGCTCGCGCTCGACGGACTCCAGACACCTTACGCACTCCCCTGTGGCCGATGCACGGGCGGTGCCTGTGACAAGCACCCCTTCCATGACCGACTCCAGGCGGAGGCTGAGCTTCACCGGGGCGCCTTCGGGCACTCCGATGACCCCGACGAGACCGAAGTCCGCCGGCGCCGCGATCTCACGGGACAGCCGCTGCATGGCACCAGGACGCCGACCCAGCTCGTGCGTGTCGAACACGAGGGGGTTGCGGTGGTCGAGGCGGGTATTCAGGGCCGTTCCTGCTTTCACAGATCGCTGAAGATCAAAGATTCCGCCACATACGGGCAGCATGGATCGCGGTGCATACGCGCGACCGAAGAGCCAGGATACCCGGCGCTTCGCTCTGAGCCCAATCCGGGTTCAGCGACCCTGCTCGTACTGGCGCAGCTGGTCCAGGTTGATCATGCTCGTGTCGAAGAAGCTGGTCTCGTCGAGCGCGGGCTGCTGCTGCCCGGCCTGCGGCTGCTGCTGCTGGTAGGCCGCGTACGGATCCGGCTGCTGCTCGTAGCCCAGCGCGGCGTACGGGTCCGGCTGCTGGACCTGCTGCTGGTAGGCGTAGGGGTCCTGGTAGCCGTAGGCGTCCTGCTGCCGGGTCTGCTGGTAGCCGTACGCGTCGTAGGCGGGCTCCTGGGCCTGCGCCGGGATCACGGGGGCCGCCGGGGCCATCGGAGCCGCCGGCTCCGCCAGGCCCGCCAGGAAGTCCGCGTCGCTCGCCGAGCGGGACTGCTGCGCCCCCGCGGCGTCCTGGGCGGCGATGTGCGCGCCGAGGTCGTCCGTGGGCACCCGGCCCAGCAGCTTCTGCCGGCCCCGGCCGACCGCCTCCAGGGTCTTGGAGAGCACTGCCTCGAAGGTCGCCAGCTTGGTGTCCACGTACGCGTCCGCCTGCTCGCGCTGCGTCTGCGGATCGTGGCTGCGCTCGGGCGCCTCGGCGTCCGGGTAGCCCTGCTCGTCGAGGCCGGGGCCGCGGCCCAGCAGCTTCTCGCGGCCGCGGTCGACCGAGCCGATGGTCTTGGTGAGCACGACCTCGAAGTTCGCGAGCTTGCTGTCGACGTAGTCGTCGGCCTCGGCCCGGATCTCCTCGGCCTCCCTGCGGGCGTCCGACAGGATCCGGTCCGCCTCGGCCTGCGAGCGGCGCGCGACCTCGGTGTCGGAGATCAGCGAACCGCGCTGGGCGTGCGCCGACTCGATGATCCGCTCCGCCTCCCGGCGGGCGTCCTCGACCATCTGCTCGCGGCCGCCGATGAGCTCCTGCGCCTGGGCGAGCGAGCCGGGCAGCGCCTGGCGCACCTCTTCGAGCTGTGCGAGCAGTTCTGCGCGGTTGATCACGCAGGAGGCCGACATGGGCATGGACCGGGCGCCGCCGACGGCCGCGACGATCTCGTCGAGCTTCTTCTGCACGTCCATGGGGGCTCGCACTCTCTCGGCCTCGGGCGGTTCCTGAGACGGACGGGACGACTGTACGGCCACCGGGCGGACGCCCGACAGCGGACTGACGGCCCGTCAGTCCGTCAGCGGTTGGCGAGCCGCTCGGTCAGCGCCGCGTGCACGTGCGGCGGCAGCAGGTGGGCGACGTCGCCGCCCCAGGTCGCGACCTCCTTGACCAGGGAGGACGACAGGAAGCTGTAGGTGGGGTTGGTCGGCACGAACAGCGTCTCGACGCCCGAGAGCCCTATGTTCATCTGGGCCATCTGGAGCTCGTAGTCGAAGTCGCTGACGGCGCGCAGGCCCTTGACGATGGCCGGGATGTCGCGCTGCTTGCAGAAGTCGACGAGCAGTCCGTGGAAGGACTCGACCTCGATGTTCCCGTAGTCGGCGGTCGCCTCGCGGATCAGCTCGATCCGCTCCTCGACGGTGAACAGCCCCTGCTTGGATTGGTTGATCATCACGGCGACGTGCACGACGTCGTAGAGCCGGGAGGCCCGGCCGATGATGTCGAGGTGTCCGTTGGTGATGGGGTCGAATGACCCGGGACAGACGGCTCGGCGCAACTTGGGTCCCTCGCTCTCCGATGCGGGCATCATGAGTCTTCGCAGGTGTTGGCGGCGCGGCCGTACCAAAGGGTGCCTTCGCCGTACTTGCGGGAGCGCAGCGGCTCGAAGCCCTCGGGCCAGGGGAAGGCTCCGCTCCTCGTGCTGCGCTCCACGGTGACGAGCGCATCGTCCGTGAGCCAGCCATTGGCGCGGAGTGTGAGCAGGATCTCGCCAAGATCGTCGTGGCCGACGGCGTACGGCGGGTCGAGGAAGACGGCGTCGTACGGGTCCGGACCGGCCGGGACCGCCACGATCTGCTCCGCCTTGCCCGCCCGGAACTCGGCGCCGGGCAGGCCCAGCGCCTTGATGTTGTCCCGGATCGCCTTGGCGGCCTTGGCTTCGGGCTCGACCAGCAGGGCGTGGGCCGCGCCGCGGGAGAGGGCCTCCAGGCCGACGGCGCCGGAGCCGGCGTACAGGTCGAGCACCCGGGCCCCCTCGATGCCGTGCAGCGACTCCCAGGTCGAGAACAGGCCTTCGCGCATCCGGTCCGAGGTCGGCCGGGTGCCGGTGCCCGGGGGCACGGTCAGCCGTCGCCCGCCGGCGCTGCCGGCGATCACGCGGGTCATCTGGGGTCCTTCGGTACGACGGTGAGGGCTACTGCGGAGTTCCACGATAGGTCGTGGCGCCCGGGACGGCCCCGGGCGGTACCGGGCGAGGGCGGCTCAGCCCTTCTCCAGGTACTGCTCCCGCTCGGTGTCGAGCAGGGCCTCCAGCGCGCTGCGCAGCCCCGGCAGCCCCTTCAGCTCGGGGTCTTCGGCGACCACGCGGGTGGCTTCCTCCCGCGCCTGGGCGATGACCTCCTCGTCCTCGATGACCGCGAGCATGCGCAGCGAGGAGCGCACGCCCGACTGGGCCTGGCCCAGCACGTCGCCCTCCCGGCGCTGTTCCAGGTCGATGCGGGAGAGCTCGAAGCCGTCCAGGGTGGCGGCGACGGCCGCGAGCCGGGCCCGGGCGGGGCTCGCCTCGTGCATCTCGCTGACCAGCAGGCACAGGCCGGGCGCGGAGCCCCGGCCGACGCGGCCGCGCAGCTGGTGGAGCTGGGAGACGCCGAACCGGTCCGCGTCCATGATCACCATGACGGTGGAGTTCGGGACGTTCACGCCGACCTCGATGACCGTGGTGGCGACCAGCACCTTGACCTCGCCCGCGGCGAAGCGGCGCATGACGTCGTCCTTGTCGGCCGGGTCCATCCGGCCGTGCAGCACCTCGACCGACAGCCCGGCGAGCGGCCCGCGCCGCAGCTGCTCGGCGATCTCCAGCACGGCCAGCGGCGGCCGCTTCTCGGCGTCGTCCTCGGCGGGGGCCTTCTTCTTCGGGTCGTCGTCCCCGTCGCCGATGCGGGGGCACACCACGTACGCCTGGTGCCCGTTCTCCACCTCCTCGCGCACCCGCTCCCAGGCCCGGCTCAGGAAGTGCGGTTTGTCCTTCGCCGGTACGACGTGGGTGGCGATCGGGGAGCGGCCGGCGGGCAGCTGGTCGAGGACCGAGGTCTCCAGGTCCCCGAAGACGGTCATCGCGACGGTGCGCGGGATCGGGGTCGCGGTCATGACCAGCAGGTGCGGGGGCTGCTTGCCCTTGGACCGCAGCGCGTCGCGCTGCTCGACGCCGAAGCGGTGCTGCTCGTCGACGACGACGAGGCCGAGGTCGTGGAACTGCACCTTGTCCTCGATGAGCGCGTGCGTGCCGATGACGATGCCGGCCTCCCCGGTGACCAGGTCGAGCAGGGCCTGGCGGCGCGCGGGCATTCCCATGGAGCCGGTGAGCAGGACGACCTTGGTGCCCCGGTCGGAGCCGCCGAGCATCCCCCCTTCGGCGAGTTCGCCCATCATCTCGGTGATGGAGCGGTGGTGCTGCTGGGCGAGCACCTCGGTGGGCGCGAGCATGGCGGCCTGCCCGCCGCAGTCCACGACGCCGAGCATGGCCCGCAGCGCGACCATCGTCTTCCCGCTGCCCACCTCTCCCTGGAGGAGGCGGTGCATGGGGTGGTCCGTGGCGAGGTCTTCGAAGATCTCGCGGGAGACGGTCTGCTGGCCGTCGGTGAGGGTGAAGGGGAGCTTGGCGTCGAAGGCGTCGAGCAGCCCGTCCGGGGCGGGGCGGCGGGGGACGGCCGGGAGCTGGGAGTCGGCGTGCCGGCGGCGGGCCAGGGCGACCTGGAGGACGAACGCCTCGTCCCACTTGAGACGCCCGCGGGCGTCCTCGATGTCGGCCTTGGCTGCGGGCCGGTGGATCTTCAGCAGGGCCTCGGTGAGCGGGACCAGTCCGCGGGCCTCGCGCAGGGCGTCCGGCAGCGGGTCCACGGCCTCCTGGGCGCTGGGCAGCACGGCGTCCACGCACTTGGCGATCTTCCAGGACTCCAGCTTGGCGCAGGCCGGGTAGATGGGGATGAGCCGGCCCGCGAAGGCGGTGGCCGCGTCCCGGTCGGAGGCGTCCGCGCCGAGCGGCTCGTACGCGGGGTGGGAGAGCTGGAGCTTGCGGTTGAACATGCCGACCTTGCCCGCGAACATGGCGCGGGTGCCCGGCAGCAGGTCCTTGTGCGGCTTGTGGACGCCCGCGCCGAAGAAGACCAGCTGGAGGCGGCCGCTGCCGTCGGTGATGGTCACCTCCAGGCGTTTGCCGCGGCCCCCGTTGAAGGTCAGGATCCGGGCGTCGGCGACCTGGGCGACGACCGTCACGTGCTCGTCGATCTGGTCGGCCAGCTCGGTCAGTGAGGTCAGCTCGCCGCGCTCGGCGTACCGCCGCGGATAGTGGTGCAGCAGGTCCAGGGCCGTGTGCAGGCCGAGCTGCTCGGCCAGCACCTTGGCGGTGGCGGGGCCGAGCGTCTTCTTGAGGTCTTCGTCGAGCGCGGGCACGCCTTCATTGCACACCATGGCGCCGACAACCCGGCTATTCGACCCCGATGAGGAGCGGTGCGCAGTACCGCCCGCCGCGGTAGGTGACCGTGTCCACCGCCAGGTGCCCGTGCTGCACGTACGCCTCCAGGCGCTCGGCGAGGGCGTCGGGCACTTCCGGCCCCAGGACCAGGGTGACGAGTTCGCCGCCGGAGCCGAGCATCCGCTCCAGGACCGCCTGGGCGGTCTCGTCGAGGCCGGAGCCGATGACGGCGACGTCCCCGTCGATGAGTCCGAGCACGTCCCCGGCCTGGCAGATGCCGGCGGAGGTGAACGACTGCCGTTCGGCGACGGCGAGTTCCCCGTAGCGGGTGGCGCCGGCGGCCGCGGTCATGGCGACCACGTCCTCGTCGAAGCTGCCCTCCGGGTCGTGGACGGCGAGGGCGGCCAGGCCCTGGACCGCGGAGCGGGTCGGGATCACGGCCACCCGTACGCCGTCGGCGCGGGCCTGCTCGGCGGCGGCGGCCGCGACCGCGCGCTGGTCGGCCCCGCCGGGCAGCAGCACCACCTCGCGGGCGTGGGCGCGCCGGATGGCGTCGACGAGCGCGGCGGCGTCCGGGGTCTCTCCGGGGCGGGCGAGCACCGTGGTCGCGCCCGCCTCGCCGCACAGGCCGGCCAGTCCCTCGCCCGGGACCACGGCGACGACGGCCCGCTGGACGCGCTCCCCCCGCGCCCGGCGGCGCTCGTCGCCGAAGTGGGTGATGCGGATCCGGTACGGCCGCCCGGCGACCACTCCTGCCTCCACGGCGGCGCCGGGGTCGTCGACGTGGACGTGCACGTTCCACAGTCCGTCGCCGCCGACCACGACCAGGGAGTCCCCGAGTCCGTCGAGGCGTTCGCGCAGCTCGGCCACGTCCGGCTCGGCGGCCTCCAGCAGGTAGATCACCTCGTACGCGGGTCCGCCCCCTTCCTCGGCGTCGCAGGGCCGCGGCGGCTGCGGTACGGGCACGGCCCGCCCGCGTACGGCCTCGGGGGCGGGCTGCCGGCCCGACAGCGCCTGCCACAGGGCCCCGAGTACGGCGACCAGCCCGCAGCCCCCGGCGTCGACCACCCCGGCCCGGCCCAGCTCGGGCAGCTGCCCAGGGGTGTCGGCGAGGGCCGCGCGGGCTCCGTCGTAGGCGGCCAGGGCCACGTCGGCGGCGCTCGCGGCGGCCGCCCCGGCCGCTTCCCCGGCGCGTGCCGCAGCGGCCGCGACGGTGAGCATCGTGCCCTCCACCGGGTGCGCGACGGCGCGGTACGCCTCCTCGGCGGCCCGGGTCAGCGCCTCGGCCAGCAGCCGGCCGGGCCCGCGCCCACCGGGCTCGTCTCCGAGCACCTCGGCCACGCCGCGCAGCAGCTGCGCCAGGATCGTCCCGGAGTTCCCGCGGGCGCCTATGAGGGCGCCGTGCGCGTAGGCCCGTACGGCCTCCGCCAACGAGGCGTCCGCTGTGGTCTCGCTCACGCCGGCGGGGGGCGTGCCGAGCACCTCGGCCAGGGCGCGGTCCGCCGATTCGGCGGTCAGGTAGAGGTTGGTTCCGGTGTCCGCGTCCGCGACCGGGTAGACGTTGATCGCGTCGATGTCCTCGCGGGCCCGGCCCAGTGCGGCCACGGCCAGCGAGCTCCAGGTGCGCACCGCCCGGGCGTCGAGCTCGTCGGCGGGCTGCGGCTGCGGCTCGTGCTGCACCGGGCGTTCCTCCTCGTGCGGGCCGGGGTTCACCGCAGGGTAACCAAGGACTGCCGGCTGTCAGGGGCCTCGGGCGGGATCGGCGGCGGTCATGGTAGTTTTCTTGGACGGACGCAGTCGTTGTATGCTGCTCCGGTTGCCCGATGAGAGTCGGGCCAATTCCCCCGGCAAACCACTCAGACTTCCTCAGACTTCTGATCCGGTGCGCCGGATTTCACTGTAAGTGCATCTGAAGTCTTTGGAGTGACCTGTGGCTGCCAACTGCGACGTTTGCGCCAAGGGGCCGAGCTTCGGCAACAACATCTCCCACTCGCACCGCCGCACCTCGCGTCGCTGGAACCCGAACATCCAGCGCGTTCGTGCCATGGTCAGTGGGACGCCGAAGCGCCTCAACGTCTGCACCTCGTGCATCAAGGCCGGCAAGGTCTCGCGCTGACGCCAACCGTCGTAGCGCAGCCCTTTCCGGTTGCCCAGAAGGCCGGTCCACCTGGTGGACCGGCCTTTTGCCTGCCTGGACCGACCGGGCGTGAAGAGGACCACCGCATCATGTGATGCGGTGGTCCTCTGCCGTTCCGGGGCCGTCAGCGGTTCCACTGCCAGGCGTGGTCCACGGGGCCGATGCCGCCGCCGAGCGCGAAGCCGGCCGCGAGGGCGCCGCTCACGTACTCCTTGGCCTCCATGGCGGCCTGCGGCACGTCCTGCCCCTTGGCGAGCCCCGCGGCCAGCGCGGAGGCGAGGGTGCAGCCGGTGCCGTGGGTGTGCCGGTTGCCGTGGCGCGGCGCCCGCAGCCACAGCAGCGTGTCCCCGTCGGTGAGCAGGTCGGCGGCCTGGTCCCCGTGGGCGGCCAGGTGCCCGCCCTTGATGAGCGCCCACTGGGAGCCGTACGCGAGCACGGCGTCGGCGGCCCGCCGCATGTCGTCCTCGCTCTCCACCACCACTCCCGTGAGCTGGGCCACTTCGTCGAGGTTCGGGGTGGCCACGGTGGCCCGCGGCAGCAGCTCCTTGCGTACGGCGTCCAGCGCCGAGGCGGCGAGCAGCGCGTCCCCGTGCTTGGAGACGCCGACCGGGTCCACGACGGCCGGGGCGGAGGTGGCGGCCAGCAGTTCGGCCACCGTTTCCACCAACGCGGTGGAGGCCAGCATCCCGGTCTTGACGGCGTGGACGCCGATGTCGTCCACGACGGCCCGGTACTGGGCCTTCACGGCCTCGGCGGGCAGCTCCCAGACCCCCTGCACCCCGAGGGAGTTCTGCGCGGTCACGGCCGTCACCACGCTCATCCCGTGCACGCCGAGTGCCAGCATCGTCTTGAGGTCGGCCTGGATCCCGGCGCCACCGCCGGAGTCGGATCCGGCGACGGTCAGGCACAGCGGTGGCGCGTCGGTCATCTGGTGGTCTCCTCGGTGGACGGGTCGGAGCCGAAGTGGTCCCAGCCGCCGGTGCTCGTCCAGGGGGCGCCGTCCACGGTCACCTGGGGCAGCGCGGACCGGTTCAGCACCTCCCCGATGACCTTCCACCGGGCCGGCAGTTTCACGTCGGGCGGGAAGGTCGCCACGATGGCGTGATCTTCCCCTCCGGTGAGCACCCACTGCAAGGGGTCGACCCCGACGGCCTGCCCGATGTCGTGCATCTGCGTCGGGATGTCGACGGCCGCCGAGCGCAGGTCGATGCGCACCTTGCTGGCCTCGGCGATGTGCCCGAGGTCGGCGATCAGGCCGTCGCTGACGTCGGTCATGGCGGTGGCGCCGAGTCCGGCGGCCGCGGGGCCGGCGTGGTACGGGGGTTCGGGGCGCCGGTGCGCCTCGACGAAGGCCCGCGGGGAGCGGAACCCGCGCGAGAGCACGGCGAATCCGGCCGCGGACCAGCCCAGCCAGCCCGTGACGGCCACGACGTCGCCGGGCTGGGCGCCGGAGCGCAGCACGGGCTCGTGGTTGCGCAGGTCGCCGAGGGCGGTGATGGCCACGGTGATGGTGTCCCCGCGGACGACGTCGCCGCCGACCACGGCCGCGCCGGCGACTTGGCACTCGTCTCGGATGCCGTCCATCAGCTCGGTCGGCCAGGTGACCGGCAGCTCGGCCGGGACGACGAGGCCGAGCAGCAGCGCCGTCGGCACGGCGCCCATGGCCGCGATGTCGGCGAGGTTCTGCGCGGCGGCCTTGCGGCCGACGTCGTACGCGGTGGACCAGTCGCGCCGGAAGTGCCTGCCTTCCAGCAGGATGTCGGTGCTCGCCACGACCCGCCGGTCGGGGGCCGACACGACCGCGGCGTCGTCGCCCGGTCCGAGCCGGACCGCCGGGGTGGTGGTGAGCCGTGAGGTGAGCTCTCGAATGAGCCCGAACTCCCCCAGCTCGCCCACAGTGCCCTTCATCGCTGTGCCCCTTCTTGCCCAGTCCGCTTGCGGTCGCGAGCCGTCACAGCTCTGGGTACCGTCAACAGATACGTCAACTTCTGCTCTCCGTACGCCCCGCCGTGCGTGGCGCCGGGCCCCCGGGTCTCCCCGTGGTGCTCGGCGACGCGGTACCGTGGCGTCCCTTTCCCCGGGCCCACTCGCATCCCCGGGCCCATCCGAAGGTTAGGGGAATCGATCCTCGTGGCCGCCCTGGAGGTTCCGTGGTACAGGCGTACATCCTTATCCAGACCGAGGTGGGCAAGGCGTCGTTCGTCGCCGAGTCCATCAGCCAGATCGCGGGGGTGATCCAGGCCGAGGACGTGACGGGGCCGTACGACGTGATCGTGCGCGCCCAGGCCGACACCGTCGACGAGCTCGGCCGCATGGTCGTCGCCAAGGTGCAGCAGGTGGAGGGCATCACCCGCACTCTGACCTGCCCGGTGGTCCATCTGTAGCCCCCGTCTACTCTTGGCCGGTGATGACCCTCCACCGCCGGCCCCTGCGTCTGCCCGCCCTGCCCGTACTGGTCGCGGTACTGGCCCTCGCGGGCTGTACCCCGGGTGATTCCGAGGCCCGGGTGGATCCGCCGCCCACGCCGCCCGCCGACGTCGCGGGGTTCTGTGCAGCGCTGCACGACGAACTCCCGGAGAAGGTGGCCGGCCTGGCGCGGGCGGAGACGGCGCCGGAGTCGGATCTGACCGCCGCGTGGGGCGGCTCGGCGATCGTACTGCGGTGCGGTGTCCCCAAGCCCCCCGAGATGGCTGATCCGAAGCAGGAGGGCGTCGAGGTCAACGGCGTCCGTTGGCTGCTGGAGAAGGTCCCCGACAGTGCCGGCGGGGGGTTCCGGTTCATCACCGGGATGCGCCTCGCGTACACCGAGGTCCGGGTCGACAAGGAGCATGCCACGGATGCGGGGATGCTCGTCGGGCTGTCCACGGCCGTGGCCAAGACCGTCCCGGAGGGCATCTCCTCCTACTGACGAGGGCCCTTCGCCCCTTCGCACACCGACCGCCCGCCGGGAATCCCGGCGGGCGGTCGGCGTGTACGGCGCTTCGGGCCGCGCGCTGTGCCGGCTAGCGCAGCCCGGTGGAGCGGTTCAGGGCCGCCTGGATCAGGCGGTCCACCAGCTCCGGGTACTCGACGCCCGACTCCTGCCACATCCGCGGGTACATGGAGATCGGGGTGAAGCCCGGCATCGTGTTGATCTCGTTGATGACGAACGTGCCGTCCTCGGTGAGGAAGAAGTCGGCGCGCACCAGGCCCTCGCAGGACGCGGCGTCGAACGCCTCGATCGCGAGCCGCTGCACCTCGGCGGTCTGCTCCGGGGTGAGCGGGGCGGGCACGATCCCGGAGGCGGAGTCGATGTACTTCGCCTCGAAGTCGTAGAAGTCGTGGCTGGAGACCGGGGGGATCTCGGCGGGCACGCTCGCGCGCGGACCGTCCTCGAACTCCAGCACCCCGCACTCGATCTCGCGGCCGCGCAGCAGCGCCTCGACGATGATCTTCGGGTCGTGGCGCTGGGCCTCGCGGATCGCGGCGTCCAGACCGGAGACGTCGTCGACCTTGGTGATGCCGATGGAGGAGCCGGCCCGGGCGGGCTTGATGAAGAGCGGCCAGCCGTGCTCGCCGGCGAAGTCCAGGATGCGCGCCTTGGCGGCGTCCCGGTCGGCGTCCCACTCGCGGGGCCGGATGGTCACGTACGGGCCGACGGGGAGGCCGAAGGAGGTGAAGACCCGCTTCATGTACTCCTTGTCCTGGCCGACGGCCGAGGCGAGGACGCCCGAGCCGACGTACGGGATGCCGGAGAGCTCCAGCAGGCCTTGCAGGGTGCCGTCCTCGCCGTACGGGCCGTGCAGCATCGGGAAGACCACGTCGACCTCGCCCAGGGCCTTGGGGACGGCTCCCGGCTCGGTGTAGACGACCTCGCGGTTGGCGGGGTCGACGGAGAGCACGACGGCGCCCTCCTCGGAGTCCGCCAGCTCCTCGACGCTCGGGAGCTTGCGGTCGGCGATGGCCATCCGCGCGGGCTCGTCGGCGGTCAGCGCCCACCGGCCGTCCGTGGTGATGCCGATGGGCAGCACCTCGTACTTGGAGCGGTCGATGGAGCGCAGCACGGCGCCCGCGGTGACGACCGAGATGGCGTGTTCCGAGCTGCGGCCGCCGAACACGACGGCCACGCGGGGCTTGCGGCCCTGCTGCTCAGGGGTCTGGGGGAGGTTCTCGCTGCTCATATCGCCACGACGATACCCGGTCGGGCGTCCGGAAAGGAGTCAGCGGCGTTCCGGTTTGGCGCTGCGTCCCATCAGTTCCTTCAGTGCGACCAGCGGCGGCTTGCCGTGGTGGACGATGTCGACGACGGTGTCGGTGATCGGCATGTCCACCCCGTGGCGGCGGGCCAGATCGGCCACCGACTGGCAGGACTTGACGCCCTCGGCGGTCTGCTTGGTGACCGCGATGGTCTCCTCCAGGGTCATGCCGCGGCCGAGGTTGGTGCCGAAGGTGTGGTTGCGGGAGAGCGGCGAGGAGCACGTGGCGACGAGGTCGCCGAGGCCGGCGAGGCCGGAGAAGGTGAGCGGGTCGGCGCCCATGGCCAGGCCCAGCCGGGTCGCTTCGGCGAGGCCCCGGGTGATGAGGGAGCCCTTGGTGTTGTCGCCCAGGCCCATGCCGTCCGCGATGCCGACGGCGAGGCCGATGACGTTCTTGACGGCGCCGCCCAGCTCGCAGCCGATGACGTCGGTGCTCGTGTACGGGCGGAAGTACGGGGTGTGGCAGGCGGCCTGGAGGCGCCGGGCCACGGCCTCGTCGGAGCAGGCGACGACGGCGGCGGCGGGCTGGCGGGCCGCGATCTCGCGGGCCAGGTTGGGGCCGGTGACGACGGCGACGCGCTCGGCGGGGACCTTGGCCACCTCTTCGATGACCTCGCTCATCCGCTTGGCGCTGCCGAGTTCGATGCCCTTCATCAGGGAGACGAGGACGGCGTCGGCGGGCAGCAGCGGGGCCCATTCGGCGAGGTTGCCGCGCAGGGTCTGGGAGGGGATGGCGAGGACCGCGAAGTCGGCGCCGGCCGCGGCCTCGGCCGGGTCGGTGGTGGCGCGCATGTTCGCGGGGAGTTCGACGTCCGGGAAGTAGTCCGGGTTGGTCCGGCCGGTGTTGATGGCGTCGACGACCTCGCCGCGGCGGCCCCACAGGGTCACCTCGCAGCCGGCGTCGGCGAGCACCATGCCGAAGGCCGTGCCCCAGGAGCCGGTTCCGAAGACGGCCGCCTTCACGGGACGTGTCACTTCTGGTCCTCCCCCGCGGCCCTGCGCCGCTGTTCCAGCCTGGCCTTGCGATGGTCGTACGGCTGCTCCGGCGCCTTCGCGCCGCGCAGCTCCTCCAGCAGCTCCGTGATGGCCGCCATGATGGTCTCGGTGACCTCCTTGAGCACGTCCGGGGTGGGTTCCCGGTCGTAGAACTCGGAGAGGTCCACGGGGGGTCCGGCCAGCACCTGGAGGGTCTTGCGCGGGAACAGGCGGACCTTGTTCTCCTTGGCGTACGGCGGCATGGCGAGGTTCGCGCCCCACTGGGCCACCGGAATGACGGGCGCCTTGGTCATCAGCGCGACGCGCGCCGCGCCGGTCTTGCCGGCCATCGGCCACATGTCCGGATCGCGGGTGAGGGTGCCTTCGGGATAAAAGGCCACGCATTCGCCGCGCTCGATCGCGTCCACGGCGGCCCGGAATGCGTCCAGGGCGTTGGTGGTCTCGCGGTAGACGGGGATCTGGCCGGAGCCGCGCAGGATCGCGCCGACAATCGGGACCTTGAAGAGGGCCGCCTTCGCGAGCAATCGGGGCACCCGGCCGGTGTTGTACTGGAAGTGCGCGTAGGAGAGCGGGTCCAGATACGAGTTGTGATTGACGGCCGTGATAAACCCGCCGTCGGCCGGAATGTGATCCATTCCCCGCCAGTCCCGCTTGAAGAGCACCACCAGCGGCGGTTTTGCGATGACCGCCGCCAGGCGGTACCAGAAGCCGATTCTGCGGCGGGACACTCGGACACCTTCCTCTAGGACCGGTGCGCGGCTGGGGCACCCCGTCGGCCGGACAAGTGTGGCCTCGGGTCCGGTCTCTGTCGAGAACACCGTACGCCCCGCCCGGAGCACCGGACCTCCGGGTCGTCCCGGCAGAGGCGACAATGGGCCGATGCATGACCAGGCCATGACCCGGCCATGGTCCACACGTGGACGGGTGCGCGCCGGAGGAAGGGGGGTCCGTCACGGACGCGGTCTGGAGTCTGGTGGTCCCGCTGAAGCCGCTGTCGGTGGCCAAGAGCCGTCTCGCCGCGGCCGTGGGGGCGTCCCGCCCCGGGCTCGCGCTCGCGTTCGCGCTGGACACGGTGGCGGCTGCGCTGGCCTGCGCGGCGGTCGCGGATGTGGTGGTCGTCACGGATGACGCCGAGGCCGGAAGGGAACTGTCGCGGCTGGGGGCGCGGATCGTGGCGGACGCCCCGGCCGCCGGGCTCAACGCGGCGCTCGTCCACGGGGCGCGGGAGGTGCGCGGGGCCCGGCCGGGGGCGGCGGTGGCCGCGATGAACGCGGATCTGCCCGCGCTGCGGCCGCCGGAATTGCAACGCGTGCTCGAAGCCGCGTCCGAATTTCCGCGGGCATTTCTCGCGGACGCGGCGGGAATCGGCACGACCTTGCTTTCCGCTGCTCCGGACGTGGAATTGGCACCCTCGTTCGGGGGCCCGTCACGCGCCCGGCATTCGGCCGCGGGAGCTGCGGAAATTACCCTCGTGGACGTCGAGAGCGTACGGCGGGACGTGGACACGGGAGCGGATCTGCGCACCGCCCTCGCCCTCGGTGTGGGCCGTCACACGGCCCGATACAGTGCCCGTATGCAGGCGACCGCGTACACGTACGACTCCCAGACCCGCAGCGGCAGCGTGCTGCTGGACGACGGCACCCCGGTGCCCTTCGGGGCCCCGGCCTTCGACGCGGGCGGCCTGCGGCTGCTGAGGCCCGGACAGCGGGTCCGGATCGAGACGGACGGCGAGGGGCCGGCGCTGCGGATCACGCTGGTCACCCTGCAGACCTTCTGACCCTCCCCACTGCGACGCCTCTGACCTGCAACGACAGTTCACACAGCACCGCGGGCCGGCTTCCCCAGGAGGGGGAAGCCGGCCCGGCGTGTGTGACTCGTGGCCCTACTTCTTGCGGGCCGTGGTCTTCTTCGCGGTGGTCTTGCGCGCCGTCGTCTTCTTGGCGGGCGCCGTCGTCTTCGCGGTGGCCTTCTTGGCCGCCGGAGCCGTCTTCTTCGCGGTGGCGGTGGTCTTCTTCGCCGTCGTCGCGGCCTTCTTGGCCGTGGCGGTGGCCTTCTTCGCCGTCGCGGTGGTCTTCTTCGCGGCGGTCTTGGCGACCACCTTCTTGGCGACGACCTTCTTGGCGGTGGTCTTCTTGGCGACCGCGGTCTTCGCCGCCGCCTTCTTGGCGGTGGTGGCCTTCTTGGCCGCGGCCTTCTTGACCGTCGCGGAAGCGCCGCCGGAGAGGCTGCCCTTGGGCGCCTTCTTCACCGACACCTCGCCGCCCTTGGGCAGCTTCTTGGTGCCCGCGACCAGGTCCTTGAAGCCCTGGCCCGCGCGGAAGCGGGGAACAGAGGTCTTCTTGACCCGGACGCGCTCACCCGTCTGCGGGTTGCGGGCGTAGCGGGCCGGGCGGTCGACCTTCTCGAACGAGCCGAAGCCCGTGACCGAGACCCGGTCGCCCGCGACCACAGCGCGGACCATCGCGTCCAGTACCGCGTCGACAGCGTCCGCGGCCTGCTGGCGGCCGCCCAGCTTGTCGGCAATCGCTTCTACGAGCTGCGCCTTGTTCACGTCTTCCCCTTCGGAGACTTCGCCAGAACGAATGTGTTCAAGCTTATTTCGCACGTTAGGCGGATATATACCGCAAATCAAACACGAAACGGGCTAATCACCCTAGTGCCGCAACGGTGTAGGTCGTTACGGAGTTCCTTCGCATCAGTCGCCTTCAGGGAATCGACCCTCGTCGAGGTCCTTCATCAACCTGTCCAGGCGCCTTGCCGCATCGGCGAGATCATGCTTCGCCGCGGCCGTGACGACCAACAGCTTCCGGGACAGCGCCATCCTTACGCCCTCCGGGACTTGCAGTGTGCGCACCCTTGTGTGTGCTTCTTTCAGCCGGTCCGCGACGAGTTCGTAGAGCTCAAGTTGACTGTCGCGTTCCATGCACAGATTGTGCCATCTGGGGCGAGTTGTCGCCTCACGGGGCCTCAACACACGGCTGTGCCCCCCGCCGGAGGGCGGGGGGCACAGTGTTGTCGATGTGATCACCCGGAGGTGAATAAGCGCTGATCAGGCTGGAATCAGACCCTAATCGTGCGCGGCTTGAAGCTCGGCCGGGCGCTTTCGTAGGTGTCGATGTCCGCTTCGTTCTGAAGGGTGAGGGAGATGTCGTCCAGACCCTCCAGCAGACGCCAGCGGGCGTTGTCGTCGAGTTCGAACTCCGCCTCGATTCCGGCCGCGCGGACCTGGCGCGCGACCAGGTCGACGGTCACCTCGGCGGTCGGGTCGGCCTCGGTCAGCGCCCACAGCCGGTCGACGGTCTCCTGCGGCAGGACCACCGTCAGCAGACCGTTCTTCAGCGAGTTGCCGCGGAAGATGTCGGCGAAGCGGGAGGAGATGACCGTCTTGAACCCGAAGTTCTGCAGGGCCCAGACGGCGTGCTCGCGGGAGGAGCCCGTGCCGAAGTCGGGACCGGCGATCAGCACGGTCGCGCCCTGGCGCTCGGGGCGGTTCGTGACGAACTCGGGGTCCTTGCGCCAGGCCTCGAAGAGCCCGTCCTCGAACCCGTCGCGGGTGATCTTCTTCAGCCAGTGGGCCGGGATGATCTGGTCGGTGTCGACGTTGGAACGGCGCAGCGGGACGGCCCGGCCGGTGTGGGTGGTGAAGGCTTCCATGGTTCAGACTCCGGCGGTCGCGTCGGCGGCGGACAGGTCGGCGGGCGAGGCCAGATGGCCCAGCACCGCGGTGGCGGCGGCCACCTGCGGGGAGACCAGGTGGGTGCGTCCGCCCTTGCCCTGCCGGCCCTCGAAGTTGCGGTTGGACGTGGACGCGGAGCGCTCACCGGGGGCCAGTTGGTCGGGGTTCATGCCCAGGCACATCGAGCAGCCCGCGTGCCGCCATTCGGCGCCGGCCTCCTTGAAGACCGTGTCCAGGCCCTCTTCCATGGCCTGCAGGGCGACCCGGACGGAGCCCGGGACGACCAGCATCCGTACGCCGTCGGCGACTTTGCGGCCCTCGATGATGGAGGCGACGGCACGCAGGTCCTCGATGCGGCCGTTGGTGCACGAACCTACGAAGACGGTGTCGACCTTGATGTCGCGCAGCGGCTGCCCGGCCGTCAACCCCATGTACTCCAGGGCCTTTTCGGCGGCGTACCGCTCCGAAGCGTCCTCGTACGAAGCAGGGTCGGGGACGTGGGACGACAGCGGCGCGCCCTGGCCCGGGTTGGTGCCCCAGGTGACGAACGGGGAGAGCGAGGCGCCGTCGATGACGACCTCGGCGTCGAAGACCGCGTCATCGTCGGTGCGCAGGGTCCGCCAGTAGGCGACCGCCGCGTCCCAGTCCTCGCCCTCGGGGGCGTGGTCGCGGCCCTTCAGGTAGTCGAAGGTGGTCGCGTCGGGGGCGATCATGCCCGCGCGGGCGCCGGCCTCGATCGACATGTTGCAGATGGTCATGCGGGCTTCCATCGAGAGCTTCTCGACGGCCTCGCCGCGGTATTCCAGGATGTAGCCTTGGCCGCCGCCGGTGCCGATCTTCGCGATGATCGCCAGGATCAGGTCCTTGGCGGTGACGCCCTCGGCCAGCTCGCCGGTGACGGTGATGGCCATCGTCTTGGGGCGGGCCAGCGGCAGCGTCTGGGTGGCCAGCACGTGCTCGACCTGGCTGGTGCCGATGCCGAAGGCCAGCGCGCCGAAGGCGCCGTGCGTGGAGGTGTGGGAGTCGCCGCAGACCACGGTGGTGCCCGGCTGGGTCAGGCCCAGCTGCGGTCCCACCACGTGGACGACGCCCTGCTCGACATCGCCCAGGGAGTGCAGGCGTACGCCGAACTCGGCGCAGTTCGCCCGCAGCGTCTCCAGCTGGGCCCGGGAGACCGGGTCGGCGATCGGCTTGTCGATGTCCAGGGTGGGGGTGTTGTGGTCCTCGGTGGCGATGGTGAGGTCCAGCCGCCGGACCTTGCGGCCGGCCTGGCGCAGGCCCTCGAAGGCCTGGGGGCTGGTCACCTCGTGCAGCAGGTGCAGATCAATGAAGAGGAGGTCGGGCTCGCCCTCGGCGCGCCGGACGACGTGGTCGTCCCAGACCTTCTCCGCGAGTGTCCTACCCATCGCTTTCCCTCCGGCTCACCGTCCCGGATCCAGTGGTTCGTGGACCCGTACATACAGACTCGCTGGTTCTTGGAAAAATTGAACTTGCGTTTCACAGTGTGAGACGCGAATATCGTTTCATGGACAACTCTAGCGGCGTCGGCGTTCTCGACAAGGCAGCTCTGGTATTGAGCGCACTGGAGTCCGGTCCGGCCACCCTCGCCGGGCTGGTCGCGGCGACAGGGCTCGCACGACCCACGGCACATCGCCTGGCCGTGGCACTGGAACACCACCGGATGGTGGCGAGGGACATGCAGGGCCGGTTCATCCTCGGACCGCGGCTGGCGGAGCTCGCCGCCGCGGCCGGCGAGGACCGCCTGCTGGCCACGGCGGGACCGGTACTCACCCACCTCCGTGACGTGACGGGCGAGAGCGCGCAGCTCTACCGCCGTCAGGGAGACATGCGCATCTGCGTGGCGGCCGCCGAGCGGCTGTCGGGCCTCCGGGACACCGTCCCGGTGGGCTCGACGCTCCCGATGAAGGCGGGCTCGGCAGCACAGATCCTGATGGCCTGGGAGGAGCCCGAGCGGCTCCACCGCGGGCTCCAGGGCGCGCGTTTCACGGCGACGGCCCTGTCGGGCGTACGTCGGCGCGGCTGGGCGCAGTCGATCGGCGAGCGGGAGCCCGGCGTGGCCTCCGTCTCGGCGCCGGTGCGCGGGCCGTCGAACCGCGTGGTGGCCGCCGTGTCGGTCTCCGGGCCGATCGAGCGCCTGACCCGCCACCCGGGCCGGATGCACGCCCAGGCCGTGATCGACGCGGCCGCCCGCCTGTCGGAGGCCCTGCGCCGCACCGGCTGATCCCCGCTTTCCCCCACCCCCGGGCCCGGGGGCGCGTACGACGCCGCACACGTCCGAACACGCGCCTCCGGGCCCGCACTTGTACGTGGGCACGCGGGGGCGGGCGGATGCGGGAACAGCGAAGAGGCCCTCCGCGATGAACGCGGAGGGCCTCTTCCGTGCGTACCCCCGACCGGATTCGAACCGGCGCTACCGCCTTGAGAGGGCGGCGTGCTAGGCCGCTACACAACGGGGGCTTGCTCTGTACTGCGCTGGGCTACCAGGACTCGAACCTAGAACAAAGGAACCAGAAACCTTCGTGTTGCCAATTACACCATAGCCCAATGTGGTCTATACCAGACCAGTACCCCCGACCGGATTCGAACCGGCGCTACCGCCTTGAGAGGGCGGCGTGCTAGGCCGCTACACAACGGGGGCCCTAGCGATCCTGCATCAAGACGTCCGGGAGCTACCCAATGGAGACCTTGCGGGAAGGATCTGTACCCCCGACCGGATTCGAACCGGCGCTACCGCCTTGAGAGGGCGGCGTGCTAGGCCGCTACACAACGGGGGCAAAGCACTGCGTCACTACTGCACTGCGCTGGGGTACCAGGACTCGAACCTAGAATAAGGGAACCAGAAACCCTCGTGTTGCCAATTACACTATACCCCACCGAAAGTCAACCCCTTGGGGGCTTTTCTTTCGAGTGGCGTCTCCGTCCGGCCTTTCGGCCCGCTCCGGCGGCGCAGAAAGAACATTACCGGATGCCTGACCGTGCTCCAAAACGGGTATCGGAGGCCAGCAGCTCCGGGAGCAGGGCGAGACCGGCGATCCGGTGCACTCCCCCGGGGCCCGGACCGCGCGCGCCGTCCCGGTCGAGCCAGACCGCGACCAGCCCGGCGTCGCGTGCCCCGCGTGCGTCGATCTCCGGCTGGTCGCCCACGTACGCGACCTCGCCCGGCGGCAGCCCGAGGGCCTCGCAGGCGGCGAGGAAGGCCTCGGCCTCCGGCTTGCTGACGCCCAGTTCCGCGGCGCAGAGCAGCACCTCGAAGCGATCGCGCAGCCCGAGGTGGCGCAGCTTGGGGTCCTGGTTGACCGTGGAGGAGTTGGAGAGCACCCCGTGCCGGTAACCGGCCGCGAGGGCGTCCAGTGCGGGCACGGCGTCGGGGAACAGCGTCCAGGCGGCCTTGTAGTGCACCACGTACCGGTCGAACCAGCCGTCGGCCTCGGCGGCGCTCATCCCGGGCTCCCCGAGGAAGTCCCGTACGCGGTCGCGGCGCTGCTCCTGGAAGGCCACTTCCCCGGCGGCGAAGCGGTCCCAGTGGCGGGTGGTGATCTCCCGCCACAGCGCGAGCGCCTCCGCGGGGGATCCGTACCGCTCCGCGATGCCCTCCTCGGCGAGCCGGCGCGCGAGGCCGGCGGTGTCCGCGCCCGTGTAGTCGAACAGGGTGTCGTCGATGTCCCACAGCACGGCGCGGATCGGCATGCCTGCGACGCTACGACATCGCGGGGCGCCGTCGGGAGGGTTTGCGGATCCCGGCGGCCCGAAATCCCCCCGCGCGGACGCGCGCACGCGCCCGGACGACGCCTCGGGGGGCGGCCGCCGGGGTTTCCCGGCCGCCGCCCCCCGAGAGGACGTACGGGTGGTGCCTACGCGGCGAGCTTCGCCAGCGCCGCGTCGATGCGGGACAGCGAGCGCTCCTTGCCCAGGATCTGGAGGGACTCGAAGAGGGGCAGCCCGACCGTACGGCCGGTGACGGCCACGCGGACCGGGGCCTGCGCCTTGCCGAGCTTGAGGCCGTGGGCCTCGCCGGCGGTCAGGACGGCCTGCTTGAGGGCCTCGGGGTCGCTCCAGTCGGCGGTGTCCAGGTGGGCGCGGGCGCTGGTCAGGAGGGCCGCGGGCTCGCCCTTCATCGCCTTGTCCCACGACGGCTGGTCCCAGACCGGCTCCTTCAGGAACAGGAAGTCGACGTTGGCCGTGATGTCGGACAGGACGGTGACGCGGGTCTGGGCGTACGGCGCGATGGCCGCCCAGGCCTCGGCGTCGAAGTCCTCGGGCGCCCAGTTGGCGTGCGGGGCCTGCAGCCAGGGGGTGCAGGCGTCCGCGAAGGCCTTCGGGTCGAGCAGGCGGATGTGGTCGCCGTTGATCGACTCGGCCTTCTTGAGGTCGAAGCGCGCCGGGTTGGCGTTCACGCCGTCGATGTCGAACTTCGCCACCATCTCCTCGATCGAGAAGACGTCCTGGTCCTTGGAGAAGGACCAGCCGAGGAGCGAGAGGTAGTTCAGCAGGCCCTCGGGGAGGAAGCCGCGCTCGCGGTAGAGGTTGAGCGAGCTCTCCGGGTCGCGCTTGGAAAGCTTCTTGTTGCCCTCGCCCATGACGTACGGCAGGTGGCCGAACTGCGGGACGCCGGTGGCGACGCCGATCTCCATCAGCGCCTTGTACAGCGCGATCTGGCGCGGGGTGGAGGAGAGCAGGTCCTCGCCGCGGAGCACGTGGGTGATCTGCATCAGTGCGTCGTCGACCGGGTTGACGAGCGTGTACAGCGGCGCGCCGTTGGCCCGCAGGATGCCGAAGTCCGGCACGTTCTCCGGGGTGAAGGTCAGCTCGCCGCGGACCAGGTCGGTGAAGGTGATCGGCTCGTCGGGCATCCGGAAGCGCACGATCGAGGGGCGGTGCTCCCCCTGGTACGCCTCCAGCTGCACCTGGGTGAGCTCGCGGCAGTGGCCGTCGTAGCCGGAGGGCTTGCCGGCGGCGCGGGCGGCGGCGCGGCGCGCGTCCAGCTCCTCGGTGGTGCAGTAGCAGTCGTACGCGTACCCGCCCTCACGCAGGCGCCGGGCCACGTCCGCGTAGATGTCCATGCGCTCGGACTGGCGGTACGGGGCGTGCGGGCCGCCGACCTCGGGGCCCTCGTCCCAGGTGAAGCCGAGCCAGCGCAGCGAGTCGAGCAGCTGCTCGTACGACTCCTCGGAGTCACGCGCCGCGTCGGTGTCCTCGATGCGGAAGACGAACGTACCGCCGTGGTGCCGGGCGAACGCCCAGTTGAAGAGGGCGGTCCGGACCAGGCCCACGTGGGGGTTGCCGGTCGGGGAGGGACAGAAACGGACGCGGTAGTTCGCGTTAGCCACGCTTGATCACCTTGTTGGTGAGAGTGCCGATGCCTTCGATGGTGACGGCGACCTCGTCGCCGACGTTGAGGGGGCCGACTCCGGCCGGGGTCCCCGTGAGGATGACGTCGCCGGGGAGCAGCGTCATGGCCTCGGTGATGTGGACGATCAGGTCCTCGATGGAGCGGACCATGTCGCTGGTGCGGCCGAGCTGGCGCTGTTCGCCGTTGACGGTGCACTGGATGGTCAGGTCGCCCGGGTCGAGGTCGGTCTCGATCCAGGGGCCGAGGGGGCAGGCGCTGTCGAAGCCCTTGGCCCGGGCCCACTGCTTCTCGCGCTGCTGGACGTCGCGCGCGGTGACGTCGTTCGCGCAGGTGTAGCCGAGGATCACGTCCTTGACGCGCTCCTTCGGGACCTCGCGGCACATGCGGCCGATGACCACGGCGAGCTCCGCCTCGTGGTGGAGGTCCTGGGAGAAGGAGGGGTACGTGATCGGGTCGCCCGGGCCGACCACCGAGGTGGAGGGCTTGAAGAAGGTGATCGGCGCGTCCGGGACCTCGTTGCCCAGCTCCGCCGCGTGCTCCGCGTAGTTGCGGCCGATGGCCACGACCTTGTTCGGGAGCACGGGCGGCAGCAGCCGGACCTTGCTCAGCGGGACCTTCGTACCCGAGAGCTCGAAGTCCGCGAACGGGATGCCCTTGATGATGTCGAGGACGAGCTCACCCTCGGCGCCGGGGGCAGTGCTGCCCTCGACCGCGCCGAACGCGACATTGCCGTCGATGGAGAACCTGGCGATGCGCACGTGTTGCGTCTGCCCCTCTGTATTTCCGCTGGCTGGAGTCTGCGTGTCCAGGCTAACGCGGCGGGCAGCGGCGCTTCGCGCTCCTTTTGCCGAGTGGGTTACTGCGCGGCGGCGACCGGCGCGTCCATCAGGATCGTGCGGCGCGGGTTCGCGGTCTGGGCGGGCAGCTCGACGGCGTGCTCCGGAGCCTCGATCGCCTGCAGCTCTTCGGCGTCCTTGAGGTGCGCGAGGGTGGTGCGGCGGGGGTTGGCTATGTTGCGGAACATCATCGTCGTCTTCACGGTGCTTCGGGCCCTCGGTTCGGTTGTCGGGTGGCGGGTTGTCGGATCCTTCAACCCTGTAAAGGGCAAGGCTAAACATCCGATTCCCCGGCCCAACCGGGAAGTAATGGCCACGGCTATGTGAGTTTGCTCACCCATGACCCGTCAATCCGGGCATAACGGGCGGTCAATTTCGGTGGGCGAAACGGGCATTACGCCACTGAATCAGCCATTCCGCTCCTGATCATCTCGACTGGGACACCTTGCCAGCCACCGCGTTTGGTCGACGTAAGTCCGGTTCGTCCCGAAAGGCGGCCCACATCGCGTAACGCGGCAATCGCATTCCGTCACCGATGCCCCAGGCCGACACGCGCACCTTGTTGGAGATCCGCCACTGTGCTGGAATTCGCGGGACCGCCGCGGGAAACAGCCGGCGCGCAGGTGGCGCGACACAGCGCCGCGCGCGGCGGCAAGGAGAGGGAGACGCGCCGGTCACCGACGACCACCATGGGGCGGGAACGCCCCACGACTCGACACCGTCCCACCGGTCGCCCGGCGGGACGCCTGGTCCAGAGGTTGCGACGCTAGTGCAGGGACGATTCAAGAGGGATGGCAGCGCTGCGGCGGAGCAGGAGCCGCGCGGCGGGACCGACCGTGGCTCCTCGCCCCAGCACGCCCAGAACCGCGGGCCGGCTGTCGAAGGCGCAGGCCCCGACTCCTCCACCACGGTGAACGCGGTGAAGGGGAAGGCTCGCCTCAAGCCCCGGGGCAAGACGAAGAGCGAAGAGCCGGCCGACAAGGACGTGGCGATACCGAAGGCCCCCAGCGGGCCCGGTTCGCGCTTCGCCATGCAGAACTGGCGCATCAGCACGCGACTCGTGTCGCTGCTGACCCTGCCGGTCGTCGCCGCCACCACGCTCGGTGGTTTCCGCATCAACGACTCGCTCAACGACATCGACCAGCTGGAGCACATGCAGCTGCTCACGACGATGACCCGGCAGGCCACCAACCTGGCCGCCATGCTCCAGGAGGAGCGGGACAAGTCGGCGGGTCCGCTGTCGGCCGACAAGTCGGGCAAGCCCAACAGCCTCGTCGTGGGTGTACGCGACCAGACCGACGCCGCCGCGAAGGCCTTCGAGGCCGCGACCGACAAGGTCGACAGCGCGGAGGACAAGGACGAGACCCTCAAGTCGATCCGCAACAACATCCTGCAGATCGGCCGCCAGCTCACCGGCATCGAGGAAATCCGCAAGAAGGCCTACCAGAACGGCGCCCAGCAGACCGTCACCGAGTACAACGCGCTGATCGTCTCGCTCCTCTCGCTCTCCCAGGACATGGCGCAGGCCACCTCCAACCCGGAGATGATCAAGCGCACGCGCGCCCTGGCGGCCTTCTCCTCCGCCAAGGAGTACGCCTCGATCCAGCGCGCCGTCATCGCCGCCTCGCTCCCCGACAGCGGCCAGGCGGGGACCACGCTCACCGAGAACGACCGCCTGTACGCCCTCTCCGCGCTCCGCGGCGAGAGCCAGTCCAAGAAGACCTTCGAACTCGTCTACCAGGGCAAGCCCGAGGAACTCCTCGCGGCGCTCGGCGACGGCAACGCGGAGATCGGCAAGGCCGACCACTACGCGCGCCGCGTCCTGTCGACCCAGGGGCAGTTCGCCAAGGAGACGCAGTACCGGTCCTGGCTGGACTGGTACGACGCGGACGACAACAAGGTCCAGGCCATGAAGGTCATCGAGCTGACCCTGCTCGAAGACATGGAGCAGAAGGCCCGCGAGCTCAAGAACGAGTCGCAGCAGGACGCCATCATCAACGGTGCCCTGATCCTCCTCGTCCTCGGTGTCTCGCTCGTCGGCGCCTTCGTCATGGCCCGGTCCATGATCCGCTCGCTGCGCCGCCTGCAGGACACGGCCACCCGCGTCGCCCAGGACCGCCTGCCCGAGCTCGTCAAGCAGCTCTCCGAGTCGGACCCGCAGGACGTGGACACCTCCGTGGAGTCCGTCGGCCTGCACACCCGCGACGAGATCGGCCAGGTGGCCGCGGCCTTCGACGACGTGCACCGCGAGGCCGTCCGCCTCGCCGCCGAGCAGGCCCTCCTTCGGGGCAACGTCAACGCGATGTTCACCAACCTCTCGCGCCGTTCGCAGGGCCTCATCCAGCGCCAGCTCTCGCTCATCTCCGAGCTGGAGTCGCGCGAGGCCGACCCGGACCAGCTGTCCTCGCTCTTCAAGCTCGACCACCTCGCGACCCGCATGCGCCGTAACGGCGAAAACCTCCTCGTCCTCGCGGGCGAGGAGCCGGGTCGCCGGTGGACCCGCCCCGTCCCGCTCGTCGACGTGCTCCGCGCCGCGGCGTCCGAGGTGGAGCAGTACGAGCGCATCGAACTCGCGTCGGTGCCCGGCACCGACGTGGCCGGCCGCGTCGTCAACGACCTCGTGCACCTCCTCGCCGAGCTGCTGGAGAACGCCACCTCGTTCTCCTCCCCGCAGACCAAGGTCAAGGTCACCGGTCACGCGCTGCCCGACGGGCGCGTGCTCGTCGAGATCCACGACACCGGCATCGGCCTCTCCCCCGAGGACCTCGCCGCGATCAACGAGCGGCTCGCGTCGCCGCCGACCGTGGACGTCTCCGTCTCCCGCCGCATGGGCCTGTTCGTGGTCGGCCGCCTGTCCTTGCGACACGGCATCCGCATCCAGCTGCGCCCCTCCGACTCGGGCGGTACGACGGCCCTCGTCATGCTGCCGGTGGACGTCGCCCAGGGCGGCAAGAAGCCGGGTCCGATGCCGGGCCAGGGCGGCCCCGGCGCTCCGGGCTCCGGTGCCCCGCAGGGCATGCCGGGCGCTTCCGCGCAGGGTTCGGTCCCGGGCGGCGGCGCACGCCAGCCCGTCGGCGCCGGCCAGCAGCGCGGCCAGGTCTCCGGCGGCGGCCAGCGTGCCGCGCTGCCGGGTCGCGACGGCTCCGCCGGTCCGCAGGGCCCGCAGGGCGGTCCCGGTGCGCGTCCGCAGCAGGGCGGCCCGAACGCGCGTCCGCAGGGCGGTACGGGGATGACCGGCATGCCGGGCGCCCCGACCTCGCAGGGCCAGGGCGGCTTCGCCGACGGCGCCTTCGGCGGCGGCGCACCGCTGCCGGGCCGCGGTCCGGCCGGCGGCCCCGGCTCCCGTCCGATGCCCGCGCCCACGGGCTCCGGCCAGGGCGGATTCCCGCAGGGCAACGGCTTCGAGCGCCCGCAGAACCCGCAGCAGCAGCCCGGCCCGACGGGCCCGGTTCCCTCGGTGCAGGCACCCGCCGCCCCGGCTCCGCGCGGCGCCCGGCCGCAGCTGCCGCCGCGCGGTGGCGCCCCGCGTCCGGAACTTCCGGGTACGGGCGGCGGTCCCGCCGGGATCCCGCAGACCACCAGCTGGGGCGCCGACCAGGCGCGCCACGGCGGCCACGAGGTCCCGCGCGGCCACGACGAGCTCTCGGGCCCCGGCTCGACGGCCGAGTTCGCCCGTCCGGACTTCAATGCCCCGCGCCCGCCGGCCGGCAACAGCACCACCGGCCAGTTCGAGCGCCCCGACGTACGGGCCCCGCTCCCCCCGGCAGGCCAGGACATGTCCACGACCGGGCAGTTCGAGCGCCCGGAGCCGCGCGGCACGGTGGACCCGTCCACCACGGGTCAGTTCGCCCGTCCGGACTTCCAGGCCCCGCGGCCCGGCGGTCCCGGTGTCGGCGGATTCGCCCCCCAGCAGCCGCAGGCTCCGCAGTTGCCGCAGGCCCACCAGCCGGAGGCACTGCCGCCGGCCCCGAGCTCCGGCAACGAGCGCAGCCCGATCTTCGACACGCTGGAGTCGAACTGGTTCCACCAGGAGGGCCCGCAGGCCCCCGGTCAGGCGCCGGTTCCCCAGCAGCCGCAGCAGCCTCAGCAGGCCGCCCCGGCTCCGGCTCCCCAGCAGCGCTTGCAGCAGCCTCTGCCGCAGCGCGGCCAGGAGCCCGCGGCGGAGCCCGCCCAGACCGCGAACGGCAGCTCGCCGACCGTCAGCTGGCGGTCCTCGCCCAACGACGAGCTGATGCGGCAGGCCGAGCGCGTGCGCCAGCCCGCCGCCGGCGGCATCACCACCTCGGGGCTGCCCCGCCGGGTACCGCGGGCGAACCTCGTGGCCGGCACCGCGCAGCAGCAGTCCGACGCGCAGTCGGGCCCGCAGGTCTCGCGAGCGCCGGACGACGTCCGCGGCCGTCTGACCAACCTCCGACGGGGTATTCAGCAGGGCCGTCAGGCCGGCAACAACGGCCCGGCGACCGGCAGTTACCACATCGACCCCACTTACCAGCAGGAGCGTTAGTTGAGTTCGATGAGCCAGGCGGCACAGAATCTGAACTGGTTGATCACCAACTTCGTGGACAACACCCCCGGGGTGTCCCACACGGTGGTGGTCTCCGCCGACGGCCTCCTTCTGGCGATGTCCGAGGGCTTCCCCCGGGACCGCGCCGATCAGCTGGCGGCCGTGGCCTCCGGTCTGACGTCGCTGACCGCAGGAGCCTCCCGCATCTTCGAGGGTGGCGCCGTCAACCAGACCGTCGTCGAGATGGACCGGGGATTCCTCTTCCTCATGTCCGTCTCGGACGGATCCTCCCTGGCCGTGCTCGCGCACCCCGAGTGCGACATCGGCCTCGTCGGCTACGAGATGGCCCTCCTCGTGGACCGCGCCGGCAGCGTCCTCACCCCGGACCTGCGCGCGGAACTGCAGGGAAGCCTGCTCATCTGACGCCACATCTCCCGGCCGGACGGTACTTCCGGCCGGGGGACCGGGGGCCCGCCCCGGAACCCAGTACCACCGCCAGGCCGTCATACCGTCCCCCCACCGGCCGCCCCGTCAGACGGCACGCTGACCACTGCTGTCCAGCCCGGAGGATCAATGACCCCGCCCCCCGCCTACTCCGACTCGTACGGTGATTCGTACTCGGAAGGCGATCAGCCGCTCGTTCGCCCGTACGCGATGACCGGCGGCCGGACCCGGCCCCGCTACCAGCTCGCCATAGAGGCGCTGGTCAGCACCACGGCCGATCCGATGCACCTGTCCGGCCTGCTTCCCGAGCACCAGCGCATCTGCACGCTGTGCCGCGAGGTCAAGTCGGTCGCGGAGGTCTCCGCACTGCTGTCGATGCCGCTCGGTGTCGCCCGGATCCTCGTCGCCGACCTGGCCGAGGCCGGAATGGTGGCCATCCACCAGCCGGGCAATGGAGAGGCCGGCGGCACGCCGGATGTAACGCTGCTCGAAAGGGTGCTCAGTGGACTTCGCAAGCTCTAATGGCGGAACCGCCCGCTCCACCACCTCCGCGAAGATCGTGGTGGCGGGCGGGTTCGGCGTGGGCAAGACCACGTTCGTCGGGGCCGTCTCGGAGATCAATCCGCTGCGCACCGAAGCCGTCATGACCTCCGCGTCCGCCGGCATCGACGATCTGACCCACACCGGGGACAAGACGACCACCACGGTCGCCATGGACTTCGGCCGCATCACCTTGGACCAGGACCTCATCCTGTACCTGTTCGGCACCCCCGGACAGGACCGCTTCTGGTTCATGTGGGACGACCTCGTCCGCGGTGCCATCGGTGCCATCGTGCTCGTCGACACCCGCCGGCTCGCCGACTGCTTCCCCGCGGTCGACTACTTCGAGAACAGCGGGCTGCCGTTCGTCGTGGCCCTCAACGGCTTCGAGGGACACCAGCCCTACACCCCCGAAGAAGTGCGCGAGGCCCTGCAGATCGGACCGGACGCTCCGATCATCACCACGGACGCCCGCCACCGGGCGGATGCCAAGAGCGCGCTCATCACTCTCGTCGAGCACGCCCTCATGGCCCGACTCAAGTAACACGACTCGGGGAACGGCGCTCAAGGGGCACCACTCAAGTACCACGGGTTCTTCACAACGTGAGAGGGCGGGCTGTGTCATAGGACACGGCCCGCCTTCTCTGTTCATAACGTTTCGACAGTGAATTGCCGCCACTTGGACACAGGGCGCGGTCGGGCGGTGCCGCTGCGCTCACAACTGGCTCCATTTTTGCCGCAGCTCGCTCTTTATGTCCGTTTTATGCGTGACATAAGGCTCTTGGAATGGCTGATTCCAACTGTTTGGAACACGGCCGTTAACCGTGCTGGAATTCAACTAACTAGCTAGTAGCACCGCCGGAAGGTTGTTGGTCGAGTGAGGCGAAGCAACTCAAGCCCCGCGGATGAACCCGCGCGCGGCAACTTCACCCCGCCGCAGCGTGCGGGTACGTCGCCGGTCGACGTACCCGTCGACCCGCCGGCGAAGAGCGGCAGCACCAGCAGGTTCTCCCCCCGCAACTGGCGCGTGCCGACCAAGCTGAACGCGATCCTGCTCGTCCCCGTCCTCGTCGGACTGGTGATGGGCGGCTTCCAGGTCAAGGGATCCGTCGACCGCTGGAACGAGGCCAAGGACGCCGAGAAGACGGCCCGCATCGTCCAGGCGGCAGCCGAATACGGCCAGGCGCTCCTCAACGAGCGCGACCTCACGGCCGAGCCGCTCCTCAAGGGCGACCGGAACAACCAGGCCGTCACGAAGGCGTACGCGGCCACCGACGCGGCCAAGGAGAAGTTCGCCCAGGCCGCGAAGGACCTCCCCTCGAACTCCGGACTGGAGCGCCGTCTGGAGCTCTTCCACCAGGAGGAGCCCAAGCTCGCCGCCGTCCGCCAGTCGGCGTACGCCGTACCGGAGACGGCGAAGAAGAACCCGCCGAGCGCGAACGGCCCGATCCCGACCGAAGAGGGGTACGTGCTGGTCCAGCACTACCTCATGACGTTCTCCAACGAACTCGGTCTGGGCACCGGCAACGTCACCAGCTACGGCCGCATGGTCTACGCGGTGGAGCTGGCCAAGGCCGCGAACTCGCTCCAGCGCGCGGTCGGCACCCACCTCCTGGTGCGCCCGAACGAGAACGAGGACATCCGCAAGGCCCAGCTCGTCGCCTTCTCCTCGTACGCCTACCTCGAAGACATCGCGATCGGCGAGTACGTCGCGGCCGGCACCGAGGAGGACGTCAAGCGCCTCCAGGACGTCATGGGCAAGAAGTCCCAGGAGGGCGCCGAGAAGCTCGCGCTGGCCAAGCGGGCGGCCGAGCAGGCCGGCACCCCCTTCAAGGCGCCGCCGATCGTCAACAACTCCGCCCTCACCGGCATGACCGAAGCGATAGCCAGCGGCGAGGGCAAGAACAAGGTCATCGCGAACGGCACCACGCCCCAGGCCTGGCAGGCCGGGGCCACCGCCAAGTTCGAGGGCTACGCCGAGATCGAGAAGGAGCTCCTCGGCAAGGCCGTGACCGACTCGGTCGCCGTCTCCGACGAGGCCCGCAACGACGCCATCTGGACCGGCGCCATCGTGGTCGTGGCCCTGCTCGCCGCGTTCATCCTGGCGGCCATGATGGCCCGCCAGATGAGCAACTCGATGCGCCGGCTGCGCAGCGCCGCCTTCGACGTCGCCGAGCAGCGCCTGCCGATGCTCGTCGACCAGCTCTCGCGCACCGACCCGGGCAAGGTCGACACCCGTGTCGCGCCGATCCCGATCAACTCCCAGGACGAGATCGGCGAGGTCGCCCGCGCCTTCGACCAGGTCCACCGGGAAGCGGTCCGGCTCGCCGCCGAGCAGGCGCTCCTGCGAGGGAACGTCAACGCGATCTTCACGAACCTCTCCATACGCAACCAGTCGCTGATCGAGGGCCAGCTGACCCTCATCACCGACCTGGAGAACAACGAGGCCGACCCGGACCAGCTGGAGAACCTCTTCCGCCTGGACCACCTGGCCACCCGTATGCGTCGCAACGGCGAGAACCTCCTCATCCTCGCGGGTGAGGAACCGGGCCGCCGCTGGGACCAGCCGGTCCCCCTGGTCGACGTCCTGCGCGCCGCCTCCTCCGAGGTGGAGCAGTACGAGCGCATCGAGCTCTCGGGCGTCTCCGAGGCCGAGATCCACGGCCAGGCCGTGACCGACCTCGTGCACCTGCTCGCCGAGCTCCTGGAGAACGCCACGACGTTCTCCTCCCCGCAGACCAAGGTCCGTGTCAACGCCACGCGTCTGCCCGACGGCCGCGTGATGGTGGAGATCCACGACAAGGGCATCGGCCTCACCGCCGAGGACTTCGCGGACATCAACCACAAGCTGGCCAACCCGCCGACCGTGGACGCCGCGATCTCCCAGCGCATGGGTCTGTTCGTGGTCGGCCGGCTGGCGGACCGCCACAGCATCCGGGTCCAGCTGCGCCCCTCGGGCGAGGCCGCCGGAACCACGTCGCTGGTCATGCTCCCGGACGCGATCACCCATGGTGGTGGTGGCGAGGGGATCCCGGACGACGACTTCACGGTCTCCTCGATGATCCCGCAGCAGCAGATCCAGCAGGCCATCCCGATGCGCACGGCCGCCGAGCTGGGCTTCGACGACTCCCGCTACGAGGCGGGCGGCGCCGGCCAGCAGGGCGGCGAGGGCGGCGGGCTGAACCCGCTCGGCCGCTCCCTGGCCCAGCAGGAGCGCCGGGCCGCGCTCGAAGCCCAGGTGGGCTACGGGCAGGAGCAGGGCGAGTTCGCCGGCCAGGAGTATGCGGAACCCCAGCCCGAACACGGGTACCAGCCGTACCAGGAGTACGAGCAGCAGCCCGAACAGGGTTACGACGGCTCGTACGACTCCCGGCAGGCCCAGGCGGCCCAGCAGGGTTACGAGGCGTACCCGCAGCAGGACTACGGTTATCCGGAAGCCGGATACCAGGATGGCCGGCAGGACGCCCCGGCGTACGACGCCGGCTACGCATCCCAGTCCCCGCAGGCGGAGTGGCCCGAACAGAACAGCTATTCCGGCGGCTACCAGCAGGGCTACGGGACCGAATCGGAACCCCAGTCCGCTCCCGAACCCGCCCCGGACCGCGTAGGCTTCGACCGTCCGGGCGCCGCTGCCGACACCGGCCACGAAGTGACCGGAGCGGGCCTGCCGCGCCGCGGCAGCCAGCAGCAGTGGCAGCCGGCACAGAAGGAAGCGGAGTCCTCCGGATCCCTCTTCGAGCAGCGGCCGCAGCGACAGCAGCGGCCCGCTGAGACGGAGCAGGCCCCGGAGGGTGCTGGCGGCGGCGACGACTGGCGCTCGAACAACGACGAGCGCTGGCAGCAGGCAGCCAAACTCCGTGAGCCGAAGGCGGGCGGGGTCACCCCGTCCGGTCTCCCTCGGCGCGTGCCCAAGGCCAACCTGGTCGAGGGCGCGGCGGAGACGACCCCGCAGGGCGGCCCCCAGGTCTCCCGCGCACCGGAGGACGTCCGCGGCAGGTTGAGCAACCTGCGGCGCGGTGTCCAGCAGGGACGCAACGCGGGTTCTGAGCAGTCAAGTAACAGCTATGACCAGGAGCGTTAGTGTGAGCCCGATGAGCCAGGCGGCACAGAACCTGAACTGGTTGATCACCAACTTCGTGGACAACACCCCCGGGGTGTCCCACACGGTGGTGGTCTCCGCCGACGGCCTTCTTCTGGCGATGTCCGACGGATTCCCGCGCGACCGCGCCGATCAGCTGGCGGCCGTGGCCTCCGGTCTGACGTCGCTGACCGCAGGAGCCTCCCGCATCTTCGAGGGTGGCGCCGTCAACCAGACTGTCGTCGAGATGGACCGCGGGTTCCTTTTCCTCATGTCCGTTTCCGATGGATCGTCCCTCGCGGTGCTCGCGCACCCCGAGTGCGACATCGGCCTCGTGGGCTATGAGATGGCCCTCCTCGTGGACCGAGCAGGCAGTGTCCTCACCCCGGAACTGCGTTCGGAGCTGCAGGGAAGTCTTCTCAACTAGCAAACAGGCAGTGCGTTTCGCGTCATCGCACCATAGGGTGCGGTGGCGCGGTTCCACAGGGAGTACTGCGTTCTTGGAGTCGGAGGAGGAAACGTGACAACACCCGGAGGACATCCTTATGGCGGCGCGCAGCAGCCGCAGGGTGGGCAGCACGACCAGAACCGCTTCAACTTCCCCTCCGCTCCCAGCCGGCAGGTTCCGGAGCACAATCCCTACCAGCAGCAGCCGTACGGCCAGCCCCAGCAGGTCCAGCCGCCCCACCGGCCCTCGCAGCAGCCCCTCCGGGCTCCGCAGCAGCAGGCCCCCAAGGCGCACAACCCGCTGGTGCGTCCGTACGCGATGACCGGCGGCCGTACCCGGCCGCGCTACCAGCTCGCCATCGAGGCGCTGGTCAGTACCACGGCGGATCCGGCGCGCCTGCAAGGGCAGTTGCCCGAGCACCAGCGCATCTGCCGCCTGTGCCAGGAGATCAAATCCGTCGCGGAGATCTCGGCACTTCTCTCCATTCCTCTTGGTGTCGCCCGCATCCTCGTCGCCGACCTGGCGGAGGCGGGCCTTGTCGCCATTCACCAGCCCGGCGGCGACGAGTCTGCCGGCGGCCAGCCAGATGTGACACTGCTCGAAAGGGTGCTCAGTGGACTTCGCAAGCTCTAACGGCGGAGCGGCTCGCTCCACCACCTCCGCGAAGATCGTGGTGGCGGGCGGCTTCGGCGTGGGCAAGACCACGTTCGTCGGCGCGGTCTCCGAGATCAACCCGCTGCGCACCGAAGCCGTGATGACGTCCGCGTCGGCCGGCATCGACGATCTGACCCACACCGGGGACAAGACGACCACCACGGTCGCGATGGACTTCGGCCGCATCACCCTGGACCAGGACCTGATCCTGTACCTCTTCGGTACGCCGGGCCAGGACCGCTTCTGGTTCATGTGGGACGACCTCGTCCGCGGTGCCATCGGTGCCGTCGTGCTCGTCGACACGCGGCGCCTGGCGGACTGCTTCCCGGCCGTGGACTACTTCGAGAACAGCGGCCTGCCGTTCGTCATCGCCCTCAACGGCTTCGACGGCCACCAGCCGTACACGCCGGAGGAGGTCCGCGAGGCCCTGCAGATCGGCCCGGACGCCCCGATCATCACCACCGACGCGCGCCACCGCGCGGACGCCAAGAGCGCGCTCATCACCCTGGTCGAGCACGCCCTCATGGCCCGCCTGCGGTAGGCACCGCGGCCCGCATGCGAAAGGCCCCCGCACTCCGAGGAGTGCGGGGGCCTTTCGGTCTGTTCCGGGAAGATCCGGTGGGACCGGCCTCGCGGGCTAGCCCTGCCAGCTGTGCGGGGCGCGGAAGCCGGGGGTGCGCTCCAGGCGGCGCCAGCGGGCCTGGGAGCCGATGCGGTGCACCACGGGACCCTCGGGGGCGGACGCGGCGCGGGCCAGCAGGATCGCGGTGATCGCGGCCAGCTCCTCGGGGGCTGCGTTGCCCTTTTCGACGCGCAGCAGGGTGTCGGCGGTCTTGGACATGGGTGGCAGGTCTCCTTCGCTCTACTGCGGCGGGTTGCCGTGCTTGCGGGACGGCAGGTCGGCGTGCTTGCTGCGGAGCATCGCCAGTGCGCTGATCAGGGTTTCGCGGGTCTCCGCCGGGTCGATGACGTCGTCGACGAGACCGCGCTCGGCCGCGTAGTACGGGTGCATCAGCTCGGCCTTGTACTCCTTGACCATGCGCGCGCGCATCGCCTCGGGGTCCTCGGCCTCCGCGATCTGCTTGCGGAAGATGACGTTGGCGGCGCCTTCGGCACCCATGACCGCGATCTCGTTCGTCGGCCAGGCGTACGTGATGTCCGCGCCGATGGACTGCGAGTCCATGACGATGTACGCGCCGCCGTAGGCCTTGCGCAGGATCAGCGAGATCCGCGGGACGGTGGCGTTGCAGTACGCGTACAGCAGTTTGGCGCCGTGGCGGATGATGCCGCCGTGCTCCTGGTCGACGCCCGGCAGGAAGCCGGGCACGTCCAGCAGCGTGATGATCGGGATGTTGAAGGCGTCGCACATCTGGACGAAGCGCGCGGCCTTCTCGGAGGCCTCGATGTCGAGGACGCCGGCGAGGTGGGCGGGCTGGTTGGCGACGATGCCGACGACCTGGCCGTCGAGCCGGGCCAGTGCGCAGATGATGTTGCGGGCCCAGCGCTCGTGGATCTCCAGGAAGTCGCCTTCGTCGACGAGCTCCTCGATCACCTTGTGCATGTCGTACGGGCGGTTGCCGTCCGCGGGGACCAGGTCGAGCAGGACGTCCGAGCGCCGGTCGGCGGCGTCGGAGGTCTCGTGGACCGGCGGGTTCTCGCGGTTGTTGGAGGGCAGCATCGAGATGAGGTAGCGCACCTCGGAGATGCAGGTCTCCTCGTCGTCGTACGCGAAGTGCGCGACGCCGGAGGTCTCGGCGTGCACGTCGGCGCCGCCGAGGCCGTTCTGGGAGATCTCCTCACCGGTGACGGCGCGGACGACGTCGGGGCCGGTGATGAACATCTGCGAGGTCTCGCGGACCATGAACACGAAGTCCGTCAGCGCCGGGGAGTACGCGGCGCCGCCGGCGCACGGGCCCAGCATCACCGAGATCTGCGGGATGACACCCGAGGCCCTGGTGTTGCGCTGGAAGATGCCGCCGTAGCCGGCGAGCGCGGAGACGCCCTCCTGGATACGGGCGCCGGCGCCGTCGTTCAGCGAGACCAGCGGGGCACCGGCCGCGATGGCCATGTCCATGATCTTGTGGATCTTCGTGGCGTGGGCCTCGCCCAGGGCGCCGCCGAAGATGCGGAAGTCGTGTGCGTAGACGAAGACCGTGCGGCCCTCGACCGTGCCCCAGCCGGTGATGACACCGTCGGTGTAGGGCTTCTTGCTTTCGAGGCCGAAGCCGCTCGCACGGTGGCGGCGCAGCTGTTCGACCTCCTTGAAGGAACCCTCGTCGAGCAGCAGCGCGATGCGCTCGCGCGCGGTCAGCTTGCCCTTGGCGTGCTGCGCCTCGGTCGCCCGGTCACTGGGTCCACGCCGCGCCTGCTCGCGCAGGGAGTGCAGCTCGGCCACGCGCCCGCGGGCGTCCGTCGGCTCGCTCGGAGTCTGGTCCACAACGGTCATGTATCGACCTTACGAAGCGGTCGAAGAAAAACCTCCGTTGATTTCACACAGTCTCGGAAGTGTTCCGCTGTCCGGCCCGGACAGAACCGCCCCGCGATGCGCGGACACCACCAGGCCGGACCCCTCTCCTTTGTGGAAGTTCGACAAAACGGCGACACACCGCCCTGGGATGTTGAAATTTGAACGGAATAGGTCTAGCGTCGTTCTCGTTGAAAGTTCAACCAACACGGGGCGCAGCAGCCCCGCCACCACCAGGGAGCACATCATGGGTCTCTTCAACCGCCGCAGCCAGGACGCCACCGCCGCCGTCGCCACCCTCGACGTGGACCCGGCCCTCGCGGCCCTCACCGGCGAGTACGTCATCGACGCCGCCCACAGCAGCATCGGCTTCACCGTCCGCCACGCGATGGTGACCAACGTCCGCGGCGCCTTCACCGACTACTCGGGCGCCCTGCAGCTCGACGGCGGCGACCCGGCCCGCTCCGCCGCCACCATCGAGGTGAAGATCGCCTCCGTGGACACCGGCATCGCCGACCGCGACGGCCACCTGCGCAGCGGTGACTTCTTCGACGCAGAGGCCTTCCCGCTGATGACGTTCCGCTCCACCGAGGCGGCGCGGCTCGGCGGCGACGCGTACCGCATCACCGGCGAGCTGACCATCAAGGACGTCACCCGCCCGCTCTCCATCGACCTGGAGTTCAACGGCTCGGCCACCGACGTCTACGGCAACGAGCGCGTCGGCTTCGAGGGCTCCGCCGAGATCCTGCGCTCCGACTGGGGCCTGACCTGGAACGCGGCGCTGGAGGCCGGCGGTGTCATGGTCAGCGACAAGGTCAAGCTGACCTTCGACATCTCGGCCATCAAGCAGGCCTGAACCGCCTGACGCCGCCGGGTCCCGGGGGCGGTACCGAGGGGCACGGCCCCTAGAAGCCGCCCCCGCCGTCGAACCCGCCGCCGCCGTCGAACCCGCCCCCGCCGCCGAAGTCCCCTCCCCCGAAGTCGGAGGAGTTGAAGTCGGCGCCGGAGAAGTCCCCGCCGACGTAACCGCCACCCATGTCGGAGGCGTAGGCGGGACTCGACATCATCGAACCGAGCATCGTGCCCACGAGCAGCCCGGGCAGGATGCCGCCGCCGAAATATCCACCGGCCCACGGGCCGTACGCCGGGCCCGCGTCGTAGTACGGACGCGGGCCGTACTCCGTGTCGACCGTACGGACCGCCGGGTCCTCGCCGTCACGCAGCCGGACGGCGTCCGCCGCGCACACGGGGACGGTACGCGCCACCCCGCCGGCCGGCGACCACGCGGCGTCCTGCGTGCTCGGCCCGTGCCGCGGGTCGAAGAAGCAGGGCGAGCGGCGCTCGGGCAGCGGCTTCCCCTGACGGCGCGCGTCGAGGCGGGCCAGCGCGAACCGGCCGTCCTCCAGGGCCTGGGTGACCCCCTTGACCTCTTCCGGGTACTGGACCGAGGCCATGATGTCCTTGGCCTTCTCGTACGAGTCGAGGCCCTTTTCGTAGTCCCCGCGCATCGCGTCGTCCGCGCCGGGCTCACCCGGGTGGAAGTCCAGCCGGTCCAGCTCCTCGCCGAAGGCCGTGATGTCCTCGTCCACGACCACGCGCAGCTTCTCGATCGCCTCGCGCCGCGCCTCTTCCTTCTTCTTCCGGTTCCGGCGCACCAGCGCGTACGCACCGCCGCCGCCGATCACGGCCACCGCGCCGAGCGCGACCAGACCGCCGACCGGGACCCCGGCGTCGGCGCCCGTGTCGCCCCAGGAGGCCGGTGCCCGGCCCTTGACCTGCGTCAGCGCCTGGTCGACGAAGTTGTTGATCTCCGTGGTCGCATCCACGGGCCCGCCGGCCTTCACCGCGTCCGTCAGGTTGCGGACCGCGTTGGGGGGCATGACCGAACGGTCGGCGCCCGCGTTGAAGCCGTCGCCGAGCCGGATCGCGTACAGCCCGGTGATGCCGGTCTCGGCCCGGACCGTGCGCAGCACGCTGTCGGCGGGGAACTCGGAGCCGGCCGGCAGCACGGCGACGAACACCGGCTTCCCCGCGTCCTTGATCTTCTTCGCGAGGGCGTCCGCCCGGTCCTTCGGCAGCTGCGCCTCGGCCCGGGGGTCCACGTACACCGGGCCCTCCTTGAGGGCCTCGGCCACGGCGGCGGGTCCGGTGGCCGCCACCGCCTGCGGGGCGGCCACCAGCGCGGTCGCGGACAGGGCCAGCAGCAGGCCGCCGAGCAGTCGACCGGAACGTACGGGTATCAGCCTGGTCCTCATGCTCCAGACGCTACCGGAACCGCCCCTTTTCTGTGTGAGATGGACATAAAGCCCAGCGGCCCCCGCGGCACGTTCCCGGCGGCGGCCCGGCGGACTACTCGGCGGGTTCGACGCCCGCATGGAGGAGGCCGTACGTGAAGGCGTCCTCCAGGGCCTGCCAGGAAGCGGCGATCACGTTCTGGGCGACGCCCACCGTCGACCACTCGCGCGTGCCGTCCGTCGTGGCGATCAGGACGCGCGTCGTGGACTCCGTGCCGTGCTTGCCCTCCAGGATGCGGACCTTGTAGTCCACCAGCTCGAACTTGGCCAGCTGGGGGTAGAAGCGCTCCAGGGCCACCCGCAGCGCCCGGTCCAGGGCGTTGACGGGGCCGTTGCCCTCCGCCGTGGCGACGATCCGCTCGCCCTTGGCCCACAGCTTGACCGTGGCCTCGTTGGCGTGGGTGCCGTCGGGGCGGTCCTCGACGATGGCCCGCCAGGACTCCGTACGGAAGTACTTGCGGGCGCGGCCCTCGACCTCGGCGCGCAGCAGCAGCTCGAAGGAGGCGTCGGCGGCCTCGTACGTGTAGCCCGACAGCTCCCGTTCCTTGACCCGCTCCACGACCCGGGAGACCAGGGCCCGGTCCCCGCCGAGATCGACGCCGAGTTCCTTGCCCTTGAGCTCGATGGAGGCGCGGCCGGCCATGTCGGAGACCAGCATCCGCATGGTGTTGCCGACCCGCTCGGGATCGATGTGCTGGTAGAGGTCCGGGTCGACCTTGATGGCCGAGGCGTGCAGGCCCGCCTTGTGCGCGAAGGCCGAGACGCCGACGTACGGCTGGTGCGTGGAGGGCGTGAGGTTGACGACCTCGGCGATGGCGTGCGAGATGCGGGTCATCTCGGCGAGCGCGCCCTCGGGGAGGACCCTGCGGCCGTACTTGATCTCCAGCGCGGCGACAACCGGGAAGAGGTTGGCGTTGCCGACGCGCTCGCCGTAGCCGTTCGCGGTGCACTGGACGTGCGTGGCGCCCGCGTCGACGGCGGCCAGCGTGTTGGCGACGGCGCAGCCGGTGTCGTCCTGGGCGTGGATGCCCAGCCGGGCTCCGGTGTCGGCGAGCACGGTCGCGACGACCGCGGTCACCTGGGCGGGGAGCATGCCGCCGTTGGTGTCGCAGAGGATGACGACGTCGGCGCCGGCCTCGTGGGCGGTGCGTACGACCGACTTCGCGTACTCGGCGTTGGCCCGGTACCCGTCGAAGAAGTGCTCGCAGTCGACGAAGACGCGGCGGCCCTGGGCGACGAGGTGGGAGACGGTGTCGCGGACCATCTCCAGGTTCTCTTCGAGCGTGGTGCGCAGGGCGAGCTCGACGTGCCGGTCGTGGGACTTGGCGACCAGGGTGATCACCGGGGCGCCCGATTGGAGCAGGGCCCGTACCTGCGGGTCCTCGGCGGCCGAGCCGCCCGCCCGCCGGGTCGCGCCGAAGGCGACCAGCTTGGCGTGCTTGAAGTCGATCTCGGCGCGGGCGCGGGCGAAGAACTCCGTGTCCCGGGGGTTGGCGCCGGGCCAGCCGCCCTCGATGAAGCCCACTCCGAAGTCGTCCAGGTGCCGGGCGATCGCCAGCTTGTCGGCGACGGTGAGGTTGATGCCCTCACGCTGGGCGCCGTCGCGCAGGGTGGTGTCGAAGACGTGGAAGCTGTCCGCGTCGTCGGCGGGGTGCTGAGCCGCCGGCCCTGTCGCCTCTGTCGTCGTCATGCTGAGTGACTCCCTGTCGGATGAGTGGTTCCGGACTGCCCGCCCGAGAGCGGGCTGCCGCCACTGCCCCCAATCATCGCGCGCGGTCCGCTTCCGGCAGGAGTGGAGCCGGGAAACGAAAAGACCCCTCGCGGGTGCGAGAGGTCTGCGCGCGGGTCTGGGGCACTGTGGCCGCTTCCGCGAAGTTCTTCCGCGGTTCAGCGGCCACTGCGGACCGGCGCGCTGCTGTCCATAATCATGAGCTGAGCAGGCACGTCCGCAGTGTGTCACACCGTCTCACCGCGAGAGCACCGCGTCTCACGATACGAGAGCCTCGTCGAGGAATTCCGAGACGTGGGCCAGGATGTCCGCCCGCCCTATCCCGGGCAGGCCGACGGCGACCTGGATGCTGAACCCGTCGAGCAGGGCCCGCAGCCGCGCGCCGAAGCGGTCGGGGTCCACGGCCCGGAACTCCCCGCGCGAGATGCCCTCGGCCAGCAGGGCCACCAGGTCGCGGTGCCACGCTCCCTCGATGGCGGCCTGGCGCTCGCGTTCCTGCGGACCGGCGTTCTGCGAGCGGTTCCAGACCTCCAGCCACAGGGTCCAGTGCGGATCCCGGGCCTCCTCGGGCACATAGAGGTCCACGTACGCCTGGAGCCGCTCGCGCGCCGAGCCGCTGCGGCCCAGCAGTGCCCGGCGACGGGCGCCCAGGGCCGCCTCGCTCCACTCCAGCGTCTGCAGCAGGAGCTCGTCCTTGCTGCCGAAGTAGTAGAGGAGGTGGCCGCTGCTCATGCCGACCTGGCGGCCCAGCCCGGCCATGGTCAGGCCCTCCAGGCCGCGCTCGGCGATCGTGGCCATGGCGGCGACGAGTACGTCCTCGCGCGGCGGCGCGTTCTTCCGCACCGCACGTACTCCACCCGCCGCCATGGGCCACTCCTTCGTCGATCCGCCGCAGGTCAGACCTTCGGCTGCTGCTGGGTGATGCAGTGGATACCGCCACCCCCGGCGAAAATCGTACGTGCGTCAACCAGTGTCACGGTCCGCTCGGGGAACAGGCCGCGGAAGATCTCGGCGGCCTCCTCGTCGCGCGGGTCGTCGAAGGAGCACAGCACCACGCCGCCGTTGCACAGGTAGTGGTTGATGTAGGAGTAGTCCACCCACTCCCCGTCCTCCTCCAGCACGGTCGGCGCCGGGATCTCCACGACCTCCAGCCGCCGGCCCCGCGCATCGGTGGAGGCGCGCAGGATGGCGGCGATGGTCTTGCAGCGCTCGTGGTCGGGGTGGGCGGGGTCGGGCTGGGAGTGGACCATGACCACGCCGGGGCGGGCGAAGGCGGCCACGATGTCCACGTGGCCTTGCGTGCCGTAGGTGCCGTAGTCGCCGGCCAGGCCGTACGGAAGCCAGATCGCCTTGGTGGTGCCGAGGTGGGCGTGGACCTCCTCCTCGACCTGCCGGCGGGTCCAGCCGGGGTTGCGCCCCTCGCCCAGCTGCACGGTGTCGGTCAGGAGCACGGTGCCCTCGCCGTCCACGTGGATCGCACCGCCCTCGTTGACGAGGGGCGTGCTGTACGTACGGGTGCCGGCGAGGTCCGAGACGTGCCGGGCGACCTTGGAGTCGTGCTCCCAGCGGGCCCACTGCTGGGCGCCCCAGCCGTTGAAGGTCCAGTCCACGGCGGCCAGCTCGCCGGCCTCGTTGGTGACGAAGGTCGGGCCGATGTCGCGCATCCAGGCGTCGTCGAGCTCGCGCTCCACCAGCCGCACGTCCTCGCCGACGACGGCGCGGGCGCTCTCGGCGTCACCGGGCGAGACGACGAGGGTCACCGGCTCGTACGAGCGCACCGCGCGGGCGACGGCGCCCCAGGCTTCGCGGGCCTCGGCGAGCTCCCGCTCGTTGGTGAAGGTCGGGTTGGGGCTGGGCCAGGCCATCCAGGTGCGCTCGTGGGGCGTCCACTCGGCGGGCATCCGGAAGCCGTGGTCCGTGGGCTTTGCAGTCATGGCAGGGTCCTTAAGGGCTGTGCCGCCTACGAGCTGTGGCGGTTACAAGAAGTACAGGCGGTTGAGGGAGACCGAGTCGGCCGCTTCGGAGCGCAGCGGGTCGCCGTCGAGGGTGACGAGCCCGCTGCGCGCGTCCACGTCGACCGCGCCCACCCGGGAGTTGAGGAGGAGGTTCCCGGGGCCGATGCCGCGGGTGCCGCGGACGGCGACGCGGCGGCGTCGGGTGGGCATCTCGTCGCTGCCCAGCGCCGCCGCGGCTGCGGAGACGAAGGCGACGGAGATGTCGGCGGGGGTGGCTCCGTACGAGCCGAACTGCGGTCCGAGGACCAGCGGTTCGCAGGTGTCGGTGGCTGCGTTGGGGTCGCCGGTGACCCCGTACGCGGGGAAGCCGGACTTGAGGACCAGCTGCGGTTTGGCGCCGAAGAACGGGGGGCGCCACAGGACGATGTCGGCCAGCTTGCCGACCTCGATGGAGCCGATCTCGTGGGCCAGGCCGTGGGCGATGGCCGGGTTGATGGTCAGCTTGGCCATGTAGCGCAGGACGCGGGCGTTGTCGTCGCCCTCGCCGTCGCCTTCGAGGGGGCCGAGCTCGCCCTTCATCTTGGCGGCCATGGCGAAGGTGCGGCGGATGGTCTCGCCGGCGCGGCCCATGCCCTGGGCATCGGAGGAGGTGATGCCGATCGCGCCCAGGTCGTGCAGGACGTCCTCGGCGCCCATGGTGCCCGCACGGATGCGGTCGCGGGCCATGGCGGCGTCGCCGGGGAGGTCCGGCTTGAGGTCGTGGACGGAGACGATCATGCCGTAGTGCTCGGCGACCGCGTCCCGGCCGAAGGGCAGGGTGGGGTTGGTGGAGGAGCCGATGACGTTCGGCACGCCCGCCATCTTCAGCACGTTGGGGACGTGTCCGCCGCCGCAGCCCTCGATGTGGAAGGCGTGGATGGTGCGGCCGTCCAGGACGCGCAGGGTGTCCTCGACGGACAGGCACTCGTTGAGACCGTCGCTGTGCAGGGCGACCTGTACGTCGTGCTCCTCGGCCACCCGCAGCGCGGTGTCCAGGGCGCGGGTGTGGGCGCCCATGTCCTCGTGGACCTTGAAGCCGCTGGCGCCCCCTTCGGCCAGGGCCTCGACCAGGGGCGCGGCGTCCGAGGAGGAGCCGCGGGCGAGGAAGCCGATGTTGACGGGCCAGGCGTCGAAGGCGTTGAAAGCGTGGCGCAGCGCCCACGGGGAGTTGACGCCGACGCCCCAGACCGGGCCGAACTCCTGGCCGATGATCGTGGTGACGCCAGCGGCGAGCGAGGCCTCCATCACCCTCGGGGAGAGCAGGTGGACGTGGGTGTCGACGGCGCCGGCGGTGGCGATCAGGCCCTCGCCGGACACGATGCTCGTGCCGGTGCCGACCACGACGTCCACCCCGTCGAGGGTGTCCGGGTTGCCGGCCCGGCCGATGGCGTGGATGCGGCCCTCGCGGATGCCGATCGAGACCTTGCGGATGCCGAGGACGGCGTCGATGACCAGCACGTTGCTGATCACGACGTCGCAGGTCTCCCGGACGGCCGCGGCCTTCAGGTGCAGTCCGTCGCGGGCGGTCTTGCCGAAGCCGGCCAGGAACTCGTCGCCCGGCTTCTGGGCGTCGTGCTCGACCCGGACGGTGAGCCCGGAGTCGCCGAGCCGGACCCGGTCGCCGACGCGGGGGCCGAAGACGGAGGCGTACTCGTGGGGGTCGATGTGCCGGCTGCCCGGCGCACAGTGGTCGCTGTGCCTGGTCTGCTTGCTCACGCCTGCTCTCCGTCTGCCGATTCGTCGCTTCCCGTGCCCAGGTAGCCGCAGGCCGCGGCGCGGCGCAGGGCCTCGTCCTTGGCCCCGGGGGCGTCCAGGGGCCCGTCGACCAGTCCGGCGAAGCCGATCGCGATGCGGTCGCCGCCGATGGGGACGAGGCCGACCTCGGCCTCACCGTGCGGGTCGAACCGTACGGACGAGCCCGCGGGCACGCACAGCCGCATGCCGTAGGCCGCGGCGCGGTCGAAGTCGAGGCGGGGGTTCGCCTCGAAGAAGTGGAAGTGGGAGGTCACGCTCACCGGCACGGGGGCCGTGTTGCGCACGTGCAGGTGCAGCGCCGGCTCCGGCTGCGGGGCGCCGGGGCCCGGTACGACGGCGCCCGGGGCGTTATCGCCGAGCGGCACCGCGCCCCGGATCGGGGCCGGGACCACCGCGAGGCGGGAGCCGTCGTCGAAGACGGCCTCCACGTGCACCTCGGTGACCACGTCGGCCACGCCGGGCAGCACATCGGCCGGGCCGAGCACGCTGCGGGCCTCCTCGATGGCCTCCGCGAGCCGCTTGCCGTCACGCGCGGCCTCGCAGACCGTGTCCGCGACGAGCGCGGTGGCCTCCGGGACGTTGAGCCTCAGTCCGCGGGCCCTCCGGGCCCTGGCCAGTTCCGCCGCGCTGCGCAGCAGCAGCCGGTCGCGCTCCGTAGGGGTCAGCCGCACGCCGATCCACCACCTTTTGAGTCGATGGGTTAGAGCATCACTCTAACTCTTCATTTCTCGGCAATGAAGCATTGACCTGGGACCAGCGGTTAGGTCACATTGAGTGTCGTTCAAACACATGCGAACCACCCCCCGCCCTGCCAAGGGAGTCCCCCCATGCCCATCGAACAGCGCGGAGTCGACACCATCCCCGAGGAGGAGCGGACGAGCGGTCCCCGTGACCTGATCTCGATCCTGCTCGGCTCCAATCTCTGCCTCGGCGTGATCGTGTTCGGCTGGCTGCCCCCGTCCTTCGGACTGGGTCTGTGGCCCTCGGTCACCGCCATCGTGACCGGCACGCTCGTCGGCATCGCCTTCACCGCGCCGCTGGCGCTGGTGTCCCTGCGCACGGCGACCAACCTCTCCACCTCCAGCGGCGCCCAGTTCGGCGTGCGCGGCCGGCTCGTCGGCTCGGTGGTCGGCCTGCTGCTCGCACTCGGCTACACCGCGCTCACCCTGTGGATCGGCGGCGACGTCATGGTCGGCGTCCTGTCCCGGCTGACGGGTCTGCCGGACACCGGCGTGACGCGGGCCGTGATGTACGGGGTACTGGCCGCCTGTACCGTCGTCGGGGCCGTCTTCGGCTACCGGCTGCTGCTGCGCATGAGCAAGGTTCTCTCCATCGGCATGGTGGTGCTGCTCGCCGTCGGCCTGTTCGCGTACGCCCCCGACTTCACCACCGCCGCCCCGCCGCAGACCTCGTACCTGCTCGGCTCCTTCTGGCCGACCTGGCTGCTCGCCGCCGTCGCCGCCGGGCTCAGCGGACCCGTCGCCTTCATCACCCTGCTCGGCGACTACACCCGCTACATCTCCCCCCGCAGGCACGGCTCCCGCAAGGTGTTCTGGTCCACGGCCCTCGGCCTGCTGATCGGCCTGCTGATCCCGCAGCTGTTCGGCACCTACACCGCGCTCGCCGCCAGGGCCGGCGCCGACTACGCCGGGCCCCTCGTCGAGGCCGCGCCGTTCTGGTACCTGCTCCCGCTGCTCGCCGCCGCCGCGGCCGGCTCGGTGGGCAACGCCGGGCTGATGCTCTACTCCATGGGCCTCGACCTCGACGCCATCGTGCCCAGGGCCACCCGCGCCAAGGCCACGCTGGTCGCGGCCGCCGTGGCCACCGCGTTCGTCTTCATCGGCTCCTTCGAGTGGGACGTGCAGTCAGCGATGACCTCGTTCGTGCTGCTGCTGACGGCGATCGGCACCCCCTGGGCCGTGATCACGCTGATCGGCTACGTCCGCTGCCGCGGGCAGTACGACCCCGACGCGCTCCAGGTCTTCAACCGCCGCTCGGTGGGCGGGATCTACTGGTACCGCGCCGGCTGGAACGTGGCCGCCACCGTCTCCTGGGCCGTGGGCGCCGGAGTCGGCCTGCTCGCGGTGACCACCCCCTTCTACGAGGGCCCGCTGCTCGCCCTGACCGGCGGCGTGGACTGCTCCTTCGTCCTCTCCGGCCTGGCCGGCGGCCTCGTCTACACGGCCCTGACGTTGCGGACCGCGGGTGCGGCCGGCACCGCGGCCGCGGGCAAGGTGGCGGTCGCCGTCGACTGACGGCGGACGCCGGGACCGGTGCACGGCGCGGGCCCCGGGGGGACGTCCCCCGGGGCCCGCGCGACCGTCGCCGCCGTGCGCTAGCGGCAGTTGTTCGCGGTCGTCGCCTGGGTGGCCGCGGTGTCCAGCGCCTGCACCTGCGGCTGGAGCTGAGTGATCGCGTCCTTGCCCGTGGTGTCGCCCGGCAGGTCCTCGTAGGCCTTCTTGAGGTTCTCCGCGGCCGTCGTCACGGCGTCCTTCTCCGCCGACTTCAGGGCCGAGGTGTTCTCCTTGACCTTGTTCCAGTCGTTCTGGACGGCGTCGTACGCCGACTTCAGCTGGTCCTTGGTGGCCGTGGCCGGGCTCAGCGCCTTGAGCGCGGCATTGTCCGACTTCAGCTGGACCAGGCTGGTGCACAGCGCCGCACTGGCCGACGAGGCTGCCTCCGCCGGCGTCGTGTCGTCATCGCTGGAGCATGCCGAGGCGCCGAGTACCACGGCCGCGCACAGCAGGCTGGAGGCAACGAACCGCTTCATGGGAATCCGCCTTCCCGCCGGCCGTGGCGGCCGGCGCACGAGAGATTCACGCCGCTGGGGGGCGCAGCGTGCCGCCCGGAGCCGTTGTCCGGCGCCGCAAGGGCGGGCGCGATCAACGTCGCACGCCCGTACGCCCACCGCATCTCCGAACGGGCCGGACCCGCGCGCCGCGACGGAGCGCCGGGCGGGCCGAAAGGGGCCGCGGACACGGGCGCGGGCGGGCGCCGCGCCCCGGGCGGGCGATGGTGCGAAGCACCTTCGGCGGACCCGCGTACGGGTGGCCCGTACGGGTGAGGCGACCCGCCCGCACCGGCCGGCGAGCCGGGCCCCGGACCACACGAAGAGGCCCCGGCCTCCCGGCCGGGACCTCTCCTTCGCGGCGCTCTTCGTGACGCTCTTCGCGGCGGGCGCGCCGCCGACTAGCCGAGCGGGTGCATCCAGCCGTGGGTGTCGGCGGTGCGGCCGGTCTGGAGCTCCAGCAGCGCCTTGCGGAGCTTCATGGTGACCTCGCCGGGCTCGCCGGTGCCCTGGGTCCAGTTGGCGCGCTCGGACTTGACCGAGCCGACCGGGGTGATGACGGCGGCGGTGCCGCAGGCGAACACCTCGGTCAGGGTGCCGTTCTCGTTGTCGCGCTTCCAGTCCTCGGTGGAGATGCGTCCCTCCTCGGCGGTGTAGCCGAGGTCGCGGGCGATGGTGAGGAGGGAGTCGCGGGTGATGCCCGGCAGGAGCGAGCCGGTCAGCTCCGGGGTGACGATGCGGTCGCCGTAGACGAAGTACAGGTTCATGCCCCCCATCTCCTCGATCCAGCGGTGCTCGACGGCGTCGAGCCAGACCACCTGGTCGCAGCCGTGCTCGGCGGCCTGGGCCTGGGCGACGAGCGAGGCCGCGTAGTTGCCGCCGGTCTTGGCCGCGCCCGTACCGCCCTTGACGGCGCGGACGTACTCCTCGGAGAGCCAGACGGAGACCGGCTTGACGCCGCCGGGGAAGTACGCGCCGGCGGGCGAGGCGATGACCATGAAGAGGAACTCGTTGGCCGGACGGACGCCGAGGCCGACCTCGGACGCGAACATGAACGGCCGCAGGTACAGGGAGGCCTCGCCGGACTCCGGCACCCAGGCCCGGTCCTGCTTGATGAGCGCGTCGCAGGCTTCGATGAAGAGGTCGGCGGGCAGTTCGGGCATCGCCATGCGGCGGGCGGAGGCCTGGAAGCGCTCGGCGTTGGCCCGCGGGCGGAACGTGGCGACGGTGCCGTCGGGCTGCTTGTAGGCCTTGAGACCCTCGAAGATCGTCTGCGCGTAGTGCAGGGTCATGTTCGCCGGGTCGATCGACAGCGGCGCGTACGGGACCAGCTCTGCATCGTGCCAGCCGCGGCCCTCGGTCCACTTGATCGTCACCATGTGGTCGGTGAAGTGGCGGCCGAAGCCGGGGCTGGCCAGGATCGCCTCGCGCTCCGCATCGGACAGCGGGTTCGAGGAGGGCTTGAGCTCGATCGTGGGCGTCGTCATGAGTGCTTGTCCTTCACCGGTTTTGTAGGGCGGACCGCGCTCACGGCGTACCAGGACGTCCGAGCTTCTCCGCATTCCGCGGTCTCGCGTTCGATTATCGCTCGCGAGGTGCCTGCGGAGAAGCGGGGTGAAGCGGAGTGAATGCGGCCCAGGGGAGATGGTGGCACCCGGGGCCGCACAGGAAAAGCCGCCGGGTGCGTCGTACGCGCGACCCGGCGGCTTCCTGAGGTGGAGCTGCCGGGTCAGCCGGCTACTCGGGCGGCGAGCGCGTCGCCGATCTGCTCGGTGGAGCGGAAGGTGCCGTCGCGCTCCGCGAGGTCGGCCGAGACCGCGTCCTCGATGCGGACGGCCCGGTCCTCGTGGCCGAGGTGGCGCAGCAGGAGGGCGACCGAGAGGATCGTCGCGGTCGGGTCGGCCTTGCCGGTGCCGGCGATGTCCGGGGCCGAGCCGTGGACGGGCTCGAACATGGACGGGAAGGCGCCGGTCGGGTTGATGTTCCCGGAGGCGGCGAGGCCGATTCCGCCGGTCACGGCCGCGGCCAGGTCGGTGAGGATGTCGCCGAAGAGGTTGTCCGTGACGATGACGTCGAAGCGCTCGGGCTGCGTGACGAAGAAGATCGTCGCGGCGTCGACGTGCAGGTAGTCGGTGGTGACCTCGGGGTACTCCTGGCCGACCTTGTCGAAGATGTTCTTCCACATGTGGCCCGCGTACACGAGGACGTTGTTCTTGTGGACCAGCGTCAGCTTCTTGCGGGGGCGGGAGTTGGCCCGCTCGTACGCGTCGCGGACGACGCGCTCCACGCCGTACGCCGTATTGATGCTGACCTCGGTGGCCACCTCGGCGGGCGTACCGGTGCGCAGGCTGCCGCCGTTGCCGGTGTACGGGCCCTCGGTGCCCTCGCGGACCACCACGAAGTCGATCTCCGGACGGCCGGCCAGCGGGGTGGCCGTGTTCGGGAAGAGCTTCGACGGGCGCAGGTTGATGAAGTGGTCGAAGGCGAAGCGGAGCTTCAGCAGCAGGCCGCGCTCCAGCACGCCGGACGGGACCGACGGGTCGCCGATGGCGCCCAGCAGGATCGCGTCGTGGTGCTTGAGGGCCTCCAGCTCCGCGTCCGGGAGGGTCTCACCGGTGCGGTGCCAGCGCTGCGCGCCGAGGTCGTACTCCTTGGTCTCCAGCTTCACGTCCTGGGGCAGGACCGCGGTAAGGACCTTGAGGCCCTGAGCCACGACTTCCTGGCCGATGCCATCACCGGGGATCACTGCGAGATTGATGCTGGTCGACATGTCGGAACCGTACTCCCGGTCCCAGCCCTCGGTCATATTGCGTCCACCATGTGGACCCATACGGCCGAGGGCCGGCGTGCTCGGCGGGGGGGGGTGCTCAGTGGCCGGTCGAGCCGCCGTTGTCCCGGCGGTCCAGGGCGCGCTGGAGGGCGGCCGCGGCGTTCTTGCGGTCGGCGTCGGCCGTGGAGGAGTGGCGGACGCGGCGGGCTGCGGTGGATGCGGTCATGGTGATCGACTCCTTGAGATCACGGCGTGGCGGGGCCACGGATGAGGGGTTCCTTCAAGGCGCCGGAAGAGGCGGGGAGCGGTGCGCGGCAGGGGTTGCCTGCCCAAGGGCGCGCGCTCTCGACCGCCATTCGCCGGATCGGCGAGACGTTCGGCTCCTACAAAGCTAGGGCAGCTCCCGTTGTATGTCTCCGCAATTAGTCGGGCTTCCTACTATCTGAGACGGGCAACCCCCCGAAAGGGCCCTCCGCGAAGCTCCGATTCAGGCCTTCTCAGAGCGAAGTTCCCTGATCAGAGCCCGTACGGCCAGAGTCGAGGCGGATTCCGGCGTGGTGACGTATCCCACGCGTCTCACGGGCCCCGAAGGGCCCAGACCGGTGATGTCCACGGCGTCCGTGGCCTCGCGCAGCGACAGCTCGGGCAGGATCGCCATGCCGAGCCCGCGCCCGACCATGGTCAGCACCATCGCGTCGTCCTCCGCCTTGACGGTGGCGCGCGGGATCCAGTCCTGGGCCCGCCACCAGTCGCGGGTGTACGAGCCGCAGTTCTCGTCCCAGTCCAGCAGGGGCAGCGCCCTCGGGTCCGGATGTCCGGCCGGGTGGACCAGGGCGTACGCCTCCTCCCGGAGCACCCCGGTCAGCAGTCCCTGCGCGCCCGCCTCCGCGGGTGCGGGTCCGGTCCCGTTCAGCGTCGCGATGCCGAGGTCGGCGCGGCCCGCCGCCACCTCCCCCGCCGGGGTGGGCGAGGCCCCGCCGCGCCCGCGCTCGAAGAGGACCGCGCCGACCTTCGCCTCGCTGCCGCGCACCGAGTGCGAGACGGCCGACTGGGTGAGGCCCAGCCGGACGGCCGCGGCGGAGAAGCCGCCGGTCTCGGCGACGGCGACCAGGACCCGGAGTTCGTGCGGAGCGAGCTCGGCCACTGCGGCTCTCACCTCGTTCTATGAGCGGTGTTCATGGATGTGCTGCTTCCATGAGCGCAACCCCCTGCCCGGGCCGGTGATTCCTTCCTAGCGTCCTCACCATGACCACGAACCACACCGCCCGCGCCGTCCACCAGATCGCCCGCCCCTCCGGTTTCCCCGTCGCGGCCGACTTCGCTTACGTCGAGACCCCCGTCCCCTCCCCCGCTCCGGGCACCGCCCTGGTGCAGAACCTGCTGCTCTCGGTGGATCCGTACCACCGCGGGATGATGGACGGCGACGAGGGCGGCTTCGCGCTGAACACCCCGCTGGAGGGCCGCTCGGTGGGCCGGGTGCTCGCCTCCCGGGATCCGGGGCTGCGCGAGGGCGACCTGGTCTTCCACCGCCGGGGCTGGCGCACCCACGCCCTCGTCACCCTCGGCGTGGACGGCACCCGCAAGCTGCGCGGCCACGCGGGCGTCCCGCTGGAGGCGTACCTGAGCATCCTCGGCGGCACCGGCCTGACCGCGTACGCCGCCCTCACCCGGACCGCCGCGCTGCGCGAGGGCGAGGACCTCTTCGTCTCGGCCGCCGCGGGCGGGGTGGGCACCGCCACCGGGCACATCGCGCGGCTGCTGGGCGCCGGCCGGATCGTCGGCAGCGCGGGCTCGGCGGCGAAGGTCCGTCACCTCACCCACGCGCTCGGCTTCGACGCGGCCTTCGACTACCACGACGGGCCGGTCGGCGAGCAGCTCGCGCAGGCGGCGCCCGACGGCATCGACGTGTACGTGGACAACGTGGGCGGGGACCATCTGGCGGGCGCGATCGACGTGCTGCGCGAGTACGGGCGGATCGCCTGGGTCGGCGGGATCTCGATGTACAACGGGGACCGCTCGCCCGCCGCCCCGCGCAACCTCTTCGAGGTCGTCCACAAGTCGCTCCGCCTGGAAGGGGTATTGGTTCGCAATCACACCAATTTGCAGAACGAGATGGAGGACTTCCTGGTCCCCCACCTGCAGAGCGGCCGGATCGGTACGGACACCACGGTTGTCCAGGGAATTGATCACACGGTGGAGGCCTTCCTGGGCATGCTGCGGGGCGACAATCTGGGCAAAATGCTGGTCCGTCTCGAAGACTGAATCAAGCCAACCGGATGTTCACCGACTTCTTACCGCACGGATGTAGACCTTTGGCCCGGCGCCCGCCACTCTTTCCGTCAATGTGCCAGCGGGGCACTTGAGTTGGAGGCGAGTAGCCAGTGACACCGATCAGCCGCAGAGGTTTCGTGGGAATCGGCGCCGGGCTGATGGCCGGGGCCGCCCTGCCGGCGATCGCGCCGACGTCGGCGGCCGCTGCCGCCGCGACCGGCACGATCACCGACGTCAAGCACGTGGTGATCCTCATGCAGGAGAACCGCAGCTTCGACCACTACTTCGGCAAGCTGAAGGGTGTCCGCGGCTTCGGCGACCGCGCCGCCGGCAACATCCCGGGCGGCTGGGGCACGTTCAACCAGTCCAACTGGGGCGGCCGGCAGTACCCGTGGAAGCTCAGCTCCACCCCCGCGGCGGGCGGTGTCGACGGCGAGACCCTCGCCCAGTGCAACGGCGACCTCCCGCACAGCTGGACCTCGCAGCACGCCGCCTGGAACAAGGGCCGGATGGACAACTGGGTGCTCGGCGTCGGCAACACGCGCACCCTCGGCTACCTCGACCGCGGGGACATACCGTTCCACTACGGGCTCGCCGACAACTACACGATCTGCGACGCCTACTTCTGCTCGACGCTGAGCGCGACCGGCCCGAACCGCACCTTCCTGTGGAGCGGCAAGGTCGACGCGGGCAGCAAGGACGGCGGCGACGAGTCCGGGCTGACCTGGGAGACGTACGCGGAGGCCCTCCAGCGGGCCGGCATGAGCTGGAAGGTCTACCAGAACGCCCAGGACAACTACGGGGACAACGGGCTGGCCTACTTCAAGAAGTTCACGGACGCGGCGCCCGGCAACCCGCTGTGGGACCGCGGCATGGGCTCCGTCCCGAAGGTCACCGGCTCCACCCCCGACGACATCGCGGCCGCCATCCGCGCGGACGTCGTCGCCGGCACCCTGCCGCAGGTCTCCTGGGTCGTCGCGAACGAGGCCTTCTCGGAGCACCCGTACGCCCCGCCCGGAGACGGCGCGCACTTCGTGGACCTGGTCTACCGGGCGCTGTCCGCGAACCCGGAGGTCTTCGACTCCACCGTCCTGTTCCTCAACTACGACGAGAACGACGGCTTCTTCGACCACGTCCCGCCGCCGGTCGCCCCGCCCGGCACCCCGGGCGAGTACCTCGACGGAACGCCGATCGGCCTCGGCTTCCGCGTCCCGATGATCGTCATGTCCCCGTGGACGCGCGGCGGCTGGGTGAGCTCGGAGGTCTTCGACCACACCTCGGTGCTCCGGTTCATGGAGACGTGGACGGCGGCCCTCGGCACCCCGGCGGCCTGCCCCAACATCAGCGCCTGGCGCCGCAAGGTGACCGGCGACCTGACCGGCGTCTTCGACTTCGCGCGCCCGGTGTACGGGGTGCCGGCCGGACTGCCCTCGACCGCGAAGGTCATCGGCCAGGCGACCTGCGGCCCGCTGCCCAACCCGGCGCCCCAGGACAACGCGCTCCCGGTGCAGGAGGCCGGCACCCGTCCGGCGCGGGCCCTTCCGTACCAGGTGAACGGCAACCTGGACCGCTTCGAGTTCGGCGCGGCCGGCAAGATCCTGGCCTGGTTCTCGATGACCAACCAGGGCCCGCAGGCGAAGCAGGCGGCGCACTTCTCGATCCACCCGCACCAGTACCGGGACACGGCGGCCTGGCAGTACACGGTGGATCCGGCCGGCACGGCGACGGACTACTTCAACATCGGGCTCGGCAGCGGTTCCGGCAAGTACGACATCTCGATGTACGGACCGAACCGCTTCCTGCGCCGGTTCATCGGCGACACGTCGAAGGCGGGCAAGGCGATCGAGGTGGCGGCCCGCTTCGCGGTGGAGCCGGGCACGGGCAAGACGGCGCTCTACTTCAAGATGACGAACGGCTCGGCCGCGCCGGTCACCTTCACGATCCGCTCGAACGCCTACCGCTCGGACGGCCCGTGGACGTACACCGTCCCGGCGAACTCCTCGCGCGAGGACTACTTCAACGCGGTCGCCTACAACAACGGCTGGTACGACTTCACGATCCTCGCGGACAACGACGGCACCTGGTCGCGCCGGTACACGGGCCACATCGAGACGGGCGCGCCCAGCATCTCGGGCTGACGCGCTACAACACGTCGCCGTCGCGCCAGTCGAAGTCGAGCCGCCCGGCGGGGTCCTCCAGCGCCCCGCCGGGCGGGAACCACACGTACGTCGACCCCTCCTCGTCGGGGAGCCGCACCGGTCCGGCGGGTGACAGCGCTCCGATCCGCCCGCCCCACACGACCCACCCCCGCCGCTCGTACAGCCGGGCGCCGTCGGCGGAGGCCGACAGCGCCCCGAGTACGTAGGCCCGCTCGATGACGCCCTCCAGCGCGTCCATGACCCGCCCGCCGAGGCCGTGCCCGCGCCGGTCCGCCCGTACGGCGACGGCCTCGACGTATCCGGTCCGCAGGGCCCGGCCCCGGTACAGGACCCGCCGCTGCACGACGCTCCCGTGCGCGACGAGCTCCCCGCCCTCGCGGACGAGGGCGTGCATGCCGCCGAGCGCGTGCTCGAAGTCCTCGTCGGCGAAGTCCCCGCCGAAGGCCCGGTCGAGCAGCTCCCGCAGCTCGTGGAGCTCGCCGTCCCCCAGCCGGGAGGTGTGCTTCAGCAGGACGTCCATACGGCGACGCTATCAACGGCCGCAGGAAAGGCCGGAAATCCGCGAGGGCGACCGGAACGGGCCGTGCCCCCGCGCGTCCGCACGCCCGAGGATCGGTGCATGCCTCCCGAGACCCGGCAGTGGACCCCCACCCACGGTGCGCCCTACCAGCCCGTCGCCTACCGGCCCGCGCGGCTGCCGAGCGCGGAATCGCTCGCGCGGGCCGCGGAGTTGCGCAAGCGCATGGACGAGCGGCGGACCGTCCGCCACTTCTCCCCCGACCCCGTCCCCGAACAGGTCGTACGCGACGCGATCGCCTGCGCGGCGACCGCCCCCTCCGGGGCCCACCAGCAGCCGTGGACCTTCGTCCTGGTCAAGGACCCGCAGGTGCGCCGGCGGATCCGCGAGGCCGCCGAGCGGGAGGAGCTGCTCTCGTACGACGGGCGCCTCGGCGAGGAGTGGCTGGCGGCCCTGCGCCCCCTGGGCACGGACGCCGTCAAGACCCACCTGACCGACGCCCCGGCCCTGCTCGTCGTCTTCCGGCAGCGCTACTGGCTCGGCCCGGACGGCGCCAAGCGCAAGCACTACTACGCGGACGAATCGGTCGGCATCGCGGTCGGCATGCTCCTGACCGCCCTCCACCTCAGCGGCCTCGCCGCCCTGATCCACACCCCGAGCCCGATGCGCTTCCTCTCCCAGGTCCTGCACCGCCCGGAGAACGAGAAGGCGTTCGCGGTCATCCCGGTCGGCTACCCGGCGGACGACTGCGAGGTCCCGGACCTGCTCCGGAAGTCCCTGGACCAGGTCATGACCGAGGTCTGAGGCCTACGGGGCCTCGTGCAGGCGGGTCAGGAGGGCCGTCAGCCGCTCGCGCTCCGCCGGGGTGAGGGGGGCGAGGAACTCCGCGTTCGCCGTTTCGGCCAGGGCGGCGCAGCGGGTGAGGGCATCCCCGCCCGCCGGGGTGAGGGTGACGGCGTTCTTGCGGCGGTCCGCCGGATCCGGGGCCCGCAGGAGGAGGCCGGCGCCTTCCAGGTGATTGAGGAGCCCGACCAGGTCCTTGGGGTCGATCCCGAGCAGGCGGCCGAGATCGGCCTGGGCCACCGGGCCGTGCTCCGCGGTCGCCGCCAGCACGGCGTGGTGCGCGAGCTTCAGTCCTTCCCCGGCGAGCGCCTCGGCGACCAGGCCGCGGCCGCGTGCCGCGACCCGTCCGACGAGCCAGCTCGGGAGGGACTGGATGTGTGCGAGGGCCGAGGTCATGGACCCAGCCTAACAATTCATTGGCATTCCCCACGATCTCGTATACCGTTGGGATCCCCAATGAATCCGACTCCGTCCGGGAGGTCCTGTGCTGCGCATCCGCCACGAGGTCAACGGCGGCCCCGAGGTGTTGTTCGCCGAGGACGTGGCCGTGCCCGTCCCCGGCCCCGGGGAGCTGCTCGTCGCGGTCGAGGCCGTCGGGGTCACGCTGCCCGTCGTGCGCAAGGTGCGGGAGGGCGCCGGGCCGGTGCCGCTGGGCGGCGAGGTCGCCGGGACCGTGACCGCGCTCGGCGCGGGGGTGCACGGCTTCGCCCTCGGCGCGCGCGTCACCGGGCTGTGCTTCGGCCACGCTTACGCCGAATACGCGCTGCTCGCGGCCCCCTTCGCCGCCGCAGTCCCCGACGGGGCGAGCTCCGTGGACGCCGTCGCACTCGTGCGCAGCGGGCTCGTCGCCCGGGGTGCCTGGGAGGCCGGGCGGATCCGCCCCGGGGAGTCCGTGCTGGTGACGGCCGCCGCGAGCGGGGTCGGCAGCCTCGCGCTCCAAGTGGCCCGGGCGGGCGGGGCGGGGCGGCTGGTCGCCGCCGTCTCCAGCCCGGACAAGGCCGGGTTCGTACGGAGCCTCGGCGCCGACGAGGTGGTGCTGTACGGGGACCCGGCCGCCTGGGGCGAACCGTACGACGTGGTCCTCGACGGGGTCGGCGGCGAACTGCTCGGCCCCGCCGTGCGGGCCCTGGCCACGGGCGGCCGGCTGGTGGCGTACGGCTCCGGCGGCGGCTCGGTGGAGGCGTACGAACTGCTGGTGCGCGGCGCCTCGATGATCGGGTTCCAGATCCGGGCCGTCGCCCAGGGCCGGCCCGAGGAGTACGAGCGCTGGCGGCGCGAGCTGTGGAAGGCGTACGCGCAGGGCTCCCTGCGCCCCGCGGTGCACGGGGAGATCCCGCTGGCCGAGGCGGCCCGCGCGCACGCCCTGATCGAGGAGCGGCGCAACCTCGGCAAGGTGGTCATGATCCCCTGACCGACGGGTCGGGAACTGGGACCGCCCCCGATCCGGACTTGGGGGTACCGGAACGGGGGCGGGGTTCAGCAGGGGGCCCGGGTCAGCCCATGTGCGGGTACGCGTAGTCCGTCGGCGCGACCAGCGTCTCCTTGATGGAGCGCGTCGAGGTCCAGCGCATCAGGTTCGAGGCGGCGCCCGCCTTGTCGTTCGTACCCGAGGCGCGGCCGCCGCCGAAGGGCTGCTGGCCGACCACGGCGCCGGTCGACTTGTCGTTGATGTAGAAGTTGCCCGCCGCGAAGCGGAGCTTCTCCATCGCGTCGGCGGCCGCGTAGCGGTCACCCGCGATGATCGAGCCGGTCAGCGCGTACGCCGACACCGACTCCATCTGGGCCAGCATCGCGTCGAACTCGGCGTCCTCGTACACGTGGATCGCCAGGATCGGGCCGAAGTACTCGGTCGTGAAGACCTCGTTCTCCGGGTCGGTGCACGCGATGACGGTCGGGCGGACGAAGTAGCCCTCCGAGTCGTCGTAGGTGCCGCCGGCGACGATCTCGCAGGTCGGGTCGGCCTTGGCGCGGTCGATCGCGGCCTTGTTCTTCGCGAAGGAGCGCTCGTCGATGACGGCGCCGATGAAGTTGGTCAGGTCGGTGACCGGGCCCATGGTGATGCCGTCGACCTCGGCCGCGAAGGCCTCCTTGAAGCCGTCGTTCCAGATCGAGGCCGGGACGTAGGCGCGCGAGGACGCCGAGCACTTCTGGCCCTGGAACTCGAAGGAGCCGCGGGTCAGCGCGGTCTTCAGGACGGCGCGGTCCGCGGACGGGTGCGCGACGACGAAGTCCTTGCCGCCGGTCTCGCCGACCAGGCGCGGGTAGGACTTGTACTTCTCGATGTTGTTGCCGACCGTCTTCCACAGGTACTGGAAGGTCTTGGTCGAGCCGGTGAAGTGGATGCCGGCCAGTTCGGGGTGGTTCAGGGCCACCTCGGAGACGGCGATGCCGTCGCCCGTCACCAGGTTGATGACGCCCTTCGGCAGACCGGCCTCCTCCAGGAGCTCCATCAGGAGGACCGCGGAGTGGGTCTGCGTCGGGGACGGCTTCCACACGACCACGTTGCCCATCAGGGCGGGGGCGGTCGGCAGGTTGCCCGCGATGGCCGTGAAGTTGAACGGCGTGATCGCGTAGACGAAGCCTTCGAGCGGGCGGTGGTCGCTGCGGTTCCACACGCCGGCGGAGTTCGCGACCGGCTGCTCGGCCAGGATCTGGCGGGCGAAGTGGACGTTGAAGCGCCAGAAGTCGACGAGCTCGCACGGGGTGTCGATCTCGGCCTGCTGCGCCGTCTTCGACTGGCCCAGCATGGTGGAGGCGGCCAGCTTCTCGCGCCACGGGCCGGACAGCAGCTCGGCGGCGCGCAGGATGATCGCGGCGCGGTCGTCGAAGGACATCGAGCGCCAGGCCGGGGCGGCGGCCAGGGCGGCGTCGACGGCCTCCTGGGCGTCGGCCTCGGTGGCGTTCGCGTACGTGCCGATGACCGACTTGTGGTCGTGCGGCTGCACGACGTCGAAGCGCTCGCCGCCGCCCATCCGCTTGACGCCGTTGATCGTCATCGGCAGGTCGATCGGGTTCTCGGACAGCTGCTTCAGCTGCGTTTCGAGGCGCGCGCGCTCCGGGGTGCCGGGGGCGTACGAGTGGACCGGCTCGTTGACCGGCACGGGGACCTGGGTCACAGCATCCATGGGGCTGGTAACTCCTTGACCTGGTTCTGGGCTAGTTCTTGGTGATCATCGAGCGGAGGAAGAACAGGAGGTTGGCGGGCTTCTCGGCGAGGCGCCGCATGAAGTAGCCGTACCAGTCCGTCCCGTACGCGGTGTAGACGCGCATGCGGTGGCCCTCGGCGGCGAGCCGCAGGTGCTCCTCGCCGCGGATGCCGTACAGCATCTGGAACTCGTACTCGTCCAGCTTGCGCCCGGCCTTGCGGGCGAGCTCCTGCGCGATGGCGATCAGGCGCGGGTCGTGCGACCCGATCATCGGGTAGCCCTCGCCGTCCATCAGCGTCTTCAGGATGCGGACGTACGCCTTGTCGATCTCGGCCTTGTCCTGGTACGCGACCTCGGCCGGCTCCTTGTACGCGCCCTTCACGATCCGGACGCGGCTGCCGGCGGCGGCCAGGCGGCGGGCGTCGCCCTCGGTGCGGAAGAGGTACGCCTGGATCACACAGCCGGTCTGCGGGAAGTCGCGGCGCAGCTCCTCGTGGATGGCGAACATCGAGTCGAGGGTGGTGTGGTCCTCGGCGTCCAGCGTGACGGTGGTGCCGATGGCCGCGGCGGCCTCGACCACCGGGCGGACGTTGGCGAGCGCGAGCTCGTGGCCGCCCTCCAGCGCCTGGCCGAACATCGACAGCTTGACCGACATCTCGGCCTTCTCGCCGAGGCCCAGGCCCGCCAGGTGCTCGATGAGGTCGAGGTAGGCGTCACGCGCGGCGTGGGACTGCTCCACCGTGGTGATGTCCTCGCCCACCACGTCGAGCGTGAGCTCCAGGCCCTTCTCCGTGAGGTCCACGACGATCGGGATGACCTGGTCGACCGTCTCACCGGGGATGAACCGGTTCACCACGGGCTTGGTCACCGGGGCGGCAGAGACGATTCGGCGCATCTTGTCGCTGCGCGAAGCGGCGAGGATCGCGGGACCCAGCACGGGGCACCTCCAACAGGTGGCAGAAGCAGTCGTACGGTCCGCGAGGGGGTGGGCGGGGCCGTAAAGAAAACGCATGTAAAACCACCGTGAAACCTAAGGATCGCTTTGATCCTCTGCCATCGACAGCTGTCACGCATCCGTGTCCCCGATCTCATACATCTGTCTGAAGACCGGGTTTCCGAGTGGGAGAATGTCCGGGTGAAAGGCGATTACCAGGACCTGGTGGATGAGATCTCGGCGCTCCTCGGCGCCCCGGCGACGCTGGAGAACCGGGATTTCCGCCTCATCGCCTTCGGCGCGCACGACAGCGAGGACGACCTCGCGATGGACCCCGTCCGCACCCGTTCGATCCTGACCCGGCAGTCGACGGCGGCCGTGCGGTCCTGGTTCGAGGCCTTCGGCATCGCGCGGGCGACCGGGCCGGTGCGCATCCCGGCGGCGCCCGACGCGGGGGTCTTCCGGGGGCGGATCTGCCTGCCGGTGCGGTACCGCGGGATCGTGCAGGGGTACGTGTGGCTCCTCGACCAGGAGCCCGGCCCGGGTCCGGACGCCCTGGCGGCGGCCATGGAGGTGGCCGAGCGGATCGGGATCCTGCTCGCCGAGGAGGCGAAGGCGGGGGCCGACCTGTCCCGGGAGTTCCGGGCGGTGCTCGTGGCCGGGCGGGGGTGGCAGCAGGACATGGCGGTGGCCGCACTGCGGCTGGCGCTGGGCCCGGGCGCCGACGGGCTGCACGCGGTGGTGTGCGTGACGCCGTGGCCCGGCGAGGCGCCCGCGTCGGTACCGGGCACGGCGGCGGTGTGCACGGTCCCGTGGCCGGGGGCCGGCGATGACGACGGCCGGGTCGGCGGGGCCGGCGGGGCCGGGGCGGAGGGTGGCTCCGGGGCCGGGCCCGGCTCGGGCTCGGGCGCCGCTTCCGGGGACCGGCCGGGCCGACGGGCCGGGCAGGCGCTCGCCGTGCTGGTCAGGCTCCGCTCGGCCGAGGTGCTCGTTCCCGCCGAGGGCGTCGCGACCCGGCTGCTGGCGGGCGGCGGCGCGAGCGCCGGGATCGCGGAGCCCCGGCGGGGGCTGGCGGCGCTGGCCGACGCCTGGTCGCAGGCCTCGGCGGCGGCGCAGGCGGCCGCGGCCCAGCCCCGGTTCGGGCCGGTGGCCCGGTGGTCGATGATCGGCCCGTACCGGATGCTGGCGGCACTGGCGGCCGCGGGTCCGGCGGGCGACCCGGCGACGCGGGTCCTGCTGGAGCCCGCGCACCGGGAACTGGCCCGCACCGCCGAGCTGTTCCTGGACTGCGCGGGCCAGGCGGGGCGTGCGGCGGCGGCCCTGGGCATCCACCGCCAGACCCTGTACTACCGGCTCGCCCGGGTGGAACAGCTGACCGGCCTGGACCTGGACGAGGGCGAGGACCGGCTGTTGCTCCACATGGCCCTCAAGGCGGCCCGCCTGTACGGCTGAACCACCGGCCGGTCGAACGGCCGAACGGCTCAGGCGGGGGCGTCGGCTCCGGCGTCCTCGCCGTTCACCATCTTCTGCGCGGCGCGGCGCATGCCCTCGGTCAACTCGTCGGCGGTGACCGCGTTCTCGGGGTTGTACAGCCACTGCACCATCATCCCGGCGACCAGCACCTGGTACAGCCCTCCCAGGGTCCGGACGTCCCGCTCTTCGAGCTGCCCCTCCGGGATGCCCGTGAACATCTCGGTCAGCCCCTTGCGCCCCTCGCCCTCCGAGGCCACGACCATCTCCCGCAGCTCCGGCAGCCGGTCGCGGTTCATCGCGATCTCCAGGCTGGCCGCCCACATCGGGGCCGCCTGATCGCGCTGTCCGATCATTGCGTCCCAGACCGAGTGGAAGCGCTCCAGCGAGCCGCCCTCCCCCGTGACGTCCGGCTTGAAGGAGTCGCCCCACTCCTCGGCCATGGCGATGAACGCCTGCGTGAGCAGGGCGTTCTTCGAGCCGTAGTGGTAGCCGATCGACGCCAGGTTCGCGCCCGAGGCGTTGACGATGTCCCGCGCGGTCGTCCGCGCGAAACCCTTCTCGGCCAGGCACTTCTTGGCCCCTTCGAGCAGATCTTCGCGGTGTCCCATGCCCTCACCGTATCAAGACAGCCGTCCCATACAACCGTTCCATACAGCCGTACTAGACAAGTGTTTATGACACTTGTACATTGCTGCTCATGACGCACTCCGCCGCACGTCCCGCGGGCCGCCGGGAATGGATCGCCTTCACCGTCCTCCTGCTGCCGCTGCTCCTGGTCTCGATGGACGTCTCCGTCCTCTACTTCGCCATCCCGGCGATCACCCGCGAGCTCGACCCGAGCGCCACCCAGCAGCTCTGGATCTTCGACAGCTACGCCTTCGCGCTGGCCGGCCTGCTCATCACGATGGGTTCGCTCGGAGACCGGATCGGCCGCCGCAAGCTGCTGCTGACGGGCGCGACCGCCTTCGGGCTCGCCTCCGTCTGCGCCGCCTACGCCACCAGCGCCGAGATGCTGATCGCGGCCCGCGTGCTGCTCGGGATCGGCGGCGCGACCCTGATGCCCTCCACCCTGGCCCTCGTGCGCAACCTCTTCGAGGACGACGGGCAGCGCGGCCGGGCCATCGCCATCTGGTCCGGGGCCATGACCGGCGGCATCGCCCTCGGCTCGGTGATGAGCGGCGTGATGCTGAACCACTTCTGGTGGGGCTCGGTCTTCCTGATCAACGTGCCTGCGATGCTGCTCCTGCTGGCCCTCGTCCCGGTGCTGGTCCCGGAGTTCAAGGACCCGGCGCCCGGCCGCTTCGACCTGCTGAGCGTCCCGCTGTCGACGGCCGCCGTGCTCCCGGTCGTGTACGGCCTCAAGGAGATCGCCGCCGAGGGCCCGGAGCCGCTCTACACCGCCTCCGTCGCCGTGGGCCTGGCCTTCGGGTACGCCTTCGTCCGCCGCCAGCGCACCCGTGGCGACGCCATGGTCAGCCGGGCCCTCTTCCGGGGCCGCGGATTCGGCGCCGGGATCGTCCTCAACACCATCGCCGCCTTCGCGATGATGGGCTCGGCCTACTTCACCACCCAGTACCTGCAGTCGGTGCTCGGGATGGGCACGCTGGAAGCCGCCCTGTGGAGCCTCGCGCCCTCGCTCCTCATCGGCGCCGCCGCCCCCCTCAGCGCGGCCCTGGCCCAGAGGACCGACCGGGCCCACGTCATCGCCGGCGGCTTCGCCCTCGCCGCCGCCGGGTTCGCCCTGATCGCGCTGGTCGGCAGCGATTGCCTGTGGCTGCTGCTGACCGGCGCCGGAGTGCTGGCCTGCGGCATCGTCACCGTGATGTCCCTGGTCTCCGACATGGCCCTGGGCGCGGCCCCCGCCGAGAAGGCCGGCTCGGCCGCGTCCCTGCTGGAGACGGGCCAGGAGTTCGGCGGCGCGCTCGGCATGGCGGTCCTGGGCAGCCTCGGCACCGCCGTCTACCGCTCCGACCTGTCGGGCGCGGAGCCCGCCGTGCGGGAGACCCTGGGCGGGGCCGTGGCCACCGCCGGGCAGCTCGGCGGGCCTGCCGGGGAGCAGCTGCTGGCCCTGGCCCGCGAGGCCTTCGTCCACGGCATGCAGTACGCCGCCTGGGGCGGTACGGCCCTGCTGCTGGCGGCGGCCCTGCTCGCCGCCACCCTGCTGCGGGGGCCCGGGGCCGCGGGGCGGCCCGCCGAGGAGCCCGCCGGGCAGGGTCCGGCCCTCGCGGCCTGGTCCCCGTACACCTGATCCCCGTAGCGAAGGGGCGAGCGGCGGCGGAACACAGGGAAGGGCCCGGGGAGTTCCCCGGGCCCTTCCCTGTGCCGTGCGGGTCAGCCGAGGCTGACCGTACGCGCCGAGACGGCGCCGATCTCGGCGGAGATCTCCGCGAGGACGTTCACCGGGACCTCCGCGTCGACGGTGAGGACGCCGAGCGCCTCGCCGCCCTCCTCGGCGCGGGCGACCTGCATGCCCGCGATGTTGAGGCCGGCTTCGCCGAGGATGCGGCCGACGGTGCCGACCACGCCCGGGCGGTCGGTGTAGCGCAGTACGAGCATCTGGTCGGCGAGCGTCAGGTCCACGTCGTACTCGCCGATGCCGACGATCTTCTGCAGGTGCTTCGGGCCGGCGAGCGTGCCGGAGACCGACACCTCCTGACCGTCCGACAGGGTGCCGCGCACGGTCACCACGTTGCGGTGGTCCGGGGACTCCGAGCTGGTGGTCAGACGTACCTCGACACCGCGCTCCTGCGCGAACAGCGGGGCGTTGACGTAGGAGACCGTCTCGTCGACGACGTCCTCGAAGACACCCTTGAGGGCGGACAGTTCCAGCACCTTGACGTCGTGCTGGGTGATCTCGCCGCAGACCTCGACGTCGAGCCGGACCGCGACCTCGCCCGCGAGAGCGGTGAAGATGCGGCCGAGCTTCTCGGCGAGCGGCAGGCCCGGACGGACGTCCTCGGCGATGACACCGCCCTGGACGTTGACGGCGTCCGGTACGAGCTCGCCCGCGAGCGCGAGGCGCACCGACTTGGCGACCGCGATGCCGGCCTTCTCCTGGGCCTCGTCCGTGGACGCGCCGAGGTGCGGGGTGCAGACGACCTGGTCGAGCTCGAAGAGCGGGGAGTCCGTGCAGGGCTCCTTCGCGTATACGTCGAGGCCGGCCCCGGCGACGCGGCCCTCCTTGATGGCCGAGTACAGCGCGGCCTCGTCCACGATCCCGCCGCGCGCGGCGTTGACGATGCGGACGGACGGCTTGACCTTGTGCAGGGCCTCGTCCCCGATGAGACCGAGGGTCTCGGGGGTCTTGGGCAGGTGCACGGTGATGAAGTCGGCGACCTCAAGCAGCTCGTCCAGCGTCAGCATCTTGACGCCCATCTGGGCGGCGCGCGCGGGCTGTACGTAGGGGTCGTACGCGACGATCTTCATGCCGAAGGCCGACATGCGCTGGGCGACCAGGACGCCGATGCGGCCGAGGCCGACGACACCGAGGGTCTTCTCGCTGAGCTCGACGCCCGTGTACTTGTTCCGCTTCCACTCGCCGTTCTTCAGGGCGGTGTTGGCCTGCGGGATGTTGCGGGCCGAGGCGACGAGCAGGCCGCAGGCGAGCTCGGCGGCGGTGACGATGTTGGAGGTCGGGGCGTTCACGACCATCACGCCGGCCTTGGTGGCGGCGGAGACGTCGACGTTGTCGAGGCCGACACCGGCGCGCGCGACGACCCTCAGCTTCTTGGCGGCGGCGATGGCCTCCGCGTCGACCTTGGTCGCGGAGCGCACCAGGATGGCGTCGACGTCCACGATCGCGGGGAGCAGCTCCGCGCGGTCGGCTCCGTTGACGTGCCGGATCTCGAAGTCCGGACCGAGCGCGTCGACGGTGGCGGGCGACAGCTCTTCGGCGATGAGTACGACAGGTTTCGAGCTCACGTGGGTCATCCTCACAAGTCCAGTGCGGACGGCCGTCCCGACGGCCGCAGGCGGTGGAGGGGGTAGCCGCGTGGAAGACGCACGACACTGTGGGCCTGACGCGTTGTGTTGAGCAGTGTAGTGGCGGATCCCGCAGGGATTTCCGCCTGTCCGGAAGGATCACCCGTCCGGGGTTGGCCAGGGTGGACAAGCACCGCGTACGGAGCTGTCCGATCCGGCCCGGTCATGCGCTGCGGGGCCGGGACTCGTCATCCCGGCCCCGCCGCGTACGGATCAGCTCTCGTCGCTGTCGACCCAGCTCATGAGCTTGCGCAGCTTCTTGCCGGTGGTCTCCAGCAGGTGCGCCTCGTCGGCCTTCTTGTACTCGTTGTACTTCGGCAGACCGGCCTTGTACTCGGCCATCCAGGTGTTGGCGAACTCGCCGCTCTGGATCTCCGCGAGGACCTGCTTCATCTCGGCCTTGGTGGCGTCGGTGATGATGCGGGGACCGGTGATGTAGTCGCCCCACTCGGCGGTCTCGGAGACCGACCAGCGCATCTTCTCCAGGCCGCCCTCGTACATGAGGTCGACGATGAGCTTCAGCTCGTGCAGGCACTCGAAGTACGCGATCTCCGGCTGGTAGCCGGCCTCGGTCAGGGTCTCGAAACCGGCCTTGACCAGCGCGGAGGCGCCACCGCAGAGGACGGCCTGCTCACCGAACAGGTCGGTCTCGGTCTCCTCGGTGAAGGTGGTCTTGATGACGCCGGCGCGGGTTCCGCCGATGCCGGCCGCGTACGAGAGCGCGAGGGCGAAGGCGCTGCCGGAGAAGTCCTGCTCGACGGCGGCGATGCAGGGCACGCCGCGGCCTTCCTCGTACTGGCGGCGCACGAGGTGGCCGGGGCCCTTCGGGGCGACCAGGGCGACGTCCACGTTGGCCGGGGGCTTGATGAAGCCGTAGCGGACGTTGAAGCCGTGGCCGAAGAAGAGCGCGTCGCCCTCCTCCAGGTGCTCCTTGATCGACTCTTCGTAGATCTCGGCCTGGAGCGGGTCCGGGGTCAGGATCATGATGACGTTGGCCCAGGCGGCGGCCTCGGCGACCGGGACGACCTTCAGGCCCTGCTCCTCGGCCTTGGCCTTGGACTTCGAGCCTTCCTTGAGGCCGACGACGACGTCGACGCCGGAGTCACGCAGCGACAGCGCGTGGGCGTGGCCCTGGCTGCCGTAGCCGATGACCGCGACCTTGCGGCCCTGGATGATGGACAGGTCGGCGTCGTTCTCGTAGAACAGCTCGGCCACTGGGATATCTCCTTGGTGCGCTGGTGTTGCTCCCACCGTACGGCGGGGAACGATAGGGAAGTTTCCTGGTCTCGCGATGCGAGAGGCAACGCGACGTCAGGGGGTGGTTCAGGCGCTGCGGTCGAGCGCGCGCAGGCTGCGGTCCGTGATGGACCGGCCGCCGCGCCCTATGGCGATCGTGCCGGACTGGACGAGCTCCTTGATGCCGAACGGCTCCAGCATCTTGAGCATCGCGCCGAGCTTGTCGGCGCCGCCGGTGGCCTCGATGGTGACGGCCTCCGGGGAGACGTCGACCGTCTTGGCGCGGAACAGCTGGACGATCTCGACGATCTGCGAGCGGGTCTCGTTGTCGGCGCGGACCTTCACCAGAACGAGTTCGCGCTCGATGGCGTGGTGCGGCTCCAGCTCGACGATCTTGAGCACGTTGACCAGCTTGTTCAGCTGCTTGGTGACCTGCTCCAGCGGGAGGTCCTCGACGTTCACGACGATCGTGATGCGCGAGATGTCGGGGTGCTCGGTGACGCCGACCGCGAGGGAGTCGATGTTGAACCCGCGGCGGGAGAACAGCGCGGCGATCCGGGCGAGGATGCCGGGCGTGTTCTCGACCAGGACGGAGAGCGTGTGCTTGGACATGTGAGTCGTTCTCTCTCTCAGGCTCTCTCGGCTCAGTCGTCTTCGTTGTCGCCGAAGTCGGGACGGACGCCCCGGGCTGCCATGACCTCGTCGTTGGAGGTGCCGGCGGCGACCATCGGCCACACCATGGCGTCTTCGTGGACGATGAAGTCGATCACGACGGTACGGTCGTTGATCGCGTTGGCTTCGGCGATGACCTTGTCCAGGTCGGCCGGGTCCTCGCAGCGCAGGGCCACGCAGCCCATGGCCTCGGACAGCTTGACGAAGTCCGGGACGCGGGTGCCCTTGCGGGGGGCGGTGGACTCGCCGAGCTGGGATCCGACGGTGCCGTGGCCCGTCTCGTCCGCGTGCAGGACGGTGTTGGAGTACCGCTGGTTGTAGAACAGGGTCTGCCACTGGCGGACCATGCCCAGCGCACCGTTGTTGATGATCGCGACCTTGATCGGGATGTTGTTCAGCGCGCAGGTGACCAGTTCCTGATTGGTCATCTGGAAGCAGCCGTCGCCGTCGATCGCCCAGACCGTGCGGTCCGGCATGCCGACCTTGGCGCCCATCGCGGCGGGGACCGCGTAGCCCATGGTTCCGGCGCCGCCGGAGTTCAGCCAGGTGCGGGGCTCCTCGTAGTTGACGAAGTGCGAGGCCCACATCTGGTGCTGGCCGACGCCGGCCGCGTAGATGGTGTGCTCGGGGGCGAGCTCGCCGATGCGCTGGATGACCTGCTGCGGGGAGAGCATGCCGTCCCCGGGGGTCTCGTAGCCCAGCGGGTACGTCTCGCGCCAGCGGGTGAGGTCCTTCCACCAGGCGGTGTAGTCGCCGGTGTTGCCCTCGGTGTGCTCGGCCTGGACGGCCTGGATCAGGTCGGCGATGACCTCGCGGGCGTCGCCGACGATCGGGACGTCGACCTCGCGGTTCTTGCCGATCTCCGCCGGGTCGATGTCCGCGTGGATGACCTTGGCGAACGGGGCGAAGCTGTCCAGCTTGCCGGTGACCCGGTCGTCGAAGCGGGTGCCGAGCGCGATCAGCAGGTCCGACTTCTGCAGGGCGGTGACGGCGGTGACCGCGCCGTGCATGCCCGGCATGCCGACGTGCAGCGGGTGGCTGTCGGGGAACGAGCCGAGCGCCATCAGCGTGGTGGTGACCGGGACGCCGGTGAGCTCGGCCAGGACCTTCAGCTCGGCGGTCGCGCCGGACTTCATGACGCCGCCGCCGACGTACAGGACGGGGCGCTTGGCCTGGCAGATGAGCTTGGCGGCCTCGCGGATCTGCTTGGCGTGCGGCTTGGTGACCGGCCGGTAGCCCGGGAGGTCCTGCGCCGGCGGCCACGAGAAGGTGGTCTTCGACTGCAGGGCGTCCTTGGCGATGTCGACCAGGACCGGGCCGGGGCGGCCGGTGGAGGCGATGTGGAAGGCCTCGGCGATGGTCTTCGGGATGTCCGCGGCCTTGGTGACCAGGAAGTTGTGCTTGGTGATCGGCATCGTGATGCCGACGATGTCCGCCTCCTGGAAGGCGTCGGTGCCGATCGCCTTGGAGGAGACCTGGCCGGTGATCGCGACGAGCGGCACGGAGTCCATGTGCGCGTCGGCGATGGGGGTGACCAGGTTGGTGGCGCCCGGGCCGGAGGTGGCCATGCAGACGCCCACCTTGCCGGTGGCCTGCGCGTAGCCGGTCGCGGCGTGGCCGGCGCCCTGCTCGTGGCGGACCAGGATGTGGCGGACCTTGGTGCTGTCCATCATCGGGTCGTACGCCGGGAGGATGGCCCCGCCCGGGATACCGAAGACGGTGTCGCACCCCACCTCTTCGAGAGAGCGGATGAGGGACTGCGCACCCGTGACGTGCTCAACTGCGGCGGGCTGGTGTCCGCCGGAACGGGGCCGCGGCTGCGGATGGTGGGCCCCGGTGGCCTGCTCGGTCATCGACATTCTCTTCTCGAAGCTGAGGGTTTTACGAGGATTCGAAGGTGTGCCAGTGCAACAAAAAACCCCTCGTGCCGGGAGGCAAGCGAGGGGAGCGCGTCGGGCGTGTGGAGCAGGGACATGTTGGTCCCAGCTTCAGCCGACGCGCTTTCCAAGTACGAGAATTCGGGTGCGCATGGCACTGACCCTCCCTCCGGCGGGAGGGGGATGTCAAGCGGGTGGGACGGGCGTCTCATTATGTGAGCCTCTGCGGATGGCCATCGAGCCCCCGGGCGAACCACCGGCCAAGGCGGGCTGGGCCGCTGCGCCCGGTACTGGGAACGTACCGCGCACGAGCGCGCGGCGCAGCCTGTACTCGTCGAGTGGGCCGGAAAAGGCCACTCCCTGGCCGTGTGTGCACCCCATTGCGCGCAAGGCCATGACCTGCTCGGGAAGGTCGACCCCGTCGGCCACCGACTGCATGCCCAAATCATTTGCAATGCGCAACAAACCGGCGGTGATCTTGTGGAGGCGGGCGGACTCGACCACGCCCTCGACCAGACCCCGGTCCACCTTGAGGATGTCCACGGGGAGTCTGCGCAGGGCGCTGATGGCCGCGTAGCCGCTGCCGAAGCCGTCGAGGGAGATCAGGACCCCGAGCCTGCGCAGGGCCGCCAGACGCCGCTCCAGCTCGTCGAAGGGGACTCTGGGGTCCGACACGGTCATTTCGATCACCAGGGCCCCCGATGGCAGCCCGTGCCGGGTCAGCAGGGCCTCCACCGAGCCGAGCGGCGCGCCGCGGTCCAGCAGTCGCTGGGCGCTCATCCGCACGGCCACCGGTACGTCGTGCCCGATCCGGTGCCGCTCTGCGGCCTGCGCCACGGCCTCCTCCAGCAGCCAGTGCCCCAGCTCGGCGGCCCGGGTGGGCATGCCGGCGGGGAGGCCGGAGCGGCCGGAGCGGCCGGCGGAGCCCGTCGCCGTGCCCTCGCTGTACTCGGCCACCCGGAGGAATTCCGCCGGGGTGAACAGGATCCCCTGGGCCGAGCGCCAGCGGGCCTGCGCCGCCACGGCCGTGACCTCGCCGGTCGCCAGCGAGACCACGGGCTGGTGCAGCAGCGCGAACTCCCCGTCGTGGAGCGCGGTGCGCAGCCGCCCCGCGAGCTCGGCCTTCCGTACGACCTCGGCCTGCATCTGGGGCGCGTAGAGCTCGACCCGGTCCTTACCGCCCGCCTTGGCGCGGTACATCGCCAGGTCCGCGTTGCGCATGAGGTCCGAAGGGGTGATGCCCGGGTCGGCGAAGGCCACGCCGATGCTGGCGGCGACCCGTACGTCGCTCCCGGCGATCCGGTAGGGCTGGGAGAGGGTGGTGCGCAGCCGGTCCGCGATCTCGTGCACCTGGTATTCGCGGGCGCTGCGGTCTCGGCTGCCGTCGCCCAGGATCAGTGCCGCGAACTCGTCCCCGCCGAGCCGGGCCGCGGTGTCCCCGGCGCGCACCGAGTCCTGGAGCCGGCGCGCCGCCTCGATCAGCAGTTCGTCACCGGCCTGGTGGCCGATGGTGTCGTTGACCGCCTTGAACCCGTCGAGGTCGATGAAGAGCACGGCCGTGCTGTGGTCCCCGGCGCGGCGCCCGGTCAGGGCCTGGCGGACCCGGCGGGTGAACAGCGCCCGGTTGGGCAGGTCGGTCAGCGGATCGTGCTCGGCGCTGTGCTGGAGCTGCGCCTGGAGGCGGACCCGCTCGGTGACGTCGCGGCTGTTGAGGATGAGACCGCCCTGGTGGCGGTTGACGGTCGACTCCACGTTGAGCCATTCGCCGCCGCCGGACTTGAAGCGGCACTCGATGCGGGTGGTCGGTTCCTCGGCGGGCGGCGCGGCCAGGAAGCGGCGCACCTCGTGGACCACGCGTCCCAGGTCGTGCGGGTGGATCAGGGTGGCCAGCTCCGTGCCGACGAGCTCTTCGGCCTCGCGCCCGTAGACCCCGGCCGCCGCGGGGCTGACGTACCGCAGGGTCCCGGTGGGGGCGGCGATCATGATGACGTCGCTGGAGCCCTGGACCAGGGAGCGGAAGTGGTTCTCCTTCTGGGCGAGTTCCTGCGTCAGCGCGATGTTGTCGATGAGCATGATGCCCTGCCGGATGACGAGGGCGAGGACCACCGTGCAGCCGGTGAAGACCACCACGCGGTCCACCTTCCGGCCGTCCACCACGTTGTACAGGATGCCCAGGGTGCAGACCGCGGCCGCGAGGTACGGCGTGAGGGCGGGCAGCGAGCCGGTGATGGGGCGGCTGACCGGCCGCTCGCCGCGGGCGAGCCCCGGCGCCCCCGGGGCCGGGTGGGCCCGCCGGGCCCCCCAGGGCGCGTACGCGAGCAGCAGCGACCCGGCGAACCAGCCGGCGTCGAGCAGCTGACCGGACTGGTATTCGGCGCTCAGCAGCGGCGAAGTGAAGAGGGCGTCGCTGAGCACGGTCAGGGCCAGGGCCGCGATGGCGGTGTTGACGGCCGAGCGGTTGGCCTCGGAGCGCCGGAAGTGCAGGACGAGCACCATGGAGACGAGCGCGATGTCCAGCAGCGGGTAGGCGAGCGAGAGCGCGGCGCGCGGGACGCTGCCGGGGGCCCCGGACTGCGCGGTCCGCGCCGCGTGCGCGAGGGCCAGGCTCCAGGACAGGGTGAGCAGGGAGCCGCCGATGAGCCAGGAGTCGAGCCCGAGGCAGACCCAGCCGGCGCGGGTGACCGGGCGCTTGGCCAGGACGAGCAGGCCCACGATGGCGGGCGGCGCGAAGCAGAGGAAGGCGAAGTCGGCGAGCGAGGGCTTCGGCACGGTCTCGCCGAGGACCACCTCGTACCAGCCCCAGACGCCGTTGCCGCAGGCGCCCATGAGGGAGGAGAACGCGAAGAGCAGCCAGGCCGGGCGCTCGCGGCTGTCGATCGTCCGTGCGTACGTGTAGCAGGAGACGGCGGCGAGTAACGCGGCGGCGCTGAGCCCGAAGTCGCCCATGATCTCGGCGAGTTCCCCGGAGCCCCAGCCGAGGGCGGCGCCGACGGCGTATCCGCCGCTGACCACGGCCAGGAGCAGCTGCATCGCCAGGCTCCTGCCGCCGCCGCCCGAGACGGGCGGCCTGGCCAGCAGCGCCGCCCCCGGGGCACTCACCGGTCCCCCTCGCCGGCCGTTTCCGGCGCAGCCCATTCCCGGCAGCGCCGCCTCCGGCGGCCGTGCCGCATCGGATCCTTCGTCCATTGGCCGTACATCGCCCGTCGCCCCCCAAAGTGTCCGATCACTCCCCAGCGCCAGACGAACGCGCTGCAGCCCCTTGTTCCGGACGATACACCACTTTCGTCACTCAGGGACATAGATGGTCTACTCTGCGTTACCACGCGGAGAGTTGTTGCCACTGTGCGCGTCCGGACGGATGCGGAGCGTGCGCACCGGGCGTCAGTCGGTGACCAGGACCGTGTTCTCCACGGGCTCCCCGGCGGCGAACCGGTGGAGCTGGCGGGCCACCAGGCGCCGCGCCCGCGGCGCGAACGCCGTGCTGCTGCCGCCCACGTGAGGCGTGATCAGGACGTTCGGAGCATGCCAGAGCGGATGGCCGGCGGGCAGCGGTTCCGGGTCGGTGACGTCGAGCGCCGCGCGCAGCCGGCCCGAGCCCAGCTCGGCCAGCAGGGCTGCGGTGTCGGCGACGGGACCGCGCGCCACGTTCACCAGCAGGGCGCCGTCCTTCATCCGGGCCAGGAACGCGGCGTCGGCCAGGCCCCGCGTCGCGTCCGTCAGCGGAGTGGAGAGGATCACCACGTCGGCCCCGGGGAGCAGCCGGGGCAGTTCGGCGTGAGCGTGCACGGGCCCGCGCGTGGTGGTGCGCGCCGAGCGTGCGACCCGCACGACCCGCGCGCACTCGAAGGGTGCGAGCCGGTCCTCGATGGCCTCGCCGATGGACCCGTACCCGACGATCAGCACGGACTTGTCGGCGAGGGCGTCGTAGAAACCGGAGCGCCACTCCTCGCGGTCCTGTCCGCGCACCATCTTGGGGATCCCGCGCAGCGAGGCGAGCGTGAGGGTGAGCGCCAGCTCGGCGGTGCTCGCCTCGTGGACCCCGCGCGCGTTGCAGAGCCGTACGCCGGGACGCAGCAGGCCGAGGCCGCCCAGGACGTGGTCGATGCCAGCGGTCAGCGTCTGCACGACCTCCAGGTGCGGCATGCCGGGCAGCGGGCGCAGGGTCACCTCGGGGGACTTCATGTACGGCGTGACGTAGAAGACGCAGGCGGCCGGGTCGGCCGGGAAGGCGTCCTCGCCGTCCCACTGCCGGTAGGTGAAGGCGTCGGGGAGGCCCTCGATCTCCTCGGCGGGGAACGGCAGCCAGACGTCCGCGGTCTTTGCATCCATGACCAGGAGGCTATGCCAAGGCCAAAGGATCCTGATCAAGCCGTTAGTTTGTTTGCCGGACCGGGAGGGGGACGCACGGGTGGAGCGCAGGTCGATCGGGGCGGGTGCGCTGGCGGTGGGCGCCGTCGGGCTCGGGTGCATGCCGATGAGCTGGGCGTACGCGCCCTCGCGGCGCCACCGCGACGAGTCGCTGGCCACGGTGCACGCGGCCCTGGACCTGGGGGCGAACCTGCTGGACACCGCCGACCTGTACGGGCCCTTCACCAACGAGCTGCTGCTGGGGCGGGTGCTGCGGGAGCGGCGGGCCGAGGCGTTCGTGTCCGCCAAGGTGGGGCTGCGGGCCGGCGAGCAGCACGTGGTGGCGGACGGGCGGCCCGGATACGTGCGGCGGGCCTGCGACGCCTCGCTGCGGCGGCTCCGGACGGACGTCATAGACGTCTACCAGCTGCATCGGGTGGATCCGGACGTCCCGGTGGAGGAGACCTGGGGGGCGATGGCGGAGCTGGTGGGTGCGGGGAAGGTGCGGGCGCTGGGGCTCTGCGCGCTGGGGGCGGGCGCCGGTCCGGGGGCGGGCCGGCGCGGGGACCGGGCGTACGAGGTGACCCTGGGGCACCTGGAGCGGGTCCAGCAGGTGTTCCCGGTGAGCGCGGTGCAGGCGGAGCTGTCGGTGTGGTCCCGGGAGGCGGTGCGGCGGCTGCTGCCCTGGTGCGCGGCGCGCGGGGTGGGGTTCCTGGCGGCGATGCCGCTCGGCAGCGGGTTCCTGACCGGGACGCTCCGGCCCGGCGAGGGCTTCGAGTGGGAGGACGTGCGGGCCCGGCACCCGCGGTTCACGGCGGAGTCGATGGCGGCGAACCAGGTGGTGGTGGCGGGGCTGCGGCGGGTGGCGCGGCGGCACGGGCCTCAGGTGACGGCGGCGCAGGTGGCGCTGGCGTGGGTGCTGGCGCAGGGGCCGCAGGTGGTGCCGGTGCCGGGGGCCGACCGGGCCCACTGGGCGGCGGAGAACGCCGGGGCGGCGCGGCTGCGGCTGACGGCCGCGGACCTGGCCGAGATCGCGTCCCTGCCGGCGGCGGTGGGAGCCTGGGACTGAGCCCTGGCGCGCGCCGGTTCCGGGCCGGTTCGGAGCCGGTTCGGAGCCGGTTCGGAGCCGGTTCCGGGCTCGGGACAACCACTCGATCGGGTGTACGAGCGCCGGAACTTCGGGAAGTGCCGCAGCTGTTGAGACAGGTGAAAGGCGCGATCGCCGACCGGAGGGGAGCAGGACGATGCGATACGGACAGGCACGGGCGTCCGAGGGGTACGAGGGCCGGCGCACCCGGACCCGGGCGGTGCTGGCGGCGTTCGCCCTGATGGGCTGTGGGGCGCTGCTCTCGGCGGGCTGCGCACCGGCGGGCGGCCCGGCCGCCGAGCCGGGCGCGTCACCACCGGGCCCGGCGCCCACCTCATCGGGGTCCGGCCCCGCCGGCTCCCCGTCCGGCTCCTCGCAGACCGCGCCGCCGGCCAGGGGCTCCGTGACGGTGACGGGCGAGGTCGCCAAGGGCCTGGAGTCCCCCTGGGGCGTGGCCCCGCTGCCCGGCGGGGACCTGCTGGTCGCCTCGCGGGACAAGGGGACGATCAGCAGGGTCGCGGCGGCGACCGGCGCGGTGACGCAGATCGGCGAGGTGCCGGGGGTGGCCCCGGGCGGCGAGGGCGGGCTGCTGGGGCTCGCGCTGTCGCCCTCGTACGCCACGGACCGGATGGTGTACGCGTATTTCACGACGGAGTCCGACAACCGCATCGCCCGGATGCGGTACGACGAGCAGCGGGACGCGGGCCAGCAACTGGGCGCGCCGGACACGGTGCTGCGGGGAATCCCCAAGGGTCTGATCCACAACGGGGGCCGGATCGCCTTCGGCCCCGACAAGATGCTCTACGCGGGAACGGGTGAGACCGGCGAGACCGGGCTCGCGCAGGACAAGAAGTCGCTGGGCGGCAAGATCCTGCGGATGACCCCGGACGGGCAGCCGGTGCACGGGAATCCCGAGGCCGACTCGGTCGTCTACTCCTATGGGCACCGCAATGTGCAGGGCCTGGCGTGGGACGAGGACAAACGGCTGTGGGCGGCCGAGTTCGGCCAGAACACCTGGGACGAGCTGAACCTGATCGAGCCCGGTGCGAACTACGGCTGGCCGGAGGCCGAGGGGAAGGCGGGCAAGCCGGGCCTGCGTGATCCGGTGGCCGTCTGGAAGACCGACGAGGCCTCGCCGAGCGGGATCGCGTGGGCGCAGGGCTCGGTGTGGATGGCCGGGCTGAAGGGCGAGCGGCTGTGGCGGATCCCGCTGGCCGGGGCGCATCCGGTGGCCGGGCCGGAGGCCTTCCTGACGGGTGAGTACGGCCGGCTGCGCACGGTGATCGCCCTCGGCGGGGACAGATTGCTGCTGGTCACGAGCGAGACGGATGGGCGCGGGTCGCCGGAGGCGGGCGACGACCGGATCCTGACACTGACAGTGCGATGACCGACGGGGCCCCGGCGGGGGGCGAAAGGCACGGTGGACGCGGTGTTCAACATGATCGAGGAGCTCTTCAACCCGGGGCGCAAGCACACGGACGAGGAGAAGAAGCGGCTGGAGCTGTCCCGGACCGATGTGAACGACGGCGATCCGGGACGCGGTCCCATAGACCTGGACTCCGGCACGGTGCTCATACGCCCGGCGGAGCCGTCCCCGCGGGAGTGAGCGGCTCGAACAGCCGGAGCCGGTGGGCCAGGGCGGCCGCCTCGCCGCGGCCGGCGACGCCCAGCTTGGCCAGGATGTTCGAGACGTGGACGCTGGCCGTCTTCGGGGAGATGAACAGCTCCTCGGCGATCTGGCGGTTGCTCCTGCCTGCCGCGACCAGACCCAGGACGTCCCGTTCGCGGCTGGTCAGGCCCAGGGCTTCGACGGGGTCCGGGGCCGTTGCGGGCAGGGCGGCGGGCTCTTCGGCCTCCGTCAGCGGGAGCCGGGCGCGCTGGGCCAGCAGGGCCAGGTCCTCGCGGAGCCTGCGGGAGCCGAGCCGGTCGGCGGTGGCGTAGGCCGCGCGGAGCAGGAGCGCGGCGGCCTCGCGGTCGCCGCCGGAGGCCAGCAGGGCCTCGGCGAGCCGGTGGCGGGCGCGGGCCAGCAGGTACGGGCGCTCCAGCGGGCGGATGGCCCCCTCGACGCCGGCCCAGTCGGCGGCGGTGTCGCGGTCCTCGGCCCGCAGCAGCTCGGCTCGGAGGAACTCGGCGTGCGCGGCCCACACGGGCACGGGGGTGGCCAGGGCGCGGGCGGCGGCGCGGAGCACACTCAGGGCGGCTTCGCGGCCGGCGTCGGCGACCGGGAGTCCCCGGGCGTCGGCCTCGGCGGAGGCGGCGGCGAGCAGCAGCGGCCAGGCGTAGCGGTGGTGGCCGAGCGGGAAGCCGTAGGCGACCGCGTCGGTGATCTCCGCGCGGACGTCGGCGATCCGGCCCTCCCCGGCGGCTATGCCGACGGCGAGGCGGTAGAGCGGTATGCGGTGCTGGGGCTGGCTGTCGTGGGTGCCGAAGTGTGCGTGGGCGGCGGTGAGCCGGGCCCTCGCCTCGGTCAGTTCGCCGCGCGCCAGGGCCAGGTAGGACAGCCGTGCGGAGGCGGAGCCGCGCGGGGCCGCGCTCTGGCCGACGCGCAGACCGCGCTGGGCGGCTTCGGCCGCCTCGTCCCAGCGGCCGAGGCTGTACAGGCTCTCCGCCATGTTCCCGCTGAGCCAGGCCTCGGTGTCCAGCAGCCGTGACTTCTTGACGAGTTCGACCCCTTGTTCGGCCAGTTCCACGGCTTCGCGGGACCGGCCCATGCTTTCCAGCTGAGAGGTGAGGTTGATATGTACACGTCCCGCCAACATGACGAGCCCGAGTTCGGCGGCCCGCTCCCGGACCACGAGCATCTCGGCGAGTCCGCGCTCGGGTTCGCCGGCATCGGTGAGCAGGCAGGCGACCGTGACCCGGGCGTTGAGCTCGATCTCTTCGGCCCCCAGCATGCGTGCGTAGGCCGCGGCGCGTTCCGCGGCTTCGAGGTTGCCGGGCCCCGGGCTGTGGAGCATGCCCCAGCCCGCGGCCCGGACCAGGACCTCGGCGTGCACCTGGGACGGGGGCAGCCCCTTGACGAGCTCCTGGGCCTTGGCGAGTTCCTCCCAGCCGTCGCCGCGGGCGAGGCTGGAGATGAGCCGGGAGCGTTCGGTCCAGAACCAGGCCGCGCGCAGCGGGTCCTGGTCCTCCTCCAGCAGCCGCAGTGCCGTTTTGGTGAGCTTGAGGGCGCGTTCGCGCTCGCCGCCGAAGCGGGCGGCGACGGTCGCCTCGGCCAGCAGGTCGAGCCGCTTCAGCGGGGTGGTGGCCGGGTCGCAGCCGCACGGAGGGTACACATCGGTGTAGTCGACCGGGCGCAGCGCCTCTCGGACCTCCTCCGGGGCGCTCTCCCACAGGTCCAGCGCCCTCTCCAGCAGGTTCAGCTGCTCGGAGTAGGCGTGCCGGCGGCGGGCGGCGACCGAGGCGGCGAGCACGGCGGGCAGCGACTTGGCCGCGTCGTTGGCGCAGTACCAGTAGCTGGCCAGCCGGATGACCCGCTCCTCGGCACGGATCAGCCAGTCGTCGGCTTCCATCGCCTCGGCGTAGCGGCGGTTGACGCGGGCGCGCTCGCCGGGCAGCAGGTCGTCGCTGACGGCCTCGCGGACCAGCGAGTGCCGGAAGCGGTAGCCGTCCCCGTCGGGGGTGGCGAGGAGGATGTTGGCGCCTACGGCGGCCCGCAGTGCCTCGATCAGCTCGTCCTCGCTCAGCCCGGCGACGGCGCGCAGGAGGGGGTACTCCACGGTGGATCCGCCCTCGGCGACGATCCGCACCACGCGCTGGGCGGCCTCGGGCAGCACCTCGACGCGGACGAGCAGCAGGTCGCGCAGGGACTCGGTGAGCCCCGCCTGGCAGCCGCTCCTCTTGCAGGCGGCGAGTTCCTCGACGAAGAAGGCGTTGCCGTCGGAGCGGTCGAAGACGGAGTCCACGAACGCCTCGTCGGGCTGCGAGGCGAGGATGCCGGCGAGCTGGCGGCGCACCTCGGCCCGGTTGAAGCGGGGCAGTTCGATGCGCTGGACGGTGCGGAGCCGGTCGAGTTCGGCGAGCAGCGGGCGCAGCGGGTGGCGGCGGTGCACGTCGTCGGCCCGGTAGGTGGCGACGACGACGAGCCGGCCGCTCGCGAGGGTGCGGAACAGGTAGGAGAGCAGGTGCCGGGTGGAGGTGTCCGCCCAGTGCAGGTCTTCCAGGACCAGGACGAGGGTGCGGTCGGCGGCGAGCCGCTCCAGCATCCGGGCCGTCAGCTCGAAGAGCCGGGCGGTGCTCTCCTCGTCGTGCGGTCCTCGGGGGGTGTCGCCGAGCTCGGGGAGGATCCGGGCGAGTTCGTCCTCCTGGCCCGCGGCCGCGGCGGCCAGCTCCCCCGGGAGCAGGCGGTGCAGGGTGCGCAGGGCCGTCGAGAACGGGGCGAAGGGAAGGCCCTCCGCCCCGATCTCCACACAGCCTCCGACGGCCACCAGCGCGCCGCGCCGGTCCGCCTCGCAGAGGAACTCCTCGGTGAGGCGGGTCTTTCCGACCCCGGCCTCGCCTCCGACGAGCATCGCCTGCGGCTCCCCGCCCGCCGCGCGGGTCAATGCGTCGGTGAGTACGGCCAGTTCGTCGGCTCGGCCGACGAACACCGGGCTGACAGATCTGGTCTCCACGTCGCCGAGCATCGCACAGGAGCCCTGGCTCGCGGCACTGGTCGGGGGTGCGCTTCTCATCACGTGTCAGTCCACGCGGTTCGCGGCGCGGATCACGCGGCGCGCGTGAAGCGGCTCCGCTGTCCCGTCACCCGCCGTTCGGGCTCCTGGCTGCGCGAGGAGGCGCGGCGCGCCTTCTTGGCCTCCTGGACCAGGCGGTACCGGGCGGCCTCGCGGATGCGGTCGGCGCGGCGGGCGGTGGCGATCTCGTACTCGAACATCTCGTACTCCCGGGTTCGTGTTTCTCGGCACCTCGTTCGGTGTGATCCAAGATTCGCGTCCCAGGGGGTGCCGGCACATCGGGCGCATGCCGCATCCGTACGAGACGGGGGTCCTTAGGCCGCGGCCGAAGGACCCCGGGTCGGACCGGGAGTGCCTAGGAGGGGGTCCTAGGCAGGCGGGTGGGAGGCCTAGGCGGCCTTCGGGAGGGGAGCCAGGATGTCGAAGTACATGAGGCCGAAGAGCAGTACGCCCAGCGCGCCGAGGGCGACGGCGGCCCAGGAGACGGCGCGGACCCAGGTGGGGAGGGTGCGGCCGGGGGCGCCGAACGCGGGGCGGGCCAGCACGAAGACGGCGAGCAGCAGGGCGAGGGTGGACAGGACGCCGTTGACGAGGGCGGTCAGGTGCCAGGCGTCGCCGTACAGGGCCTCGATCTTCGCCTCGGTGGTGGCGGCGTTGACGGACTCGATCTGGCCCACGAGGGTCTGGCGCTCGGCGATGACGCGCGAGACCCAGCTTCCGCTGAGGGCGACGAGCCCGAGTCCGGCCGCGACGACGGCGGAGGCCGCGGCGCCGACGCCTTCGGGCCTCTTCTCGGTCTCGTCGAGCTCGTCGTGGAGCTCGTCGTCGAGGTCCTCGTCGGTGAGGTCGGCCTCGGGGGCCCCTGCGGCCTCGGCGCTCTCCGCGGCGGGGGCGTCCTTGAGGTCTGCCTTGGCCTCGGTGGCCTTGGGCTCGGCGGTGTCCGCCTCGGGGGCGGCCGGGTCGGCGGTCTTCGTGGTGTCCATGCGGGGCACCGTAGGCGGCTTGTCTGAGAGGTTTCTGAGAAGGCCGCGGCGCCCCCTGACCGGGTCGGCCGCGGGTCTCGGACCGGGGCCGCGGCGGGTGGTGTCAGGCGGTCGGGGCGGGTGGCCACTCGTGGGCGAGGACGGCCCAGACCTCGGTGTCCTGGCGGACGCCGCGGTGGAGGTGGTTCTCGCGCAGGAGGCCCTCGCGGGTCATGCCCAGGCGCTCCGCGACGGCGAGGCTCTTGCGGTTGGCGGCGGACGCGCGCCACTCGGCGCGGTGCATGCCGCGCTCCCGGAAGGCCCAGTCGATCAGGACGCGGCAGGCCCCGGTCACCAGTCCGCGGCCGGCCGCCGCCGGCTCCAGCCAGCAGCCGACCTCGCAGTTGCCCGCATCGGCCTCGAAGATCCGGAAGAGGACCCCGCCGACGAGGGTGGCGCCGACGCGGATGCCGTAGAGCCGCCCGCCGTCGGCGGCGGTCTTCTGCGCGTAGGAGGAGAGGAACGCGCGCGCCGAGTCCAGGTCGGTGACGAGGTCGGCCAGGAGGATGTGTTCGCCGATGAACGCGCGGCCGCGGTCCATGTGTGCGAGGAACTCCTCGGCGTGCCATACCTCCAGCGGAAACAGCCGGGCGTCGTCGGCGAGGTCGATCGAGAACATGCGGCTTCTTCCTTGGGTCTCGTGCGGCGGGTCGCCGGATCACCGGGATGCGGGGGCCGGCTCGGCGCCGTCCTCCCTCGTGGCGGCGACCGCGGCGGGCCGCTGCGCGGGCAGTGTCGCACGCGCCCGGCATTCCGGGGGCTCGATGCTGATCTTGGGCAGCCGGCGGTCCAGCCAGGCGGGCAGCCACCAGTTGGCGCCGCCGAGCATGTGCATCAGCGCCGGGACGAGGAGGGTGCGCAGCACGAAGGCGTCGAGGGCGACGGCCGCGGCGAGCGCGATGCCGAACATCGCGATGATCCGGTCGCCGCTGAGCACGAAGGCCAGGAAGACGGAGATCATGATGACCGCCGCCGAGTTGATCACCCGGCTGGTCTCGGTGAGCCCCACGCGGACGGCCCGGCGGTTGTCGCCGGTCTCCAGCCACTCCTCGTACATCCGGCTGACCAGGAACACCTGATAGTCCATGGACAGCCCGAAGAGCACCGACACCATGATCACCGGCAGGAAGGGCTCGATCGGACCGGCACTGCCCAGGCCCAGCAACTCGCTGCCCCAGCCCCACTGGAAGATCGCGACGACGACGCCGAAGGAGGAGGCCACGGCCGCGACGTTTATGGCGGCCGCCTTGAGCGGGATGCCGAGGGAGCGGAAGGCCAGCAGCAGCAGGACGCAGCCGAGGGCGATGACCACCCCGACGAACAGCGGCAGTTTCCCGACGATGACGTCGGCGAAGTCGTCGTAGCCCGCGGTCACGCCGCCGACGTGCACGGTCATGGAATTGCCCTGCCCGGCGGCCGGGATGACGCTCTCGCGCAGCGTCGTGACCAGCTCGCTGGTGGCCCGGGACTGCGGGGCGGAGTCCGGGATGACGGTCAGGACGGCGGTGTCCCCGCTCCGGTTGAAGACGGCCGGGCCGGTGGCGGCGACGCCCTCGGTCGTGCGGAGCGCCTCGGCCAGCCGCTCGACGGCGAGCCGGTCCCCGGCTCCGTCGAGGCGGGAGACGACGGTGAGCGGGCCGTTCACTCCGGGGCCGAACCCGTCGGCGAGTAGGTCGTAGGCCTGGCGCGTGGTGGAGCCCGCCGGGTTGTTGCCCTGGTCGGAGGTGCCCAGGTGGAGCGAGAAGGTGGGCAGCGCCAGGACCGCCATGACCAGCGTGGCGACGATGCCGAGCAGCTGGGGGCGGCGCTCCACGAAGGCCGACCAGCGGGCGGCGAACCCGGCGGGCGTCTCGGGCCGCGGCCCCCTGGTGGCGAGCCTGCGGCGCTCGCGGCGCGAGAGGGCGCGCATGCCGATGTACGAGAGGAGGGCGGGGAGCAGGGTGACCGAGGCGGCGACGGTCAGCACCACCGTGAGGGAGGCGGCGATCGCGACGCCGTTCAGGAAGTTCAGCCGCAGCACCAGCATGCCGAGCAGCGCGATGCAGACGGTGGCCCCGGCGAAGACCACGGCCCGGCCCGTGGTGGCGACGGCCCGTGCGGCGGCCTCCTCGACCGGCAGGCCACTCATCAGGCCCTTGCGGTGCCGGGTCACGATGAACAGGGCGTAGTCGATGCCGACGCCGAGCCCGACGAGGGTGCCGAGCATCGGGGCGAAGTCGGCGACGGGCATGGCGTGCCCGAGCAGGGTGATGCCGAAATACGCCGTGCCCACGCTGACGAGTGCGGTCGCGATGGGCAGCAGGCTCGCGGCGAGCGAGCCGAAGGCGAGGAAGAGGACCAGGGCCGCGACGGCCACGCCGATGACCTCGGCGAGGTGGGTGGTGGGGGCCTCGGTCAGGGCGACCGCCTGGCCGCCGAGCTCGACCTGGAGGCCGTCGGCCTCGGTGGCGGGGTTCTTCGCGGCGTCGACGACGGCCTTGGCCTGCGCCTTGGGGACGGAGTCGGCCTGCCGGTCGAACGTCACCACGGCGTAGGCGGTCCGGCCGTCGGCGCTGATCTGCGCGGCGCTCTCGGGGCCGGGGCCGTAGGGGCCGGCGACCGAACCGACTCCGGGGAGCGAGGCGATGGTGTCGAGGGCTCCGGCCATGCGCTGTTCGACGGCGGGAGTGCGGACGCTCTGGTGCTCCGGGGCCCGCCACACGATGGTGTCGGTGTCTCCGCCCTGACCGTGGAATCCCGCGCGCAGCAGGGCGTGGGCGCGGCTGGACTCGGTGCCGGGGACCTCGTAGTCGTTGGAGAACGCCGATCCGGCGGTCCCCGCGGCCAGGGCCGTGCCGCCGAGGGCGAGCAGCCACAGGAGGACGGCCGGCAGGCGGTGCCGCAGGCACCAGCGCGCGATCACTGCCAACGGACGTGCTCCCTGGTGGTTCGGATCTTTACCGGGGCTGCCCGACGCAAAGACACTGGAACTCGTGAAGGCCCGGCCGACGGCCCGGGGATCGCCCAGGGACCGGCCGGAGTTTGGCCGGAGATCGGCCGAGATGGTCTGCACCGCCACGATCCCAGCGTTTGGTGATCGTTGGCCCCTTTCGTGTGCATCGTCACAGGGGCCGGGGGCGGTACGGGACCAAGGTCATCCGTCCGAAGGGCCGTTCGGCGGGCCGTCCGGTCCATCGGCCCGGTAGCCGGGGACGGAGGGCCACCTGACGGTGAGCACCACCGCGTCCTCCTCGGCGTACCAGGAGTGGTCGACGCCCCGGCCCCAGACGACGTAGTCGCCCTGCTCCGCGAGGACGACGGTCCGGCCGGGGAACTCCAGCCGGAAGCGGCCGCTGATCAGCACCTGGAGGGCGGTGCGCTCCTCGCCCCGCACCCACTGGGCCCGCTCTTCGCCCTTCGGGTGGACTCCCCACTTGATCTCCACGTCCTTGCTGTGGCGCGGATCGGCGGGGTCCTTGAAGTGACCGAGGAGCCAGCCGCGGTCGGTGGCGGCGTCCGGGGCGGCCTTGCCGGTGTAGACGGAGTCCGCGGCGGCGCGGGCCGGGGTGGAGGTGGAGGTGGGGTCGTCGTTCACGGGCTGAGGCTAATGCAGTTGTGCGGCCGGGCGGAGGGCTGGTGAGCTGGGCCTATGACGATGAGCACTGGAGAACTGACGCACGTACGGGCCGCGTACGACCGGGAGATGCGCCGGGACGCGTCGGCGGACACCGCGGACGCCCGGGTGGAGCGGGCGGGGGCGGTCGTACGGCACATCGCCACCGGTGGTGGCGGGGCCGGGTGGAACGCGGTGCTCTGGTCGGACCTCGACGAGGAGACGGCGGACGCGGAGATCGCGGCGCAGGTGGCGTACTTCGCGGGTCGCGGGGTCGGCGAGGTCGAGTGGAAGCTGTACGGCCACGACCGGCCGGCCGACCTCGGGGACCGGCTGCGCGCGGCGGGCTTCGTACCGGAACCGGCCGAGACCCTCATGGTGGGGCGGGCCGACGAGCTCGCCGCGCTGCCGGTGGAGCCGCCGGCGGGGATCACCCTGCGGGTGGTGACGGACGAGGCAGGCGTCGACCTGATGATGGACGTCCACGCGAAGGCCTTCGGTACCGAGCGGCCCGCGATCCGGCACATGCTGCTCACCTTGCTGAGGGACGAGCCGGAAACCCTCGCGGCGGTGGTGGCGATGGCCGGGGACACCCCGGTGAGCGCGGCCCGCATGGAGATGCGCCCCGGTGCCTCGTTCGCCGGTCTCTGGGGCGGCGGCACCCTGCCGCAGTGGCGGGGCCGCGGCATCTACCGCCTCCTGGTCGCCCACCGCGCCCGCGTCGCGGCGGCCCGCGGCATCCGGTACCTCCAGGTCGACGCCTCCGCCGACAGCCGCCCGATCCTCGACCGCCTGGGCTTCGCGACCCTGGGCACGACGGTCCCGTACGTCTGGACCGCAAAGCCGTAGCGCGGGCGGGCGGCTCCGGGGGAAGATCGCGGGATGGAACGTATGGGGCCGCCCCTGACCGGGGACGAGCGGGAGACACTGCGCGCATTCCTCGACTACCACCGGGCCACCCTCGCCTGGAAGTGCGAGGGGCTCACCGACGAGGAGCTGCGGCGGCCTTCGATGCCGCCGTCCACCCTGTCCCTGCTGGGCCTGGTCCGGCACATGGGCGAGGTCGAGCGGCACTGGTTTCGCCGCACCCTGAACGGGGAGGAGCTTCCTCACCTCTGGTCCGACACCCACGACTTCCAGGCCGCCTACGACGCCTCCGGCGCCACGCGCGAGGAGGCGTTCACGGCCTGGGAGGCGGAGGTCGCGCACGCGCGGCGCATCGAGGCGGCCGCCGAGTCCCTCGACGTGACGGCGTACGTGGCCAGTTGGAAGGAGGAGGCCTCGATGAGACTCGTCATGCTCCACCTGATCCACGAGTACGCGCGCCACAACGGCCACGCCGACTTCCTCCGCCAGGCCATCGACGGCACCACCGGAGCCTGACGACCCCGGCCCGGCCCGCCCCGCCCCGGCCCGCCCCGCCCCGGCAGAGGCGTCCGGCCGCTCGGACCGCTGCCGCCTCGGACCGCCGCATCGGACCGTTCGGGGTCGCTGCGGCCGGTCGGGCCGCTCGTCAGGCCGCCCGCCAGTAGCCCAGTCCGTTCACCCGCTGCTTCGGCAGGGCCAGGTCCTTGCGGAGGTACGCCGTCAGCGTGCGCGTCGTGGCGGTGTCGCAGGCCAGCCATACGTACGCCGACTCCGGGTCCGCGACGAGATCCGGGAGCTCCGCCTTGACCTGCTCCACCAGGGCCGAGCCCGCGCGCTCGACCCGCCGGACGTCGTGCCGGTCCGGGTCCAGCCGGACCGGGAGGTCGGCGTCCGAGGCGTGCTGGGTCTCCAGCCAGATCGTGGCCGGGGTCTGCGGGTAGGCGTCCAGCAGGGAGTTGATCGCCGGCACCGAGGCCGGGTCTCCGATCACCAGCAGCCGCTCCGGCGCCGGAGCCGGGGCGGTGAAGCCCGTCCCCTGAACGGTGGCCTCGATGGTGTCGCCCGCCTTCGCGGTCCGCGCCCACGCGCTCGCGGGGCCGTCGTGCAGGGCGAACTCCAGGGCGAACGTTCCGGCCTGGGGATCCGGGTCGACGAGGGTGTACGCCCGCGTGTGCGGCTTGCCCGCGTTGTCGAACCACAAGCGCACCCACATCGTCGGGTGAATCGATTCTCCCGCCGCTGCCAGCAGCCCGCCGTCCGTCACGTACACGCGCCGGTAGTGCTCCGTGACCTCTTCCGCGCCCGTGACCGTGAACGTGAAGTCCTTGCCGCGCAGAAGCCGCAGGACCACGCCTTCCCATCCCTTGCCGACGCCTGCCATGTGCGACCACCCCTCCCTGACGAACCCCTATAGTTAGGGCAGCCTAACCTAATGCACTGGGGGAAGAGTGTGAGCCTTCTGAACAACGCCGGCGCCGGAGAAGCCTTCGAGCTCTACCGGGACGACTGGGGCGTCCCCCATCTCCGCGCCGACGACCCCGACCGCCTCGCCTACGCCCAGGGCTACGCCACCGCCCTCGACCGTGCCTGGCAGCTGGAGGTCGAGCGCCACCGCGCCCAGGGCTCCAGCGCCGCCTTCCTCGGCCAGGACTGCGTCGCCTGGGACCGGTTCGTGCGCCAGGCCCGGCTCGCCGACACGGCCCGCCGCTGCCACGAGGCCCTCGATCCCGAGACCGCAGCGTGGGTCGGAGCCTACGTGAACGGCGTCAACGACGGGCTCGCCCGCGGCGCCGCCCGCGACGAGCGGTTCGCCCGCACCGGCCACACCCCCACCCCGTGGGAGCCGTGGGTCCCGCTCGGCATCTGGATCGCCACCCACATCCTCTTCGCCGGGTTCGCCACCAAGCTGTGGCGCGAGCGCGTGGGCCGCGCCCTCGGCGACGAGGCCGTCACCCTCTTCGCCACCGACGGCCCCGGCACCGCCGGCAGCAACGGCTGGCTGGTCCCGGGCGAGCGGACCGCCACCGGCTCGGCGCTCATCGCGGGCGACCCGCACCGGTTCATCGAGGACCCGGGCGTCTACCAGCAGATACGGCTCTCCTGCCCCGAGTACGACGTCATCGGCCTGGCCGTCCCCGGCATCCCCGGCCTCGGCCACTTCGGGCACACCGGCGGCGCCGCCTGGGCGATCACCAACGCCATGGCCGACTACCAGGACCTGTACGTCGAGCGGCTGCGCCCCGCCGCCGGAGGCGACGGCATCGAGGCCCTCGGCCCCGACGGCGCCTGGGAGCCCGTCCACCGGCACACCGAGACGATCACCGTGGCCGGCGCCGATGCCGTGGAGATCGAGGTCCTGGAGACCGCCCGCGGCCCGGTGATCGTCAACGAGGACCCGGCGGACCAGACCCTCTCGCTCCGCTACCCGCCCCGGGTCCGCCGCGACCTCGGCTTCGCCGCCCTCCCCGCCCTGCTGCGCGCCCGCACCGTCGCCGACATCGACCGCGCCCTCGACGGCTGGGCCGAGCCCGTCAACGTCGTCCACGCCGCCGACACCGAGGGCGGCCTGCTGCACCGCGTCGCCGGCGCCGTCCCGCTGCGCGACCCGGCCAACCGGCTGCGCCCGGTGCCCGCCTGGGATCCCCGGTACGTCTGGCGGGGCTGGGCCGAGACCCCCGCCGAGCCCGTGCAGGGCTTCGCCGTCATGGCCAACGCGCGCGGCATCGCCTCGCCGCTCGGCGTGGAGTTCGCGCCCCCGCACCGCGCCAACCGCATCCGCGAGCTGCTCTCCGGCTCGGCGGACTGGTCCCCGAAGGCGATGGCCGACGTGCACGGGGACACCCACCTGGCCTCGGCCGCGCCGCTGCTGGCCCTGCTGCCCGGGCTCGAAGGCCTCTCCCCGGCCGCGCAGGCGCTGCGCGCCCGACTGCTCGCCTGGGACCGGCACATGGCGGCCGAGAGCACCGACGCCACCGTCTTCTCGGCGCTGCGGACCGCGACCGTACGCCGCTTCGCCGCCGATCCCGCCCTGGCGGGGCTGGCCGGGGCGCCGACCGGCCCCGAGGTGTTCCACCCCTGGCTGTACCTGGTCCCGCGCGTCGGCTACGCCCTGGAGGGGCTGCTGACGACCCCCTTGCTGCCCTCCCTCGACCGGGCGGCCCACGTACGCGCCGCCCTGGAGGAAACCGCCGCGGCGGACACCCCCGACACCCCGTGGTCGCGGGTGCACCGCCTGGCGCCCTGGTCGGCGCTGCCCGACCCCGCCGCCGAGTGGCCCGGGCTCGGCGGCGACCATGACTGCGTGAACGCCACTTCCTCCGTGCCCGGTTTCACCGATCTCACCGCCCGCGCGTCGGCGGCGCGCTACGTGTGGGACCTGGCCCGCCGCGAGGACAGCCTCTGGGCGGTCCCGCTCGGCGTGGACGGCGTCACCGGATCACCCCACCACCGCGACCAGCTCCCGTTCTGGGCTCAGTGCGAACTCGTCCCCGTCGTCACCGACTGGACCCGTCTCACCAAGGAATCCCTATGACCAGCAGCAGCGCGTCCGCCTCGGCCGCCTCCGCCGCCTCAGGCGGCTCCCGGCAGCCGGTGTACTCCCAGCGCGTCGAAGGCCTCGGAACGGTCACCCTCACCCCCGTCGACCCCGTCGCCGACGCCCCGCTGATCCACTCCTGGGTCACCGAGGAGCGGGCCCGCTTCTGGGGCATGGGCGAGGCCAGCCGCGAGCTCGTCCAGGAGATCTACGAGGACGTCGACCGGCGCACCACCCACCACGCGTTCCTCGCGCGCCGCGACGGAGAGCCCGCCGGGCTGTTCCAGACGTACGACTGCGCCGAGGACCGGATCAGCGAGTGCTACGAGGTCCTGCCCGGCGACACGGGCGTGCACCTGCTGATCGGCCCGGCGCGCGGCGCCTCCGAACGCGGCTTCAGCGCCGGCCTGATCGGCGCCTTCCTCTCGTACGTCCTCTCGCAGGGGTCCACCCGGCGGATCGTGGCGGAGCCCGACGCCCGCAACGAGAAGGCCATGACCCGCCTGGTGCGGTCCGGCTTCGAGCTGGGTCCGCAGATCGAACTCCCGGAGATCGACCTGCCCGAGGTGTACCTGCCGGCGAAGCGGGCCCGCCTCGCCTTCCTCAGCGGCCCGCAGGGCGGCTGACCGGCACACGCCGGCGCGCGGCCCCTGCACACCACCGCTGCGGGCAGCGACCTTCCCGTCACTCCCCGCGGCGGTGGAATGCGCCGTTCCCATTGACCGGGCGCACCCGGCGGCTGGAAGCTGAGGCCCACTCAAAGCACTTGCAGTGGGGGACAATTGACCAGCCAGAATCTGCACATCGGACCGGACGCGGCAGCGGACCGGTACCGATTGCTCCGGTCGATCGGGCGCGGCGGCGAGGCCGTGCTCTATCTCGCGGAGATCGAGCTGGCCGGCGGCGCCGAGCCGGTGGTCGTGAAGGTGCTCGACTCGAAGACGACGATCACGCCCGACGTCTTCGACCGGATCAGCCAGAAGTGGAACGAGCAGGCGGAGTTGCTCCGGTTCGTGCACCGGCCGGGCGTGGTGGGGGTACGGGAGCACTTCGAGGGGCCGCCGATCCACCGGGCCGGGGACTCCTCGACGCTCACCGGCCGGGCCCTCGTTCTCGTGATGAACCACGTCGACGGGCTGGACCTGCGGGACTGGCGGGCCGAGCGGACGCTGGCCAGTGCCGCCGAGCGGCGCGAGGTGATGCGGACGCTGGAGCAGCTCGCCGACGTACTGGACTGGCTGCACTCGGGGAAGGCCACCCCGTCCGGACGCCAGGTGATCCACGGTGACCTCTCGCCCGGCAACGTGATGGTCGACGCCCATGGCCAGGCCACGCTGGTGGACTTCGGCCTGAGCAAGCTGACCGCCGACCACCAGACGGCGGAGGTGTGGTTCACGCCCGGGTACGCGGCTCCCGAGGTCTTCGACGGCAAGCGCACTCCGGGTACGGACCGGTACGCCTTCGGGGCCATCGCGTACTTCCTGCTGAGCGGGGAATCCCCGCCGCCCACCCCGGAGCAGCTGGCCCAGGCCATGGCCGGGCTCCCGCAGATCGCCGTGCTGGACGCCGAGCAGCGGGCCCGTATCACGGCGATCTGTTCGGCGGATCCGATGCGGCGGCCGGTGAACCTGGCCGGCTGGATGAAGGACATCCGCCACGCGGTGGTGTCGACGACGACCTCCACCTCGCAGCGCGCGGTTCCGGCCGCGCCCCCGGTCCCGGCCGTGCCGCCGGTCCCGGCCACGCCCCCCGCCGCCGCCGCACCGCCCAGGCCGGTGGCCCTGCCCCTGCAGAAGCCGGCGGCTCCGGTTGTGCCGACGTCACCTCCGCCGCAGCCGCAGCCGGCGCCGGTGTACTCGCCGCCCCCCGCGCCCGCCGAGCCGGTGTACGCACCCCCGCCGGTGCAGCCGAGCGTCCCCGAGGGGTACGGTCCCGCACCCGCGGCCGCCACCCGTACGGAACCGCTTCCCGGTCCGCCCCCGCGCAAGCGGCGGCGGACCGGGGTGGTGTTCGGGTCGGCGCTGGCGGTGCTGGTGGTGGCCGCCGGCGCGGTGATCGGCGTAAAGCTGTTCGGAGGCACGGAGGAGGCGCACGGCTCGAACACGGCGAGCGGCGGGGACAAGGCGGCCGCGTCCTCGCCGGCCGCCGAGAGCCCGGCCCCCACCCCGACGCCGAGCTCGTCCCCGTCCGCGTCCGACGACCCGGCGGTCCAGCCCACCGCGACCGGCTCCCAGCCCCCGTCGGGCGTGGCTCCGGGCGTGAAGGCGGCCGACCTGACCGTCATGGCTCCGGTGAAGGACCTGGGCGGCTTCGAGGTGGGCCCCGCCAAGATCAACACCAAGCAGTACGGGGCCGCGTTCATCCAGGAACGCAACTGCGACTTCGACGCCTACACGGAGTTCGACCTCAACCGCGAGTGGAAGACGCTGGAGTTCACCGCGGGGATCGACGACGGCTCGCAGAACGAGAAGGGCCGGGTCAGCATCTCGCTCGACGGCCAGCCCGCCGCCTTCTCGGAGCTCGTGGAACTGGGCAAGCCGATCACCCACAGCGTGGACGTGAGCGGCGCCCTGCGGCTGCGCATCAAGGTGGACAAGGGCTGCGACAACGGCACGGTCGTCATCGCCGCGCCCCAGCTCAAGCGCTGAGACACGTGAAGGCCCCGCACCGGAATCGGTGCGGGGCCTTCACGTGACGGGAACTACTCGCTGACGCCCAGGCGTTCCAGGATGAGCTCCTTCACGCGGGCCGCGTCGGCCTGGCCGCGCGTGGTCTTCATGACCGCGCCGACCAGGGCGCCCACGGCCGCGATCTTGCCGCCGCGGATCTTGTCCGCGATGGCCGCGTTGCCCGCGATGGCCTCGTCCACGGCCGCGCCGAGCGCGCCCTCGTCCGAGACGACCTTCAGGCCGCGCTTCTCGACGACCTCGTCCGGGGTGCCCTCGCCGGCGAGGACGCCCTCCAGGACCTGACGGGCCAGCTTGTCGTTGAGCTCACCGGCGGCGACCAGGGCAGCGACGCGCGCGACCTGGGCCGGGGTGATGGGCAGCTCGTCGACGACGACGCCCTGCTCGTTGGCGTTGCGGGCCAGCTCGCCCATCCACCACTTGCGCGCGGCCGTCGAGTCGGCGCCCGCCTCGATCGTGGCGACGATGGAGTCCACCGCGCCCGCGTTGAGGATCGACTGCATGTCGTGCTCGTTGACGCCCCACTCCTCGCGGAGCCGGTTGCGGCGCACGCGCGGCATCTCGGGCAGGCCTGCGCGCAGCTCCTCGACCCAGTTGCGGGCCGGGGCGACGGGGACCAGGTCGGGCTCCGGGAAGTACCGGTAGTCCTCGGCGTTGTCCTTGATGCGGCCGGCGGTGGTGGAGCCGTCCTCCTCGTGGAAGTGACGGGTCTCCTGCACGATCGTGCCGCCGGACGTCAGCACGGCCGCGTGGCGCTGGATCTCGAAGCGCGCCGCGCGCTCGACGGAGCGCAGCGAGTTGACGTTCTTCGTCTCGGAGCGGGTGCCGAACTCGGACTCGGGGGTGGGGCGCAGCGACAGGTTCACGTCGCAGCGCATCTGGCCCTTGTCCATGCGGGCCTCGGAGACGCCGAGCGCCTTGATGACCTCGCGCAGCTCGGCGACGTACGCCTTGGCGACCTCGGGGGCCCGCTCGCCCGCGCCCTCGATCGGCTTGGTGACGATCTCGATGAGCGGGATGCCGGCGCGGTTGTAGTCCAGCAGGGAGTGGGACGCGCCGTGGATACGGCCGGTGGCGCCGCCGACGTGCAGCGACTTGCCGGTGTCCTCCTCCATGTGGGCGCGCTCGATCTCCACGCGGAAGATCTCGCCGTCCTCCAGCTGCACGTCGAGGAAGCCGTTGAAGGCGATCGGCTCGTCGTACTGGGAGGTCTGGAAGTTCTTCGGCATGTCCGGATAGAAGTAGTTCTTCCGGGCGAAGCGGCACCACTCGGCGATCTCGCAGTTCAGCGCGAGGCCGATCTTGACGGCGGACTCGATGCCGATCGCGTTGACGACGGGCAGGGCGCCGGGCAGCCCGAGGCAGACCGGGCAGGTCTGCGAGTTGGGCTCGGCGCCCAGCTCGGTCGAGCAGCCGCAGAACATCTTGGTCCTGGTGCCGAGCTCGACATGGACCTCAAGGCCCATGACGGGGTCGAACGAGGCGAGAGCGTCCTCGTACGACAGCAGTTCGGTGAAGGTGGTCACGGTGAAACTTTCCCTCTCAGCCCAGCAGGACGTCGTCGTCGCCCAGGCGCTTCAGCTCGCGGTACAGGATCGCGAGACCGGTGACGATGGCGGCGGCGGACACGACGGCGTCGACGAGCTTCAGCGTGTCGTGCTCGGTGCGGGCCTTCTTGACCTGCTTGATCACGCCGAGGGCGCCGAAGGCGGTGGTGCCCATCGACAGGTACGTACCGGTCTTGGACTTCTTGAAGCCCTTGGCCTTGGTCAGTGCACTGGTGCTCACAGGGACGGTGCCTCCTCAAGCAGCGGGTGACCCCAGCGTGCGACGAAGGCCGCCTCCACGGCGGCGCCGACCTTGTACAGCCGGTCGTCCTTCATCGCCGGGGCGATGATCTGCAGCCCGACCGGCAGGCCGTCCTCCGGTGCCAGGCCGCACGGGAGCGACATGGCGGAGTTGCCGGCCAGGTTGGTCGGGATGGTGCACAGGTCCGCGAGGTACATCGCCAGCGGGTCGTCGGTGCGCTCACCGATGGCGAAGGCGGTGGTCGGGGTCGTCGGGGAGACGATCACGTCGACCTGCTCGAAGGACTTCTCGAAGTCCCGCGTGATGAGCGTGCGGACCTTCTGGGCGGAGCCGTAGTACGCGTCGTAGTAGCCGGAGCTCAGCGCGTACGTACCCAGGATGATGCGGCGCTTGACCTCGTCGCCGAAGCCGGCTTCGCGGGTGAGCGCGGTGACGTCCTCGGCGGACTTGGTGCCGTCGTCGCCGACGCGCAGGCCGTAGCGCATGGCGTCGAAGCGGGCCAGGTTCGAGGAGCACTCGGACGGCGCGATCAGGTAGTACGCGGCCATCGCGAGGTCGAAGGAGGGGCAGTCCAGCTCGACGATCTCGGCGCCCAGCTCCTTGAGGAGCTCGACGGACTCGTTGAAGCGCTGGACGACGCCGGCCTGGTAGCCCTCGCCGGCGAACTGCTTGACGACGCCGACGCGCATGCCGGCGACGGAGCCGTTGCGGGCGGCCTCGACGACCGGCGGGACCGGGGCGTCGATGGAGGTGGAGTCCATCGGGTCGTGGCCGGCGATGACCTCGTGCAGGAGCGCCGCGTCCAGGACCGTGCGGGCGCAGGGCCCGCCCTGGTCGAGGGAGGAGGAGAAGGCGACCATGCCGTAGCGGGAGACGCCGCCGTAGGTGGGCTTCACGCCGACCGTGCCGGTCACGGAGGCGGGCTGGCGGATGGAGCCGCCGGTGTCCGTGCCGATCGCGAGGGGGGCCTGGAAGGCGGCCAGCGCGGCCGCGGAGCCGCCGCCGGAGCCGCCGGGGATCCGGGTGAGGTCCCAGGGGTTGCCGGTGGGCCCGTAGGCGCTGTTCTCGGTGGAGGACCCCATGGCGAACTCGTCCATGTTGGTCTTGCCGAGGATGACGACGTCGGCTTCCTTGAGCTTGCGCGTCAAGGTGGCGTCGTACGGCGGGATCCAGCCTTCGAGGATCTTCGAACCGACGGTGGTCGGGACCCCGACGGTGGTGAAGATGTCCTTGAGGGCGAGCGGGACGCCGGCCAGCGGGCCCAGCTTCTCGCCGCGCTCGCGCTTGGCGTCGACGGCGCGCGCCTGGGCGAGGGCACCCTCGCGGTCGACGTGCAGGAAGGCGTGGACCTTCTCGTCGGTCGCGTCGATGCGGGCCAGGTGGGCCTCGGTGACCTCGACGGCCGTGAGCTCGCCGGAGGCGATCTTCTCGGCGGTCTGGGCGGCCGTGAGCTTGATGATCTGGTCAGTCATGGTTGTTAGTCCTCCCCCAGGATCTGCGGCACCTTGAAACGCTGCTGCTCCTGGGCGGGAGCGCCGGAAAGCGCCTGCTCGGGGGTGAGCGACGGACGGACCTCGTCCGCGCGCATGACGTTCGTCAGCGGCAGCGGGTGGGAGGTCGGCGGGACGTCTTGGTCGGCGACCTCGGAAACGCGGGCGACCGCGCCGATGATGTCGTCGAGCTGTCCGGCGAAGTGGTCGAGCTCTTCGCTCTTCAGTTCCAGACGTGCCAGCCGAGCGAGGTGGGCGACCTCCTCGCGCGTGATGCCAGGCATGCAGCGATCCTCTGGGGGTGGTGAGTGTGTAGTTTCGCGCCCAATCCTATGGGGCGGGGCCCCGGACCCACGAAACCGTTTGCCGCCGGGGGGCCGCCGCGGCCCCCCGGACCCTTCGGTGAGCGCCGCTCCCGGCTACGGGGCCGGGGTTTCCGCCGGTGCCGCCGCCTGGGCGGCCGACAGTTCCGCCGTGATGTCGGCCGGCCGGCGCCAGCCGCGTTCACCGCGGGCCAGCAGCCAGGCCGTGGCCTCCTGCGGGGGCATCGCGGCCGCGACGAGCCAGCCCTGGACCGCGTCGCAGCCCAGGTCGCGCAGGCGCTCCCAGGTCTCGTCGTCCTCGACGCCCTCGGCGACGACGAGCAGCCCCAGCGAGTGCGCCAGGTCGACGGTGCAGCGGACGATCTCCGCGTCCTGCGCGTCGACCGCGAGCCGCGCCACGAACGAGCGGTCGATCTTCAGCTCGCTGACCGGCAGCCGCCGCAGGTGCACGAGGGAGGAGTAGCCGGTGCCGAAGTCGTCGAGCGACATCTTGACGCCGTGGCCGGTCAGGCCCGCCATGGTGTCGGCGGCCCGCTGCGGGTCCTCCAGCAGGACGTGTTCCGTTATCTCCAGCTGCAGACCGCTGGCCGGGACCCCGTGCCGGGCCAGCCGGGCCGCGACGGCGCCCGCGAAGCCGGGGGTGTGGACGTCGCGCGGGGAGACGTTGACGGCGACCGGGACCTTCAGGCCCTGCGCCCGCCAGCGCGCCACCTGGGCGAGGGCCGTCTCCAGCACGTACTCGGTGAGGTGGGGCATCAGCCCCGAGGTCTCGGCGATCGCGATGAACTCGTCGGGCGAGACCCGGCCGCGCTCCGGATGCACCCAGCGCACCAGGGCTTCGAGCCCGGCCACCTGGCCGTCGAAGCGGACCTTGGGCTGGTAGTGGAGTTCCACTTCGCCGGCGTCCAGGGCGCGGCGCAGGTCTCCGAGGAGGCCGAGGCGGTCGGGCGTGTTGCTGTCGCGCTTGGACTCGTACACCTCCACGCCGGTGCGGTCCCGCTTCGCCTGGTACATCGCGACGTCGGCACGGCGCAGCAGCCCCTCCGCGTCGAGCGCGTGGTCGGGGAAGACGGCGAGGCCGGCGCTGGCCTCCAGGACGAGGGTCAGGCCGTCCAGGTCCAGGGGTGAGCTGAGCTCGGCGACGAGGTGGCGGGCGACGCGCTGGGCGCTGGTGGTGGAGTCGGCGACGGGCAACAGCACGGCGAACTCGTCGCCGCCGAGGCGGGCGGCCTCGGCGTCCTCGGGCAGGGCCTGGCGGAGCCGGTCGGCGATCTGGAGCAGCAGCCGGTCGCCGGCGAGGTGGCCCAGCGTGTCGTTGACGGCGCGGAAGCGGTCCAGGTCGATCAGCACGAGAGCCGACCGGGTGCCCAAACGTTCAGCCTCGTCCAGAGCGGACCAGGCCCGTTCCAGCAGCCACTGCCGGTTCGGCAGCCCGGTCAGCGGGTCGCGCAGCTGCTCCTCGGCCCGCGCCCGGGCGATCCACAGGGTGGAGTCCAGGGCGATCAGGGGTACGGCGAACAGCGGCAGCAGCACCGGCTGCGTCACGGCGACCACGCAGATCAGCGGCGCGATGCCGAGCAGGGCGACCGCGACTAAGGCCTGGCGGAGCAGGGCCGTGCGGGCGACGGTGGGCAGGGCGCCGCCGCGGGGGGTCTGCGCGAGCCACAGCAGGGCCTTGGTGACCAGCAGGTAGGCGAGGGCCACCAGGACGATCTCGGGGACCGCCTCCAGCCCCCAGGTGGTGGGCCGCCAGGGGGACTCGACGGTCGGCGCCTCGCCGAACGCGGCGAGTACGAGGGCCCCGGCACCGATGCCGAGGATGTCGGTGGCGCCGTGCAGCAGACCCTGCCGCCAGCGGTGCCGGCGCGCGGCCCCGACCAGCGAGACCACCGCCAGTGAGACGAGCCCCGCGGGCACCCAGCCGTAGAGGACGAGCACACCGAGGGTGAGCGCCGCGCCGGACCCGGTGCCGCCCCACCAGCGGTCGCGGCCGAGCGCGACGAGGTGGCCGACGATGATGCCGGTCAGCAGGGCCAGCGCCCAGCCGACCGGGCCGCCGGGGAACAGGGCGTGACGCTCGCTCAGCGCGGAGACGATGCCGATCGCGAGGACGACGGCGGACAGGCCCACGACGATGAACGGCAGCACGGTGCGCTGCGCCGCCGCTCTGCCCTGTCCCGTGCCGGAGTCGAGCGGGTGGGTGTCCGGTGTCCTGGCGCCCAGGACACCGAGCCGGCCCGTCCGCATGGACGGGATCTCCCCGCCGACATCAGGTGACGGGTCGGCGCTTTCGGTGGGTTTCATGCCCGTCCCTCTCACAGCCGGCAATGCCGATGCCACGCGATGGCCCCGATGTCATGGCATCACGGCCGGAAGCGCATCACGCAGCCGTGCACGACAGGCGCCCCCCTCAACAGTAGGACGCGGGAGGCCCCCAGGGGCAGCGGTCGGCGGCGGTTGCCCGAATGCGGCCCAGCCATCCTCATCAGTACGGTATCCGCCGAACGGGTGAGTTCGGACCAGGACTCCCGGGTCACCCATCCGATGATCCGACAGGTCACCGCCCCGCGAACAGCCCTGTACCGGCCTTTTACCACCGGGAGTTGCGCCTGGCGTGCGCCCGCCCGTACGGCCGCACGCCACGCATCCGTTCGCCTTCGCTACTCCCCCGGTACGGGAGCCGCGTGTCGGCCGGGGGCCGTTACTCCGCCGCGGCGCCGCCGTCCACCGGGAGCGCCGCCTCGCGCGCCGCGTCCGGGCCCTGTTCGAGGAGGACCGCGAAGCCCGCGTCGTCGAGGACGGCCAGCTTCAGCTGCATCGCCTTGTCGTACTTGGAGCCCGGGTTCTCGCCGACCACGACGAACGAGGTCTTCTTCGAGACGGATCCGGTCACCTTGGCGCCGCGGCTCTGCAGGGCCTCCTTGGCGCCGTCGCGCGTGTGGCTCTGCAAAGTGCCGGTGACGACCACCGTGAGGCCCTCCAGCGGGCGCGGCCCCTGCTCCTCGCCGGAACCCTCCTCCTCCATCCGCACCCCGGCCTCGCGCCACTTGCGCAGGATCTCCTGGTGCCAGTCGACGGCGAACCACTCCTTGACCGCCGCCGCGATGATCGGCCCGACCCCCTCGGTGGCGGCGAGCTCCTCCTCGGTGGCCTGCTCGATCCGCTCGATGGAGCGGAACTCGCGGGCCAGGGTGGCCGCGGCGACGGGACCGACGTGGCGGATCGAGAGGCCGTTGATGATCCGGGCCAGCGGCCGGCTCTTGGCCGCCTCGATGTTCGCGAGCATGGCCACCGTGTTGGTCTTGGCTTCGCCCTCCTTGTTGGCGAAGAAGGTGACGACCTTGGGCTCGCCCGTCTTCGGGTCGATCTTGGGCTGGCCCGAATCCTGGTCGCGCACGTAGGAGGTGATGGGGAGCAGCTGCTCCAGGGTGAGGCCGAAGAGGTCGCCCTCGTTCGCCATGGGCGGGAGCGAGGGCTCCAGCGGCTGGGTGAGCGCGGCCGAGGCCACGTACCCGAAGTTCTTGATGTCCAGGCAGGCGCGGCCGACGAGGTAGAAGAGCCGCTCGCGCAACTGGGCCGGGCACGTGCGCCCGTTGGGGCAGCGGAGGTCGATGTCGCCCTCCTTCATCGGCCGCAGCGCCGCCCCGCACTCGGGGCACTCGGCCGGCATGACGAACTCCCGCTCGGTGCCGTCGCGCAGGTCCGCCACGGGGCCGAGGATCTCGGGGATGACGTCGCCGGCCTTGCGCAGCACCACCGTGTCCCCGATGAGGACGCCCTTGGCCTTGACGACGTCCTGGTTGTGCAGGGTCGCGAACTCGACCTCCGAGCCCGCCACCGTCACCGGCTCCACCTGTGCGTACGGGGTCACCCGGCCGGTGCGGCCGACGCCGACCTTGATGTCGACCAGCTTGGTGTTGACCTCTTCGGGGGCGTACTTCCAGGCGATCGCCCAGCGCGGGGCGCGGGCCGTGGAGCCCAGGCGGCCCTGGAGCGGGATCTCGTCGAGCTTGACGACGACGCCGTCGATCTCGTGCTCCACGGAGTGCCGGTGCTCGCCGAAGTAGGCGATGAACTCGCGGACTTCGGCGAGCGAGGACACCGCCTTGTTGTGCCGGGCTGTGGGCAGGCCCCACTCGCCGAGCAGCTCGTACGCGTGGCTGAGCTTGTCGATCTCGAAGCCTTCGCGCGCGCCGATGCCGTGCACCACCATGTGCAGCGGGCGGGTGGCGGTGACCTTCGGGTCCTTCTGGCGCAGCGAACCGGCCGCCGCGTTGCGCGGGTTGGCGAAGGGCTTGTCGCCGGTCTCGACGAGCCGGGCGTTGAGCTCCTCGAACTTCTCCATCGGGAAGAAGACCTCGCCGCGGATCTCGACGAGCTCGGGGATCCGGTCGCCCTTGAGGCGGTCCGGGATGTCCGCGATGGTGCGCACGTTGGGCGTGATGTCCTCGCCGGTGCGGCCGTCGCCGCGGGTGGCGGCTCGGGTCAGGCGGCCCTTCTCGTACGTGAGGTTGACGGCGAGGCCGTCCACCTTGAGCTCGCACAGGTAGTGGAAATCGGGGGTGTTGACGTCCCGGGCCACCCGCTCGGCCCAGGCCGCCAACTCCTCGTCGTCGAAGGCGTTGTCGAGGGAGAGCATGCGCTCCCGGTGCTCGACGGACGCGAAGTCCGTCTCGTACGCCCCGGCCACCTTCTGGGTGGGCGAATCGGGCGTGCGCAGCTCCGGGTACTGGTCCTCCAGCGCCTCCAGCGAGCGCAGCAGCTTGTCGAACTCGGCGTCGCTGACGACCGGCTGGTCGTTCACGTAGTACCGGAAGCGGTGCTCCTCGACCTGCTCGGCCAGCAGCGCGTGCTGCTCTCGCACCGCCGCCGGTGCGGCCGTGCCGTCGCCGGCCTGCTTCTGTTCGGCTGCCATGCCGTGTCCTCCCGTGGCCCGTCCGTTTTCGTCACTCAGGGTTGTCGGCGAGCGACCTCGCCGCCCTGACGCAGTGCGCCTGCGCGGCGCGCGCGTAGGCGGGCGAGGCGCCCGCCAGACCGCACGCCGGGGTGACCACGACGGACTCCGCCAGAGTCCCGGGGGCCAGTCCCAGCCTGCGCCAGAGCTTCCTGACACCCATGACGCTACCGCCCGGGTCCGACAACGGGGCGTCGGTGCCCGGCACCACTCCGGCGAAGAGTTTCGTACCGCCTTCGACGGCCTCGCCGATGGCGTCGTCCTCGCGCTCGGTGAGCAAGGAGAAATCGAACGAAACCCCCGTGGCGCCGGCCCGCCGGAGCAGTCCGAAGGGCACTTCGGGCGCGCACGAGTGGACGACGACCTCCCCGTCGTGGACGGCGAACAGCTCGCGCAGGGCGCCCTCGACGACCTGCCGGTCCACGGCCCGGTACGTGCGGTACTTGCTCGCGGACCGCACGCGGCCGAGCAGCACCGCGGTCAGGGACGGCTCGTCGAGCTGGAGCACGATCTCGGCGCCGGGGACGCGCTTCTTGACGTCCGCCAGGTGCTCGCGCAGCCCCTCCGCGAGGGATCCGGCCAGGTCGCGGCAGGCGCCGGCGTCCTGGAGCACGGCCTCGCCGCCGTGCAGCTCCAGGGCGGTGGCCAGCGTCCACGGGCCGACGGCCTGGACCTTGAGCTTCCCCTCGTACCCCTGGGTGAACTCCTCCAGGGCGTCGAGGTCCTCGCCGAGCCAGGACCGGGCGCGCTTGGAGTCCCGGCCCGGGCGGTCGCTGATCCGCCAGCCGCTGGGCTCCACGTGGGCGTACATGTCGACGAGCAGCCCGAGGGAGCGGCCGATCATGTCCGCGCCGGGGCCGCGGGCGGGCAGTTCGGGGAGGTACGGGAAGTCCTCGAAGGAGCCGGTGGCGGTCTTGGCGGCCTCGCGGGCGTCGCCGCCGGGGAGGGAACCGACGCCGGTGGCGCCCGCGGTCATCGGCCGGGCCTGACGCTCAGGTCGGTGACCTCGGCGTCGCGCGGCAGGTCGACGGCCATGACGATCGTGGTGGCCACGGACTCGGGGTCGATCCAGTCGGCGGGGTCGTACTCCTTGCCCTCCTGCGAGCGCACCTTGGCCTGCATGGCGGTGGCGGTCCGGCCCGGGTAGACGGAGGTGACGCGGATGCCGTTCGGCTTCTCCTCCTCGCGCAGCGAGTCGGCGAGCGCCTTGAGCCCGTGCTTGGAGGCGGCGTACGCGCTCCAGTCGGCGTGGGCGTTCAGGCCGGCGCCGGAGTTCACGAAGACCACGGTGGCGCGGGAGGCGCGCAGGGTGGGCAGCAGCAGGCGGGTGACCTCGGCGGGGGCGATCAGGTTCACGTTGAGCTGCTGGTGCCAGGTCTTGGGACGCAGCTCGCCGACGGGGCCGAGGTCGACGATCCCGGCGATGTGCAGGAGCGAGTCGATCCGCTCGGGCAGGGGCTGCTTGGAGAAGGCCCACGACAGCCGGTCGGGGTCGGAGAGGTCGCCGACGAGCGCCCGGGAGCCGGGGTAGCGCTCGACGAGCTGCTTGCCGCGGGCGGCGTCGCGGGCGAGCAGGACGAGGTCGTCGCCGCGGGCGTGCAGGCGGGCGGCGACGGCGGCGCCGATGCCCGCGCCGGCACCAGTGATCAGGTGAGTAGCCATAGCGCCCATGCTCGCACCCCCGGCGTGCTGCTCCGGCCGGCGGCCGGCGGCCGGCGGCCTGGTCAGCGGCCCCGGGCCGCGCGGTGGGCCGCGTCGATCACGACGCGGGCGGCGGCCGCCTGCTCGGCGGTGACCGGCGGCAGGTACACGTTCCCGACCAGGACCCCCGGGGCCGCCGCCACGACCGCCGCCCGCAGGTCCCGGGGTCCGGCCCAGAGCTCCAGTGCGTTCTCCCGTACATCGTCCAGCGCGGCGGCGTGGTCCGGCGCGGGCGGGGCGAAACGGCCGTCCGAGGCCCGGACGTGCTCGTCCCAGCGGTCCTCCCAGAACTCCACGGTCCAGCCGGTCCAGAGGGCGGCCGCCCGCTCCGCCCGGGGCTGGGTTCCGAGCAGCCACCAGCCGACGCTGCGGCGCGCGGGGTCGATGTGCAGTCCCGCCCCGGCGGGCGCCGCGTACGCGGTGTGGCGAGGAGCGTCTTCGAGCCGGCGGAGGAGGCCGGGGCCCTCGGCGAGGGGGTGGTCCACGCCGAGGGCGAGGACGTGACAGCGGTCGGCGCCGATGGTGACCACCGCCGCCATCGGCTCGACTTCGGCCAGTTCCTCGTCGTCGGGGCCGAGCGGGGACAGGGGGTAGGAGGTTCCGGTGGTGCTGTGGTCGTCGGCCGGGTCCAGACCGAGCCGGGTCCGCAGGCCGGTCTGGCCCTCGTACACCCAGCGCACCTGCCAGTGCGGCCAGGCACGGCGCAGCAGGGCGAGGGCGGCGCTCCTCGTGCGCATCGTGGCCGCGGCTCCCTCCTGGGCGAAGAGGAGCAGCTCGCGGCGGACGGGGTCGGCCAGGACTCCGGCCTCGACCGAGTCGTCGGAGCGGTGGAACGCCTCGTCGCGGGCGGTGTGCGTGTCCAGCAGCGGCAGCAGGACGTCCGGGCCGGCCAGGAGATGGAGGTCCAGGGCGAGGGAACCCCAGGAGTCGTAGGCGCCCCGGTGGCCGTGGGCACCCGCGAGGACGTGGACGGCGGGGTGGCTCATCACAGACCCGCTTCGGCGCGCAGGCGGGACGCCGTCTTCGTCGCGTCGTAGCCGGGCCGGACGCCGTCGACGAGGATGACCTCGCCCGCGATGTGGCGGGTGCGCAGCGGGATCAGGGCCTGGTAGGCCGGGGAGGCGTACCAGGCGCGGGCGCGCTCCACGTCGGGGAAGCCGATGACCACCACGGTCCCCGGGAAGGGGCCCTCCATGACCTCGACCTGGGCCCCGTGGACGAGGAAGCGTCCCTCGAAGGGGTCCATCGTCGACTGGATCTCCTCGATGTAGCGCAGGACGTCCTCGTTCACGGCCTCGGGGCGTATGTGGGCGATGGCGTACGCGGTCATGGTCATGGCCTCCGCAGTCTCAAGTGTTGCGCCGGATCGGTCTGTTGGTCCGATCCTGCCAAGGCGGGGAGGTGAAGGCCATGACCTGCGGGGTCATGCCCCCACGGGCACCGGGCTGCCGGGCCGGAAGGTCCGGCGGTAGGCGATCGGCGAGATGCCGAGGGCGGCCCGCATGTGCTGGCGCAGCGAGTTGGCGGATCCGAAGCCCGACCGGTGGGCGACCAGGTCCACCGGCAGGTCGCTGGACTCCAGCAGCTGGCGGGCGACTTCGAGGCGCTGGACCGTGAGCCACTGCACCGGGGTCATGCCCACCTCGTCGCGGAAGCGGCGGGTGAAGGTGCGCAGGCTCATCCGGGCGTGGGCGGCCAGCTCGGCCAGGGTGAGCGGATCCGCGAGCCGCTCCAGGGCCCAGGCGCGGGTGGCGGTGGTGGTGGCGACGGTGGGCTCGGGGACGGGCCGGTCGATGTACTGCGCCTGCCCGCCGTCCCGCCACGGCGGTACGACGCACAGCCGCGCGGCGCGGTTGGCGACGGCGGTGCCGTGGTCGGCGCGGATCAGGTAGAGGCACAGGTCGATGCCGGCGGCCACGCCGGCCGAGGTGAGGACGTCCCCGTCGTCGACGAAGAGCACGTCCTCGTCGAGCTTGACGCGCGGGAAGGCGCGCTGGAACTCCGGCGCGTGCTCCCAGTGGGTGGTGGCCGCCCGCCCGTCGAGCATCCCGGCGGCGGCGAGGACCTCGGAGCCGGTGCAGATCGACACGATCCGGGTGCCGGGCCGGATGACGGCGAGGGCCTCGGCGAGGGTCCGCGGCAGGGGCTCGCCGCGCAGCAGGCCCGGCATGGCGTGGGTGGGCGGGACGATCACGGTGTCGGCCGCGGCGAGGGCCTCCGGGCCCGCCGTGACGCCGACGGAGAAGCCTGCGTCGCTGTTCACGGGCCGGCCGTCGGCGGTGCAGACGGTGACCTCGTAGAGGGCGCCGCCGTCCTCGCTGCGGGCGTTGCCGAAGACCCGCGAGGGCATGCCGAGCTCGAACGGGGCGACGCCTTCCAGGGCGAGTACGGCGATCCGGTGCACAACGGTCATGGCCAGATCCTGTCACATGGTGGCCGTTCGGCCAACACCATGCGGCCGGGACGGCGGCCAAGCTGGATGCACGGCCGGGAAAACCGGTGCGGAAAGCAATGAAGGAGACAGTTATGCGTGCCGTCGTCGTGAGCCAGTGGGGCGGGCCGGAGGTTCTCACCGAGGTCGAGGCGGAGCGCCCCGAGCCGGGCCTGAACGAGATCCTCGTACGGGTCCACGCGGCCGGCGTGAACCCGGTGGACTGGAAGACCCGGGCCAGCGGCGGCCTCATCGGCTGGGGCGAGGTCCCGATGGTCGGCTGGGACGTCTCGGGCACCGTCGAGGCGGTCGGGCCGGGCGTGACGCTGTACCGCGCGGGCGACGAGGTGTACGGGATGCCGAACTTCCCGCGCCAGGCGGGCGGCTACGCCGAGTACGTGGCCGCCCCGGCCCGGCACTTCGCCCGCAAGCCCGCCTCCCTGGACCACGTACAGGCCGCCGCCCTGCCGCTGGCCGCGCTGACCGCCTGGCAGGCCCTGGTGGACACGGCCGGGGTCACGGCCGGGCAGCGGGTGCTGGTGCACGCCGCGGCCGGCGGGGTCGGCCACCTGGCGGTGCAGATCGCCAAGGCCCGCGGCGCGTACGTGATCGGCACGGCCAGCGCGGCCAAGCACGAGCTGCTGCGCGAGCTGGGCGCCGACGAGGTGCTCGACTACCGCACCACGGACTTCGAGGACGCCGTCTGCGACGTGGACGTCGTGATCGACGCGGTCGGCGGGGACTACGGGCAGCGCTCGCTGAAGGTGCTGAAGCCGGGCGGGCACCTGGTGACGCTGCCGGGCCCGGACGGCCTCCCGGCCGACCCGCAGGGCGTGCACGCCTCCTGGGTCCTGGTGGAGCCGGACCTTGGGGGTCTGCAGGAGATCGCCGCCCTCGCCGACCAGGGCCTGCTCAAGCCCCTGATCGACACGGTCCTGCCGCTGGAGCAGGCCGCGAAGGCCCACGAGATCGGCGAGCAGGGCCGCACCACCGGCAAGATCGTCCTGACCGTCGCCTGAGGGCCGGGCAGACCCCGATCCCGCTCCCGCGTGCGGGGGCGGGGGCGGGTCGGGGCCCGGGGCTCACACGGAGGCGGCCGCGGACCGGGTGGTCGTCGCGATGGTGGCGGAGCCGACCACGCGCGTGCCGTCGTAGAGGACGATCGCCTGGCCGGGGGCCACGCCGCGGACCGGCTCCGTGAAGCGCACCCGCAGCTCGCCGTCCACGACCTCGGCGAAGACCTCGGTCTCGCCGCCGTGGGCGCGCAGCTGCGCGGTGTACGTGCCCGGGGCGGCGGCCGTGGAGCCGCACCAGCGGGGGCGGATCGCGGTCAGGCCGCTGACGTCGAGGGCCTCGACGGGGCCGACGGTGACGGTGTTGTTCACCGGGGAGATGTCGAGGACGTAGCGCGGCTTGCCGTCGGCGGCCGGGTGGCCGATCCGCAGGCCCTTGCGCTGGCCGATGGTGAAGCCGAAGGCGCCCTCGTGGGTGCCGACCTTCTCGCCGGTCGCCCCGTCGACGATGTCGCCCTCGGCCTTGCCCAGGCGGCTCGCGAGGAAGCCCTGGGTGTCGCCGTCGGCGATGAAGCAGATGTCGTGGCTGTCGGGCTTCTTCGCGACGGCCAGGCCGCGCTGCTCCGCTTCGGCGCGGATCTCTTCCTTGGTGGTGAGGGTGTCGCCGAGCGGGAACAGCGCGTGGGCGAGCTGCTTCTCGTCGAGGACGCCGAGCACGTACGACTGGTCCTTGGCCATGTCGGAGGCGCGGTGCAGCTCGCGCGAGCCGTCCTCGTTCAGGACGACGGTCGCGTAGTGGCCGGTGCAGACGGCGTCGAAGCCCAGGGCGAGGGCCTTGTCGAGCAGGGCCGCGAACTTGATCTTCTCGTTGCAGCGCAGGCAGGGGTTCGGGGTGCGCCCGGCCTCGTACTCGGAGATGAAGTCCTCCACGACGTCCTCGCGGAAGCGCTCGGCGAGGTCCCACACGTAGAACGGGATGCCGATGACGTCGGCGGCGCGGCGGGCGTCGCGGGAGTCCTCGATGGTGCAGCAGCCGCGGGCGCCGGTCCGGAAGGACTGCGGGTTCGCGGACAGCGCGAGGTGGACGCCGGTCACGTCGTGCCCGGCTTCGACGGCACGGGCGGCGGCGACGGCGGAGTCCACGCCGCCGGACATGGCGGCCAGGACGCGAAGTGGGGGGCCTCCCAGCGCAGCGAGGGGGAGGCGTGAGGTGCGCGGCAGGTTCTCAGTCATAGCACCGTCCAGAGTACGGGGGAACCGGCCGGGGTCACAGCGCGTTATCACGTGCAGGGGGTGGATCACATGGGGAGCAAGGTCGGGGCCGCGCCGAAGGCGGGGCCGCGCAGGACCCGTCGTGCAGTGCTGTTCGGGGGCCTGGGGGTCTTCACGGTGGCGGCGATCGCGGGGCAGGACGAGCTGCGGCGTGCCTGGTGGCTGCTGCCGGGCGTGGGCAAGCCCCGCAAGGAGGGAGAGGTGGACCACGCGGGCGTGGAGTGGACTTCGGCCTCGCCCGCGAACTGGCGGATGGCGGACCGGCCCGGGGACTACCAGGTCGACCGGATCGTGGTGCATGTCACGCAGGGCAGCTTCGCGTCCTCGGTGGACGCCTTCAAGAATCCGTTCCACCAGGCGTCGGCGCACTACATCGTCGGCCAGGACGGGCGCATAGAGCAGATGGTGCGCGAGATGGACGTCGCCTTCCACTCGGGGAACCGCTCGATGAACGAGCGCAGCGTGGGCATCGAGCACGAGGGGTTCGTGGACCGGCCGCAGGACTTCACGGAGGCGCTGTACGCGGCTTCGGCCCGCCTCGCCGCCGACGTCTGCCGCCGCTACGGCATACCCGTGGACCGTTCGCACATACTGGCCCACTCCGAGGTCCGGGGCACCGACCACACGGACCCCGGCCCCCACTGGGACTGGGACCGGTACCTGGGCCTGGTCCGCTCGGAGCTGGCGGCCGCCCCGGCCTGATCCCCGGCCTGATCGCAGGGCCCACCCGGCTCGGGCCCGCCCAGCCCTAGCTGAGGCCTGCCGTCCGGGCGCGTTCGACCGCCGGGCCGATCGCCGCGGCCACGGCCTCGACGTCCTCCTTGGTGGAGGTGTGGCCGAGGGAGAAGCGCAGGGTGCCGCGGGCCAGTTGCGGATCGGTGCCGGTGGCCAGCAGGACGTGGCTGGGCTGGGCCACGCCGGCGGTGCAGGCGGAGCCGGTGGAGCACTCGATGCCCTGGGCGTCCAGCAGGAGCAGCAGGGAGTCGCCCTCGCAGCCGGGGAAGCTGAAGTGCGCGTTGGCCGGGAGCCGGTCGTCGGGGTCCCCGCCGAGGACGGCGTCGGGCACCTGGCGCAGCACGGCGGCGACCAGTTCGTCGCGCAGCGCGCCGATCTCGGCGGCGAACCGCTCGCGCCGCTGCGCGGCGATCACGGCGGCCACCGCGAAGGCGGCGATGGCGGGCACGTCGAGGGTCCCGGAGCGCACGTGCCGCTCCTGGCCGCCGCCGTGCAGGACGGGTACGGGGCTCTGGTCTCGGCCGAGCAGCAGCGCGCCGATGCCGTACGGGCCGCCGATCTTGTGGCCGCTGACGGTCATGGCGGCGAGGCCGCTGTCGCCGAAGTGGACGTCGAGCTGTCCGAAGGCCTGGACGGCGTCGGAGTGCAGGGGGATCGCGAACTCACGGGCGACGGCGGCCAGTTCACGGACCGGCATGACGGTGCCGATCTCGTTGTTGGCCCACATGACGGTGGCCAGGGCCACGTCGTCGGGGTTGCGGGCGATGGCCTCGCGCAGGTCGTCGGGGCGTACGCGGCCGTAGCGGTCGACGGGGAGGTACTCGATCCGGGCGCCCTCGTGCTCGCCGAGCCAGTGGACGGCGTCGAGGACGGCGTGGTGCTCGACGGGGCTGGTGAGCACCCGGGTCCGGGCGGGGTCGGCGTCGCGGCGGGCCCAGTAGAGGCCCTTGACGGCGAGGTTGTCCGCCTCCGTGCCGCCCGCGGTGAAGACCACCTCGCTCGGGCGGGCGCCGAGTGCCTCGGCGAGGGCCTCGCGGGCCTCCTCGACGGTACGGCGGGCACGGCGGCCGGCGGCGTGGAGGGAGGACGCGTTGCCCGTGGCGGCGAACTGCGCGGTCATCGCCGCAGCGGCCTCCGGGAGCATCGGGGTGGTGGCGGCGTGGTCGAGGTAGGCCATGATCCCCTGATTCTACGAGTCCCCCCCGGGGCCCCGGACCCCCCGGTGCGGCGGGGGGTCCGGGGCGGCCCGGACCGGGGCCCGAAGGCGGGGGCTCGAAGCGGCCGGGTCCCCGGGTCAGCGCGGGGCGCGGGCCAGTTGGCGGGACTGGGCCACCAGATGGTCCGCGGAGTCCCAGACCTCGGCGTCCTCCTCCAGGAAGCCGCCGGCCAGGTTCCGGGTGGTGATGGAGATCCGCAGCGGACCGGGCGCCGGGCGCCTGCGGACGTGCGCGGTGAGCTCGATGGTGGGGCTCCAGCCCATCAGGCCCAGGTCGAAGCAGGTCGGCGGCAGCGCGTCCACCGCGAGCAGCATCGACAGCGGATCGGCGTCGCGGCCGTCGGCCAGCTCGAACCAGGCCCGCATCTCCCCCTTGCCGGAGGGCGCGCCGACCGCCCAGCCCGCGGTGGCCGGATCCAGCCGCAGCCGGAGCCGGTCCACGATCGCGTTGCTGCCGGGGATCGGGGCCGGGCCGGCCTCCGGGCCGAGGCAGTCCTCGTACGCCGGGAACACCGGCGGGACGGCGGTGGTGCGGACGTCGTCCGGGAGGGAGGCGAGGTCGCCGTACGAGGCGACGACCCGGATCCGCTCGATCTCGGCGCCGTTCTCGTCGTACTGGAAGAGGGAGGCCTGGCCGGTGGAGAGGGTGCGCCCGATCCGGACCACCTCGGTGCGGATCACGGCGGGACCGGGCACCGACGAGGTCAGGTAGTGGGCGGAGACGGTGAAGGGGTCCGGGTGCGGCAGGGCGGCCGACAGGGCCCGGCCGACCAGGGCCAGCAGGTAGCCGCCGTTCACGGCGGTGATGATCGTCCATCCGGCGGAGAGCTCCGCGTCGTACACGCCGGAATCGTCCGCGCGCGCGGTGACGGTGGTGTCCCGGTCGAATTCGCTGTCGCCGATGGAGGCCTGGGCCGCTGCGTATGCCATGGATTCAGCCTACCGCCGGTAGCTACTAAGCGGTAGCTTTCCATTGCTACATGCAGGTTACGGCTCCTCGGCCACCGAGGAGCGGCGGTTCCAGGCCAGCGGCGCCCGCCAGTGGTAGCGCATGGCGAGGAGCCGGAGCACGAACGTCGTGACGATCGCCGCGGCGGTCGTTGCGGCGTTGAGGGCGTCGAAGGCGATGGACAGGGCCACCATCGCGGCGCCGACGATCGCGGGGACGGCGTACATCTCGCGGTCGCGCAGCAGCGAGGGGACCTCGTTGGCCAGTACGTCGCGCAGGACGCCCCCGCCGACGGCCGTGGCCACGCCGAGCGCCGCGGACGCGGTCAGCCCGAGGCCGAACTCGTAGGCCTTGGTCGTGCCGGTGACGCAGAACAGGCCGAGGCCGGCGGCGTCGAAGACGTTGATGGCGCGGTTGATCCGCTGCACCTCGGGGTGGAGGAAGTAGACGATGACCGCCGCGACCAGCGGGGTCACGAAGAAGCTGAGCTCGCCGAAGGCGGCCGGCGGGACGGCGCCGATCACGAGGTCGCGGAAGAGGCCGCCGCCGAGGGCGGTGACGAGCGCGAGCACGCAGATGCCGAAGACGTCGAAGTTCTTGCGCACGGCGAGCAGCGCACCCGCGGTGGCGAAGACGAAGATGCCGGCGAGGTCCAGGGCATGCTGGATCCCGGGCGGGAAGAGATCGTGGAGCACCGCCCCATTGTGCAGCGCGCCCGGGCGGCGGTTCGACGGGGACGGCCCGGGCAGCCGCACGCCGCCGTCCCGGGGCTCCGGCCTGAGGCCCGGGACGGCGGCGCGGCGGCGGCGCGGCGGCGGCGGCGGACTACTCCGAGACCACGGCCAGGGCTTCGGCCGCGCCCGGCAGGGCCGGGTCGCCCGGGGCCTGGTCGGCGGCGTTCTCCGGGTGGTGGCAGGCCACCTGGTGGCCGGTGGCCGGCGTCAGCATCGGCGGCTCCTGGGTGGTGCAGATCTGCGTGGCCTTCCAGCACCGCGTGTGGAAGCGGCAGCCGGAGGGCGGCGAGATCGGCGACGGGACGTCGCCCTTGAGCAGGATGCGGCCGCTCTTCGCACCCCGGCGGCGCGGGTCCGGCACCGGCACGGCCGACAGCAGCGCCTTGGTGTACGGGTGCATCGGGTTCTCGTAGAGCGACTTGCGGTCGGTCAGCTCCACGATCTTGCCGAGGTACATCACCGCGATGCGGTCCGACACGTGCCGGATGACCGACAGGTCGTGCGCGATGATCACGTACGTGAGGCCGAGCTCCTCCTGGAGGTCGTCCAGCAGGTTCACCACCTGCGCCTGGATCGACACGTCCAGCGCCGAGACCGGCTCGTCGGCCACGACCAGCTTCGGGTTGAGGGCCAGCGCGCGGGCGATGCCGATGCGCTGGCGCTGGCCGCCCGAGAACTCGTGCGGGTACCGGTTGTAGTGCTCCGGGTTGAGGCCCACCAGGGACAGCAGGCGCTGCACCTCCGCCTTCAGGCCGCCCTCGGGCTGGACGCCCTGGAGCTTGAAGGGGGCGCCGACGATCGTGCCGACCGTGTGGCGCGGGTTCAGCGAGCCGTACGGGTCCTGGAAGATCATCTGCACGTCGCGGCGCAGCGGGCGCATCCCGGAGACCGACAGGTGCGTGATGTCGCGCCCCTCGAACTCGACCGTGCCGTCCGTCGGCTCCAGCAGGCGCGTGATCAGCCGGCCCATCGTCGACTTGCCGCAGCCGGACTCGCCGACGACGCCGAGCGTCTCACCGCGCCGGACGTCGAAGTCGATGCCGTCCACGGCCTTGACGGCCCCGACCTGCCGGCGCAGCAGCCCCTTGTTGATGGGGAAGTGCTTGACCAGGCCGGTCACCTTCAGCAGCGGCTGGGCCTCCGAGGCCTGCGGCGCGTCCGTCTTCTTCATGTCGGTCACAGCTTCGGCGCAATCTCTTCGGTCCAGATCCGGGTCCGCTCCTCGTGCGACATGTGGCACGCGGACCAGTGCCGGCCGCCGTCCTCGGTCAGCTCGGGCCGCTGGGTGCGGGTGATGCCGCCCTTGGGGACGTCGGCGTACGGGCAGCGCGGGTTGAAGGCGCAGCCGCTCGGGATGTTGATGAGGCTGGGCGGCGAGCCCTTGACCGGGATCAGGCGCTCGGTCTGCTCGCGGTCGATGCGCGGCATGGAGCCGAGCAGGCCCCAGGTGTAGGGGTGGCGGGGTTCGTAGAAGACCTTCTCGGCGCTGCCGCGCTCGATGCACCGGCCGCCGTACATCACGAGGATGTCGTCGGCCATCTCGGCGACCACGCCGAGGTCGTGCGTGATCATGATGACCGCGGACCCGAACTCCTTCTGGAGGTCGCGGATCAGGTCGAGGATCTGCGCCTGGACGGTGACGTCGAGGGCGGTGGTCGGCTCGTCCGCGATGAGCAGTTCGGGGTTGTTGACCAGCGCCATCGCGATCATCGCGCGCTGGCGCATACCACCGGAGAACTCGTGCGGGTACGCGTCGACGCGCCGGTGCGGCTCCGGGATCCCGACGCGGTCGAGCATCTCGACCGCCCGGGTGCGGGCGGTCTTCTTGTCGACGTCGTGGTGGGTCCGGTACGCCTCGATGATCTGCTTGCCGACCGAGTAGTACGGGTGCATCGCGGAGAGCGGGTCCTGGAAGACCATCGCCATCTTGTGGCCGCGCAGCTTGCGCACGTGGTCGGCGTCGGCCCGTACGAGGTCCTCGCCGTCGAGCACGACCTGGCCCGAGATGTGCGGGCGGCTGCGGGCGTTGCCGGTGCGGTGCAGGCCCATGATGGCCAGCGAGGTCACCGACTTGCCGGAGCCGGACTCGCCGACGATGCCGAGCGTCTTGCCGCGTTCCAGGTCGAAGGAGAGCCCGTCGACGGACTTGACCAGACCGTCGTCGGTCGGGAAGTGCACCTTGAGGTCGCGTACGGACAGGAAGGCCGCGCCCTGAGCCGGCGGCCCGGCCTGCTCGGGCACGAACGCGGGCCCGCTGCCGGTGGTGGGGTTCTCGGTCACGTCAGCCTCACGCGCGGGTCGATGACGGCGTACAGCAGGTCCACGATCAGGTTGGCCATCACCACGAACAGCGCGGCGAGCAGGGTGACGCCCATGATCACGGGAAGGTCGCCCTGACCGATGGCGGCGACGGCCGCCGTCCCCAGACCCTGGAAGTTGAAGGTCGTCTCGGTGAGCACCGCGCCGCCGAGGAGTCCGCCGAGGTCGAGGCCGAACATCGTGACGATCGGGGTGAGGGTGGAGCGCAGGGCGTGCTTGCGGATGACCACGCCCTCCTTGAGTCCCTTGGCGCGGGCGGTGCGGATGTAGTCCTCGCCGAGCACGTCCAGCATCGTGGCGCGGGTGATGCGGGCGTAGGTGGCGGCGAAGAGGAAGGCCAGGGTCACCCAGGGCAGGATCATGGAGTTGAGCCAGGCCAGCGGATCCTCGGTGAGTGGTCTGTAGTTGGACACGTCCAGCCAGCCGAGGCCGTAGACGAAGATCGCGGGGGCCACCATGCCGGTGAAGAAGATCGGCAGGGAGACGCCGGCGAGCGCGCCGACCATCACCGTGCGGTCGACGGCGGTCCGGCGTTTGAGCGCCGAGACCACACCGGTCGCCACACCGGCGATCACCCAGATGACCGCCGCGCCGAGGGCGAGCGAAAGGGTGACCGGCATGCGGTCGACCATGGTCTCCCAGACGGGCGCCTCGGTCTTGAAGGAGTATCCGAAGCAGGGGGCCGCACAGTGGGTGACATCCGTGCCGCCGTCGTAGTCACGGCCGACGAAGATGCCCTTGACGAAGGTCAGGTACTGCTCGGAGATGGGCTTGTCGAAGCCCATCTTCACGCGGATGCCCGCCAGGGCGGTCTCGTTGGTCTCGCGACCGGCGTACATCAGGGCCGGATCGCTGCCTGTGATCTTGGGGACCGCGAAGAAGATGCCGAAGGTGACCACGGAGACCACCAACAGCGTGGCGACGACGTTGAACAGCCGCCGTATGAGGTAGACGAGCACTGCAGTCGGCCGCCCGGGGCGGGCGGCTGCCGTCCCTCGTGGGGACGGCAGCCGCCGCCTGCGGCCTTCACCTGCCCTTCGGACTAGCGCATGTGCGGTGAAGGCACTTGCCTGCTGTTACTTGGCGGCGATGCCGACCGTGGCCAGGTCGATCTTGCCCATGGAGTCGTTGAAGTAGACGTTCGTCAGACGCGGGTTGTGGTAGACGAAGGCCTTGTCGAAGTTGATGGGAAGGTAGAGGGCCTTCTCCATGACCTTCTTGTTGATGTCCGTGTAGAACGGGGCGGCGGCTTCCGGAGTCGCGGCGGCGGCAGCCGTCTTGAACAGCTGGTTGATCTCCGGGTCGTTGATCATCGTGTAGTTGTTGTTGCCGTTGGGCTGGATGAACGATCCGTCAACGAGCGGCTGGAGGAAGCCCGAGCCGGAGTTGTAGTCGGCGCCCCAGCCCATCACGATGATGCCGTAGTTCTTCTTCTTCACGTTCTCGGGCGAACCGATCACGGAGGAGGAGAGCTTGCCGTCGTACTGGTCGATGGTGACCTTGATGCCGACCTTGGCGAGCGAGGCCTGGAGCGACTCGGCCGTCTTCACCTCGGGGGCGCGGTTGTTGCGGACCGCGATGGTGGTCTCGAACCCGTCCGGCTTGCCACAGGCCTTGAGGGCCTCCTTGGCCTTGGCCTCCTGCGGCTCGCCCTTGGTCAGGTTGAACGGGTCGTAGCCCTTGTCGGCACCGGGGATGCCGGGCGGCAGCATGTTCGCGCCGAGGTCACCGCTGGTCGGGCCGCCGCGGGCGGTCTGCAGGGACTTCGGGTCGGCCGCGTAGATGACGGCCTTGCGGCACTCGATGTTGTCGAACGGCGCGACCGTGGTCGGGAAGGCGAAGTAGCGGATGTAGCCCGTGAACGGGTTGTCCGCGTTGGCCTTCAGCTTCTCGTCCTTGAGGACCTTGTTCTTGCCGGCCTGCTGCATGCCCGTGCCGTCGATGGCGAGGTCGATGTCGCCCGACAGCAGACGCGCGTCCATGTCGTCCGGGTTGGTGGTCACCGTGAAGGAGACCTTGTCCGGCAGACCCTTGCGGATCGTGTCGGTCTTCGGGTCCCAGTTCTCGTTGCGGACGAAGGTCGCGCCCTTGCTCGCGGTGAAGCTCTCGACCTTGTACGGGCCGGTGGAGACGGGCTTGTTGGTGTAGGTGGCGCCCGTGTCCTTGGCCTGCGGGACCGGCGAGGAGGACGGCATCGCCAGCAGGTAGCTGAAGTCGGAGTTGGCGCTCGCCAGGTTGAAGACGATCGTCTTGTCGTCCGGCGTCTCGACGGACTTCAGGCCCATCTTGTTGGCGTCGGTGTCCTTGTACGGGCCGGGGTACTTCTGGCCCTGGTCCAGGATGTCGATCAGGTAGGTGGGACCGCCGGACAGCACGTCCTGCGCGAAGACGCGCTCGATGCCGTACTTGAAGTCCTTCGAGGTGATCGGCGTGCCGTCCTCGAACTTGACGCCGTCCTTGATCTTGAGGGTGTACGTCTTGCCCTCGTTGCTCAGGACCGGCAGGCCCTCGGCGAGGTCCGGGACGAGCTTGCTGCCGTCCTTGCCCGGCTTGCTGTCGTACGCGAGCAGCTGACGCACGTAGAGGCGCTGGATGTCCCACACGAAGCCGTAGTAGGCACGCGCCGGGTCGAGGTAGTCGACGTCCTGCGGCGACCAGAGCTTGAGCTCGCCGCCCTTGGCGTCCGAGGGGTTCACCATGCCGGTGGTGGCGGCGTTGAAGGCGGCGCCGCCCTTGCCCTCGGTCTTCGTGTCGCCGTCACTGCCACCGCAAGCGGCGGTCAGGGACAGGGCGGCGATCACGGCGGTGATCGCGAATGCCTGCTTTCTGCGGATCACGTTGGTCCAACCTCCATTGGTGGGTGAATCGTTGAAGCTGTTCAGCTGCCCTTGGGGTCGAGTGCGTCGCGCAGCCCGTCCCCGAAGAGGTTGAACGCCAGGACGGTGATGAAGATCGTGATACCGGGGACCACCATGTAGGCGGGGTCGTCCTGGTAGATGGGGATGGCGTCGGAGAGCATCTTTCCCCAGGAGGCGGTGGGCGGCTTGACGCCGGCGCCCAGGAAGCTGAGGGCCGCCTCCGTCAGGATGTTGGTCGGGATGAGCAGCGTCGAGTAGACGAGGATCGGCGCGACCAGGTTGGGCAGCAGCTCCTTGATGAGGATGTAGCCGCGCCCGGCGCCGAGGCTGCGCGCGGCCTCGACGTACTCGCGCTCCCGCAGGGAGATCGTCTGGCCGCGGACGATGCGCCCGATGTACGGCCAGCCGAAGAAGCCGATCACGACGATCAGCACGCCCATCCGGACGCCCGAACCCGAGAACCCCCAGAGGGAGTTGGGGACGACGGAGACCAGGGCGATGGTGAACAGCAGCTGCGGGAAGGCGAGCAGCAGGTCCATGATGCGGCTGATGACGCCGTCGACCCAGCCGCCTATGAACCCGGCGAGTGCGCCGAGGAGGCTGCCTATCGTGACCGACACGAAGGCCGACAGGAAGGCGACGACCAGCGAGATGCGGGCGCCGTAGACGATCCGGCTGAACACGTCGCGCCCGTTGGTGGGTTCGACGCCGAGCAGGAAGTCGGAGCTCATGCCGCCGAAGGAGCCGATCGGTGTGCCGAGGTCCGGGTCGATCAGGTCCTCGTGGAACTCGTTGGGCGGGTGGCCCAGCAGGCTCACGATCTGCGGCGCGAAGACCGCCACCAGGATCAGGAAGATCACGACCACGCCGCCGGTCAGCGCGACCTTGTCGCGCTTGAGCCGCATCCAGGCGATGCGGCCGGGCGAGCGGCCTTCGATGGCCTTGGCTGGGACGTCGGCTACGGACACGGGAGCGGGTGATTCCGCGCTCGTGTCATGCAGTGGTGCCGTCATCGTGGTGGGGACCCCTCTCGGCCGACGGGTTGCCGGCCCATGCCCGCCGCTGTGGCGGCGTTGGTGCGGAGTGGCGCTCGGAGTGCGTGGTGATACGCAGGACGCGTGTGAGGTGCAGGAATTGCGGGAAGTGCCGTGCAAAGCCACAAGCAAAAAATCATTTGCCGAACCGGGCCTGGAAGGACTGACCGGCTCTTGGGTGGGGAGTCTTCATCGGCGCTGCGATCAGCCGCCAGACCCGCAGATGAATGGATGCGCAACCGTGATGTGAGGGTCGGGTTCCCGTTATCCGGACTTCGCTCTCGCCTGAGCGGATCAAGCCCGTCCGTTCGGTACGCAATCGGACATGGCGCCCAACTCGCGGTAGGACCATGCGTTTTGGGCCCACAAGGGCGGCGAAATCCGGACAAGTCGAAGGCCGCGGGGAACGATCGTTCCCCGCGGCCTTCGGTTGGGTCGATACGGTCGTCCCGGTCCGTGGACCGGGGCCGGCTCAGTACGCCGGAGCCTGGCCCTCGCGGTCGTAGAAGGGGCGGGTCTGGGCGCGCAGCCACATCGCGACGGGGTCGTGCTCGTCCGCCAGCGCCACCGTGCACACCGGCACGCCCTCGGGCACCGCGCCGACCGACTGGCGCATCATCTCCCGTACGGATTCCAGCGCGGGCGCGGAGGCGTCGTACAGGTCGAGCCCGACCGCGAGGTACGGGGAGCCCAGCGAGGGCTGCACCCAGGCGCGGCGCAGCGAGCGCACGGCGGGGGTGCGGTGCGCGTGCTGGGTCAGCAGCCCGTAGAACTGCGGGAGCTCCAGGGCGGGCTCGGAGAGCCGCAGCGGGCCGGCCGGCATCCGGTCGAGGCCGGTGGCGATGCGGCGCAGGTCGGCCCAGGGGATGCCGAGGCCGCCGCCCTGGGCGTGCGGGTTGAGCCACAGGCCCCAGCGGTCCGGGTAGAGGGCGCGGGCGATGTCCCGGCCGGTGACCACCTCGTAGCCCCGGCTCCAGCCGCTGGCGGCCAGCTCCTGGGGGGAGGTCACGCAGGGCGCGTACCCGAGGCCCTCGACCTCCATGCCGCCGTACTGGGCGTCCGGGGAGCCCGGCTGCCCCTGCCAGAGCAGCATCCACAGCCGGCCCTCGGCGAGGGCGTGCAGAAGCGACTCGTAGCTCTCGAAGCGCCCGGGCGTCACCTGGCGCATCATGTGCTCGACCTGCCCGGCCGCGGCCGTGCCTGACGCACTCACCCGGTACCCCTCTTCGTCCGCCCGTCCACCCGTATCGGCACCCAGCTTAAGCGGCGCTACGCGAGGTAGAAGGGGCGTACGCGCTCGGCGATGAAGTCGACCACCGGGTCCTGCGCGGCGTCGAGGAGGATCAACTGCACGGGCCAGGGCGGCGCGACGCGGGCCAGGGCCCGGCCGAGGGCGTCCATCGGGGCGTTCCGCATCCCGGGCTCCCATCCCAGCAGCCGGACACCGATGTAGAGCTCCGGCGCCCCGCCCTCGACGCTGGCCAGGCAGCGGTGGGCGGCCGCGACCACGCCGCAGGCGCGGAACTCCTCGGCCGCGGCGGTCAGGAAGTCCACCGGGTCCTCCTGCCAGTCGGGCTCGTAGAGCCGGACGCGGCCGCCGGTGGCGGGGCCGTCGAGCGGGGTCCGGCCGGTGCGGCAGAGTTCCGCCACGGCGGGCGGGGGCAGCGGCACGCCGACGGCGCCCTCGGGGTTCACGGCGATGCCCAGCTGCGGGGGCAGGCCGCGGGCGAACTCGACGGCGGGGGCCACGGCGAAGTCCATGGCGGGGCCGGCGCAGGCCCGGAACTGGGCCTCGGAGCTGTACACGGGCACGTACGGGGCCCCGTTGATCTCCATGGTGGGCAGCGTGAGACCGCCGGCCGCGTCCGGGGCGGCGCCGCCGGGCAGCGGCACCCAGAGCCGGCTGCGCCCGAGCACCTCGACGATCCGGGCCCCGGCGTCCGCCTGCCCGAGCGCCGCTCCGAGCACCTGCTCCAGCTCGTTGTCCGGCCAGCCGCCGCCCTGCATCTACGCCTCCGCTGTGGTTGTCGCCCGTACCGTCGCCCGAGGTTAACGGCTCGGGTGGCACCGGACGGCGGGGGGCCGGGGAGGGGGCGTGGAGGGGGCGTGCCGATCAGGCAGGGTCCCGGCGGAAGGCTATGCGGGTCACCGACGCGGCCGAGCCGCGGTCCAGCAGGACCGCCGAGGTGCAGCCGGCCGGGAGGCGGCCCGATTCCGCGTCGCGCAGCAGCCGGGCCACCGCGCCCCGGTGGCGGGCGAAGGCGTACGCCGACACCCCGCGCCCGCGCGCCTCCTGCCCGGCCAGCGCCTCCTCCGGGCTGGTGTCCAGCAGGAGCAGGTGCAGCGCCCGGCCCCGCCGCCGCGCGGCCGCCGCCAGCAGGCCGCGCACCCAGCTCTGCGTTCCGCAGTCGTGGACCACCGCCGAGGCACCGGAGCGCAGGGTCCGCCAGAGCCCCCAGTAGTGGGCGAAGCGGACCAGCGGCCGGTACACCCCGTACGGCAGCGCCCTCGGCATCCGCCGCTCCCAGCGCTCGCGCACGTCCTGGGAGTCGATGCCGCCGCCCTCGGCGGCCCGCTTGATCAGCGTGCTCTTGCCGCCGCCCGGAAGGCCGGACACGACGACGATGTCCCCTTCCGCGAAGCCGAGCCACTGCGGTCCGTGCGCGCCCCGGCCGCGCAGGTCGCGTACGGGAGCGCCCTCGGCGCGCGCCCGCCGCGCCGCCGGCACCCCGCCCACGGACCCCGTCCCGGTCAACGCCAGCACTCCGAATCTCCGCACAGTGATCGCCTCCCCCATCCGGGCCCCGCGGGGGCCCCATGCCCACTGAGTGTAAAGAGACGGTAATACGGGGCCCCCGGTTCCGGTCGTGTATCCCGGCCGCGTCCCGGATGCGTCACCGGTCCGTCACCACCGGTCCGCCACCACCGGCGCACCCCTTCCGCACGTTCTTTCGGGCCCGCACGCCCGATCGCCCGGACGGCGTGCAATGATGTGCGCCATCTGGACCAACTGCATACCGGCCGCTTGAATCCGCGCGGGAGAGTCCCGGCACGCCGTGAGGCGGTGCCCGGGCGCCGAAGGAGCAAGTACCTCCCTTGAATCTCTCAGGCCCCGTACCGCGTGGATGAGGCAGATCTGAAAAGCGAGCCGCGCCGCCGTCCCCCGCGACGGCACCCGCGTGCGCTCCACCCAAGGTGCAAGTCGACGTTCCCCGGGTCCGACCGGGAACTCTCGGCGAACCTCTCAGGTTCCGATGACAGATGGGGAGGATCGTCCTCGTCATGTCATGCCCTGGGACCCGGGAGCCACACCCATGAGCACTGCCCCCCGCCTGACCGCCCTCGATGCGCTGCACCGCTCGCTCGGTGCGACCATGACCGACTTCGCGGGCTGGGACATGCCCCTGCGGTACGCCAGTGAGCGCGACGAGCACAACGCCGTCCGCACCAAGGCCGGCCTCTTCGACCTCTCCCACATGGGCGAGATCACGCTGACCGGCCCGGAGGCCGTCAAGGCCCTGGACTACGCGCTGGTGGGCAACATCTCCACCGTCGGCGTCGGCCGCGCCCGCTACACGCACATCTGCCAGGAGGACGGCGGGATCCTCGACGACCTGATCGTCTACCGCCTGGGCGAGAGCGAGTACATGGTCGTCGCGAACGCCTCCAACGCCCAGGTCGTCCTGGACGCCCTGACCGAGCGCGCCGCCGGGTTCGACACCGAGGTCCGCGACGACCGCGACGCGTACGCGCTGATCGCCGTCCAGGGCCCGGAATCCCCCGGCATCCTCGCCTCCCTCACCGACGCCGACCTCGACGGGCTGAAGTACTACGCCGGTCTGCCGGGCACGGTCGCGGGTGTACCCGCGCTGATCGCACGTACGGGCTACACCGGCGAGGACGGCTTCGAGCTGTTCGTCGCCCCCGAGCACGCCGTCCGGCTGTGGGAGGCCCTGACCAAGGCCGGCGAGGGCGTCGGCCTGGTCCCGGCCGGCCTGTCCTGCCGGGACACGCTGCGCCTGGAGGCGGGCATGCCGCTGTACGGGCACGAGCTGACCACCTCCCTCACCCCGTTCGACGCGGGGCTGGGCCGGGTCGTGAAGTTCGAGAAGGAGGGCGACTTCGTCGGCCGCGCCGCGCTGGAGGCCGCCGCCGAGCGCTCCGCCACGAAGGCGCCGCGCAAGCTGGTCGGCCTGATCGCCGAGGGCCGCCGCGTCCCGCGCGCCGGCTTCCCCGTCGTGGCCGACGGCCAGGTCATCGGCGAGGTCACCTCCGGCGCCCCGTCCCCGACGGTGGGCAAGCCGATCGCGATGGCCTACGTGGACGCGACGCACGCCGCGCCCGGCACCTCCGGCGTCGGCGTGGACATTCGCGGTACGCATGAGCCGTACGAGGTCGTGGCCCTGCCGTTCTACAAGCGGCAGAAGTAGCGCCCGTACGCCGTACCGGCCGTCTCACTCCGCAAGACCACCGTTCGTATCCACTCCCCCGCATCCAGGAGAATCAGGTCATGAGCAACCCCCAGCAGCTGCGTTACACCAAGGAGCACGAGTGGCTGTCGGACGCCGTGGACGGCGTCGCGACGGTCGGCATCACGGAGTTCGCGGCCAACGCGCTCGGTGACGTCGTCTACGCCCAGCTCCCCGCGGTCGGCGACACCGTGACCGAGGGCGAGACCTGTGGCGAGCTGGAGTCGACCAAGTCGGTCAGCGACCTGTACTCCCCCGTCTCCGGTGAGATCGTCGAGTTCAACCAGGACGTCGTGGACGACCCGGCCCTGGTGAACTCCGCCCCGTTCGCGGGTGGCTGGCTGTTCAAGGTGCGTCTCTCGGAGGAGCCGAAGGACGTGCTGACGGCCGACGAGTACGCCGCGCTCACCCACTCCGACAACTGAGTCCCAGGGGAACCTGATGTCCGTTCTGAACACCCCCCTCCACGAGCTCGACCCCGACGTCGCCGCCGCCGTCGACGCCGAGCTCGCCCGCCAGCAGTCCACCCTGGAAATGATCGCGTCGGAGAACTTCGCTCCGGTCGCGGTCATGGAGGCCCAGGGCTCGGTCCTGACCAACAAGTACGCCGAGGGTTACCCGGGCCGCCGTTACTACGGCGGCTGCGAGCACGTCGACGTGGTCGAGCAGATCGCGATCGACCGCATCAAGGAGCTCTTCGGCGCCGAGGCCGCGAACGTCCAGCCGCACTCCGGTGCGCAGGCGAACGCCGCCGCGATGTTCGCGCTGCTGAAGCCGGGCGACACGATCATGGGCCTGAACCTGGCCCACGGCGGTCACCTGACCCACGGCATGAAGATCAACTTCTCCGGCAAGCTCTACAACGTGGTCCCGTACCACGTCGGTGAGGACGGCCAGGTCGACATGGCCGAGGTCGAGCGCCTCGCCAAGGAGTCCAAGCCGCAGCTGATCGTCGCCGGCTGGTCCGCCTACCCGCGCCAGCTGGACTTCGCCGCCTTCCGCCGCATCGCGGACGAGGTCGGCGCGTACCTGATGGTCGACATGGCGCACTTCGCCGGCCTGGTGGCCGCGGGTCTGCACCCGAACCCGGTGCCGCACGCCCACGTCGTCACCACCACCACGCACAAGACCCTCGGCGGTCCGCGCGGCGGTGTCATCCTGTCGACGCAGGAGCTGGCCAAGAAGATCAACTCCGCGGTCTTCCCGGGTCAGCAGGGCGGTCCGCTGGAGCACGTGATCGCGGCCAAGGCGGTCTCCTTCAAGGTGGCGGCCTCGCCCGAGTTCAAGGAGCGCCAGGAGCGCACCCTGGAGGGCGCGAAGATCCTCGCCGCCCGCCTGGTCCAGGACGACGTCAAGGCCGTGGGTGTGGACGTCCTCACCGGCGGCACCGACGTGCACCTGGTCCTGGTCGACCTGCGCAACTCCGAGCTGGACGGCCAGCAGGCCGAGGACCGCCTCCACGAGGTCGGCATCACGGTCAACCGCAACGCGATCCCGAACGACCCGCGGCCGCCGATGGTCACCTCGGGTCTGCGGATCGGCACGCCGGCGCTGGCCACCCGCGGTTTCGACGCCGAGGCCTTCACCGAGGTCGCCGAGATCATCGCGCAGGCCCTGAAGCCCGCGTACGACGCGGAGGACCTGAAGGCGCGCGTCTCGGCGCTCGCCGCGAAGTTCCCGCTGTACCCGACGCTCTAGGCTCCACGGGTTCCAGGCGACGACGTGGAGGGGCCCGGCCCTGGTGGTGCACGGGGCCGGGCCCTTCTCATGACCGAAGGCCCCGGGCGGATGCGGTCCATCGCCCGGGCCCCGGTCGTCCCGGCCGCGGTGGTGATCCCGGACCCGACCGGGCCGGTCGCGGTGGGCGCCTTCCGCCGCACCGACCCGGACCCGCGCCGTCCCTTCCGGCTGCCGCACGCCTCGGTCCCGTCCCCGCCGACGCTCGCGTCCGCCGACTGCGCGGTCATCGCCCCGGCCCGGTGGATCGTCTTCCCTCCTCGGCGTCCAGGCCCGCTCCGCCGGGCTGCCAGGGTCCGCCCCGATCCTGGAGACGGCCCTCACGGCGGAGCCCGCCGCCGCCCCGGACGACCTCGCGGAGCGGGATCGTGACCTGATCCGCGCCTGACCGCAACCTTGCGCACCCGGTCCGGCAGACGAGCCGTTCACTTCACCGCGTTAAGCTCGTCTGTCGGACAAAATCCGAACAATCACCCCTCCCGAAGCTCCCGAACCACCCGAACCGCCGCACCGCCCCTCCTGCACCCTCCCACCCCACGAGCAGACAAGGGAGTCCGCCACCGTGGCCATCTCCGTCTTCGACCTCTTCTCCATCGGCATCGGCCCCTCCTCCTCCCACACGGTCGGCCCGATGCGCGCCGCCCGCATGTTCGTGAACCGGCTGAAGAAGGACGGCGTGCTCGCCCAGACCGCTGCGGTCCGGGCGGAGCTGTACGGGTCCCTCGGTGCGACCGGCCACGGCCACGGCACGCCCAAGGCGGTGCTGCTCGGCCTGGAGGGCCACTCCCCCCGCTCGGTGAACGTGGAGAGCGCCGACGACGAGGTGGAGCGCATCCGCAGGACGGGCCGCCTGCGCCTGCTCGGCACCGAGATAGGGAGCGCCCACGAGATCGTCTTCGACGAGCCGAGCCAGCTGATCCTGCACCGCCGCCGGTCCCTGCCGTACCACGCGAACGGCATGACGCTCTTCGCGTACGACGCAGCCGGCGCCCCGCTGCTGGAGAAGACGTACTACTCGGTCGGCGGCGGCTTCGTCGTGGACGAGGACGCGGTCGGCGAGGACCGGATCAAGCTCGACGACACGGTGCTGAAGTACCCCTTCCGCAGCGGCGACGAGATGCTGCGCATGGCCCGCGAGAGCGGTCTTTCGATCTCCGCGATGATGCTGGAGAACGAGAAGGCCTGGCGCACGGAGGAGGAGATCCGCGAGGGCCTGCTGGAGATCTGGCGGGTCATGCAGGCGTGCGTCGCGCGCGGCATGTCGCGCGAGGGCATCCTGCCGGGCGGCCTGAAGGTCCGCCGCCGGGCCGCGAACACCGCTCGCAAGCTCCGCTCCGAGGGCGACCCGCAGGCGCTGTCGATGGAGTGGATCACCCTCTACGCGATGGCCGTGAACGAGGAGAACGCGGCCGGCGGGCGGGTGGTCACCGCCCCGACGAACGGCGCCGCGGGCATCATCCCGGCGGTCCTGCACTACTACATGAACTTCGTGCCCGGCGCCGACGAGGAGGGCGTGGTCCGCTTCCTGCTGGCGGCCGGCGCGATCGGCCTGCTCTTCAAGGAGAACGCCTCGATCTCCGGCGCCGAGGTCGGCTGCCAGGGCGAGGTCGGCTCGGCCTGCTCGATGGCGGCGGGCGCCCTCGCCGAGGTCCTGGGCTGCACCCCGGAGCAGGTGGAGAACGCGGCCGAGATCGGCATGGAGCACAACCTGGGCCTCACCTGCGACCCGGTCGGCGGCCTCGTCCAGATCCCGTGCATCGAGCGCAACGGCATGGCGGCGGTCAAGGCCGTCACCGCGGCCAAGATGGCCATGCGCGGCGACGGCTCCCACAAGGTGTCCCTCGACAAGGTCATCAAGACCATGAAGGAGACCGGCGCCGACATGAAGGTCAAGTACAAGGAAACCGCCCGCGGCGGCCTGGCGGTCAACGTCATCGAGTGCTGATCCGCCGCACTTGACGCGGGAGGGGCCCGGCGCGGTGCGCCGGGCCCCTCCCGCGTTCCACAACTTGGTGAAGTCGCAGGCCAATTGAGGTTTGCACGGAGTTGATCACGCTTGAGGGCGAACCCTCCGCCGCGGGCTGGTCTCTCGAAGATCGCATGCGCCATGGTGATCACGTGACGTCGCGGCCACACCCCCGGCGGTCGGCCAACCGCCTTGGACCGCAGCCTTTTTGTGCACTGGAGGACTTCATCATGGCAAGCAACCGCAGCATCCGCGTCCTGGCGGCTGTCGCAGCGCTCCCCTGCGCCGCCCTGCTCTTCACGGGCACGGCCCAGGCCGACAACGGAGCCGGTGCGGGCGTCTCGTCCAACGCCGCCGTCGGCGAGATCCTCGGCAGCGGGGTCGCCGGCGCCAACCTCGGCAACTCCTCCACCACCCAGCAGGTCGCCACGGGCTCCGGGGCGTCCAACCAGAACAACGGCGCCCAGGCCAACGGCGCCGGCTTCACCGCCCTCGGGCAGTCCAACGGCTCCCTCGTCTTCCACCCCGTCCCGTAACGGTCCGGTGACGCGGCGGCCCGCCCTCCCCCCGGAGGGCGGGCCCCTTCGCGTTCCCGCCCCCCTTTCCGCGCCCTTCCCGGCCCCGAGCCCGCCCCTTTCCTGTGACAAATGAGGTCCAGCGGCCCCCGGGATGAGGACTTTCGGCCCGCGGGGGTAGCCGGGAGGTGGGTTAGCTTGCCCGAGAGGGCCGCCGGGCCCCCGGCCGGACACCACAGAGAGGCGCTGCGCATGGACGGAATCGAATACCGCGTCCTCCCGCTCCGGCTGGAGGCCTCCCCCGAGCCCCTGCCGGTGGACGGGGCCTTCACGTACCGCCGCGACCGGCCCTACGAGCTGGCGCTCGACTTCCGGGGCGCCGGGACGCACCTGGCGCGCTGGGTGTTCTCCCGGGACCTGCTGCTCGACGGGGAGACCTGTGTGACGGGCGAGGGGGACATCCAGGTGTGGCCGCGCTGGCAGGGCGCGGAACCGCGGGTCTTCCTCGCCTTCAGCAACGGCGCTCAGAGCTGCGTGGTGTCCGCACGGGCGAAGGACGTGCGGGCGCTGTGCCGGCAGCTGGTCGCCCTGGTGCCCCGGGGCGAGGAGCAGCGGCACTACGACCTCGACGCCGAGCTGAGCACCCTGCTGCCCCGGTAAGTTACCCGTTGGTGGGTTTTCTTCTGTTTTGAGCGGTTTTAGGTGCAACCATGAGCCTGCCGGGGAGTGTCTTCAGCAGTGACACCGGTCCCCGCCTCTGAAGAATCAGGGGGACGTCATGAACCACCTCCGCCGCCGGCAGCTCGTGGCCCTCGCCACGGGTGTGCTGCTCACCGCCGGGATCACCCTCGCCGCTCCGGCCTCGGCCGTGGTGCGGCCCACGCCGCTCGTCGTGAACGCCCGCTGGGGCGGGCACTGCACGTACGACCGCATCGTCATCGACCTGCGGGGATACGTTCCCGGGGCCACCGTCACCCGCGTCCCCCGGCTGGTCCACGACGGGTCCGGCGCGCCCGTCCCGCTGGCCGGGAAGTACTTCCTCCAGATCCGGCTGCATCCCGCCGCGGCCCACGACCGCGCGGGCGCCGGCACCTACCGCGGACCACGGTTGGTCGAGATCCACCTGCCGCAGCTGAAGGGCCTGGCCCTGACCGGCGATTTCGAGGGGTACGTGACCTTCGGCGCCGCGTTCGGCGCCAAGCCCTCCGTCAGCTCGTTCACGCTGCACGCGCCGGAACGCCTCGTGCTGGACGTCGCCCACCGCAACGTCTGCCGGTGACGGTCACGGTCACGGTCCTACCGGTGCTCGGGGTTCGGGAAGTCGAAGCGGCAGCCGGCGTCCCACTCCGAGCGCTGGTTGCCGTGCGCCGGAACGCCGCCCGCGCGCTTGAGCAGGGCGGCCAGGTGCATGAGGTTCCATGACATGAAGGTCGTGTTGCGGTTGGTGAAGTCGTTCTCGGGGCCGCCCGAGCCGGGGTCGAGGTACGAGGGCCCGGGCCCGGCCTCACCGATCCAGCCCGCGTCGGCCTGGGGCGGGATCGCGTAGCCGAGGTGCTGGAGGCTGTAGAGGATGTTCATGGCGCAGTGCTTGACGCCGTCCTCGTTGCCGGTGACGAGCGCGCCGCCGACGCGGCCGTAGAAGGCGTACTGACCGTGCTCGTTCAGGATCGAGGAGCAGGCGTAGAGCCGCTCGATGACCTGCTTCATGACGGAGCTGTTGTCACCGAGCCAGATCGGGCCGCACAGCACGAGGATGTCGGCGTCCATGATCTGGCTGTACAGGACGGGCCACTGGTCGGCTTCCCAGCCGTGCTCGGTCATGTCCGGCCAGACACCGGTGGCGATGTCGTGGTCGACGGCCCGGATGAGCGAGGTCCGCGCACCGGCCGCCTCCATGACGGCGCGGCTGCGGGCGATCAGCCCCTCGGTGTTGCTGGTTTCCGGCGAGCGCTTGAGGGTGCAGTTGACGTAGACGGCGGTCAGGTCTGAGTAGTCGTAGTCGTCGGCCACCCCGCCAGCCTGCGGGCCGCCTGCGGGGGCCGCCAGCGGGCCGCACCCGTTCGGGCACGGGGCGTGCGGACACGGGACGTTCGGACCGGATTGGTGCAGGTCCGTCCGTCCGACTAGGGTCAACGGGCCTTGGTGTACGGGAAACCGGTGGAAGACCGGTGCGGCCCTCGCCACTGTGAACGGGAAGTCCGGCTCCACTCTTTCGGGAAGCCACTGGGCGGCGCGGGAAGTTCCGCACCGCCCGGGAAGGCGGGGCCAGGGCATCAGCACCCGTGAGCCAGGAGACCGGCCGGGGCGCGTTGTCCATCCACGAGGTGCTGGAGAGGTCTCCCCACTCATGCATATAGCCGAGGGCTTCCTGCCCCCTTTGCACGCGGTCGCCTGGGGCGCCGCGTCCGCTCCGTTCGTCGTCCACGGTGTCCGCGCCCTCACCCGTGAGGTGAAGGCGAACCCGGAGAGCACGCTGCTGCTCGGGGCGTCGGGAGCATTCACTTTCGTCCTGTCCGCCCTGAAGATCCCGTCGGTGACGGGCAGCTGTTCGCACCCCACCGGGACCGGGCTCGGGGCGATCCTGTTCCGGCCGCCGATCATGGCGGTGCTCGGCACGATCACCCTGCTCTTCCAGGCGCTGCTGCTGGCACACGGCGGGCTGACCACCCTCGGCGCGAACGTGTTCTCGATGGCGATCGCCGGGCCGTGGGCGGGGTACGGGGTGTACCTGCTGCTGAAGCGCTTCGACGTGCCGCTGATGGTGACCGTCTTCTTCGGCGCGTTCTTCGCCGACCTGGTCACGTACTGCGTGACGTCCGTGCAGCTGGCGCTGGCCTTCCCGGACCCGGGCACCGGGTTCGCGGGCGCGCTCGTGAAGTTCGGCGGCATCTTCGCGGTGACCCAGATCCCGCTCGCGGTGAGCGAGGGGCTGCTGACCGTGCTCGTGATGCGGCTGCTGATGCAGTCGAGCAAGTCGGACCTGGTCCGGCTGGGCGTCGCGAAGCTCACCGGCCGCAGCGAGCAGAAGGCGGCCGCGTGATGGGCATGAGCCGGAATTCCAAGATCAACGGCCTGCTGCTGCTCCTGGTGGCGGCGCTGGCCGTACTGCCGATCGCGCTGGGCATGGGAGAGGGCAAGGAGGAGCCGTTCGCGGGCGCCGACGCGCAGGCGGAAACGGCGATCACCGAGCTCAAGCCGGACTACGAGCCGTGGTTCTCGCCGCTGTACGAACCCCCCTCCGGGGAGGTGGAGTCGGCCCTGTTCGCCCTCCAGGCGGCCCTGGGCGCGGGCGTGCTCGCCTACTACTTCGGCGTCCGCAAGGGCCGCCGTCAGGCCGCCGCGGCCGGTGCTGCCGCGGCCGCGCCGGACACCACCGCCTCGGAGTCGTAGACGGTGCTGCCGATCGACGTGGCGGCGCACGGCAGCCGGTGGCGGCGCCGGCATCCGCTGGAGAAGGCCCTGCTGGGGCTCGGGCTGACGGTCACCGCCGTGTGCCTGCCGCCCTGGCCCGGCGGCCCGCTGGTCGCCGCCGCCACGCTCGCCGTGCTGCTCGGCCCGGCCGGTGTGGCCGGGCGGCAGCTGTGGCGGGCCTTCCGGATACCGCTGGGCTTCTGCTTCACCGGCGCGCTGCCGCTGCTGGTCGCCGTCGGCGGCCCGGCCGGGTTCGTCTCGCTCGCGCCCGACGGCCCCCGGCACGCCGCCGAGCTGCTGCTGCGGACCTCGGCGGCCTCCCTGGGCGTGCTGCTGTTCGCCTTCACCACGCCCGTCTCGGACGTCCTGCCCCGGCTGGTCCGGGCCGGGGTCCCGGCGCCGGTGGTGGACGTGGCCCTCGTCATGTACCGCATCGGCTTCCTGCTGCTGGACTCGCTGACCCAGGTCCGGCGCGCCCAGGCGGCCAGGCTGGGCCAGTCCGGGCGGGCGGCGGTGTGGCGTTCGCTGGCCGGGCTCGCCGCGACCTCCTTCGTACGGGCCTTCGACCGCGCGGCGCGGCTCCAGGACGGCCTGGCCGGGCGCGGCTACGACGGCGCGCTGCGGGTCCTCGTACCCGAGGCGGCCCTGTCCTGGCGGTTCCTGGCGGCTTCGGGGTCCCTGCTGGCTGCCCTGATCACCCTGACCCTCACCCTGAAGGGGCTCTACCTGTGAACCCGTTGGTGGAACTGGCCGGCGCCGGCTACGCGTACGAGGACGGCCCGGCGGTCCTTTCCGGCGTGGACTTCGCCATCGCCGAGGGCCGGGCGCTGGTCCTGCTGGGCCGCAACGGCAGCGGCAAGACCACGCTGATGCGGCTGCTGAGCGGGGGCCTGCGGCCCGGACCGGGCTCGCTGCGCCTCGACGGGACGGCTGTCTCGTACGACCGGGCGGGGCTGACCCGCCTGCGCACGGCGGTGCAGCTGGTGGTCCAGGACCCGGACGACCAGCTGTTCGCGGCCTCGGTGGAGCAGGACGTGTCGTTCGGCCCGATGAACCTGGGTCTGGCTGCGGAGGAGGTGCGTGCCCGGGTGGACTCGGCGCTCGCCGCGCTGGACATCACGGCGCTGCGGGACCGCCCGACGCACCTGCTCTCGTACGGGCAGCGCAAGCGCGCCGCCATCGCGGGGGCGGTGGCGATGGCTCCGCGGGTGCTGATCCTGGACGAGCCGACGGCGGGCCTGGACCCGGACGGGCAGGAGCGCCTGCTCGACGTCCTGGCGGGCCTGCGCGCGGCCGGCACCACGGTGGTGATGGCCACGCACGACGTGGACCTGGCGGTCCGCTGGGCCGACGACGCGGCGGTCCTGACCCCCTCGGGCATCCGCACCGGCCCGGCGCAGACCCTGCTGTCGGACCCGGCTCTCCTGGCCGCGGCGGGTCTGCGCCAGGCCTGGTCCCCGGCGGTGACGTCCCTGCTGCGCGCCCACGCCCTCCTGGGCCCGCGGGCCCCGGGCCCGAAAACCCCTGAAGCCCTGGCCGCCTGGCAGTAGGGTCCGTCCCCCTGCGGATGTCCGAGGCGACGAGCGAACCCATGTCCCCGCGGTGGGACGGCGACGACCGCGCCTTCTCGCTGACCGGGCATCCCCGGCTGATCGACGTCACCACGGGGGGTGTCCTGGCGGAGCGGACCGGGGTCCTCGACCTCCCGCGTCCCTAGGATGGCCGCATGTCGCTGCCTCACGCCATCCTCACCGCCCTGATGGAGAAGCCCTCGTCGGGGCTGGAGCTGACTCGGCGGTTCGACAAGTCGATCGGGTACTTCTGGTCCGCGACGCACCAGCAGATCTACCGCGAGCTCGGCCGGCTGGAGGAGGCCGGGCTGATCCGGGAACTGCCCAGCGAGGTGCCGGTGCGCGGGCAGAAGAAGCAGTACGAGGTGCTGGCCGCCGGCAGCGCGGAGCTCGCGCGGTGGGTCGGCGAGAGCCAGGACCCGAAGGCCATCCGGGATCCGCTGCTGCTGAGGATCCGGGCGGCGGCCGTCGTCGGCCCGAACGGGCTGGCCGCGGAGCTGCGGCGCCATCTGGATCTGCACCGCCGGCAGCTGGCGGTCTACGAGGCCATCGAGGAGAAGGACTTCCCGCCGGGGCGGGACTCCGACGAGGACCGGCTGCGCCGGCTCGTCCTGCACGGCGGCGTCGGCCTGGAGACGTTCTGGCTGCGCTGGCTGGAGGAGGCCCTGGCCGAGGTCGAGGACATGGCCTGACCCGGGAACGCGGCGAAGCCCCCGACCGCCCGGCAGGGGCGGTCGGGGGCTTCGCGAAGCCTGCTTACTTGTTCAGGGCGTCCCAGAACTCGTCGAAGCTCATACGGCCGTCGCCGTTCGCGTCCTTGGCGGCGATCACGGCGTCCGCGACGGCGCCGGTGACGAACGCGTCACCCATCGCCTTCATGGCCGCGCTGTACTCGTCCGCCGTGACGAAGCCGTCACCGTCCGCGTCGAACTTGCCGAACGTCGCCCGCGCGCTCTCGATGTCAGCCACTGGGATCCACCCCTTCTCGGTGCTTGTTGACCGGCCAAGGGTAGCGGCAGTCCCGCCCTGCTCCGTCCGGGGGGCGTCCGGCCCGTACCGGGCCGCTCCCGCGGAGCGGGTCTAGCGGAAGATCCCCGTGTGGCCGAGCGAGTAGCGGCCCGGCTGGGGGTAGACGGCCAGGCCGTGCGGGCCGCCGCCCACCCGGATCTTGGCGAGCTGCTCGCCGGTCGTGGTGTCGATCGCGTACACCTCCGAGTTGTAGCGGCCCGACAGCCACAGCACCTTGCCGTCGGCGGAGACGCCGCCCATGTCGGGGCTGCCGCCGTCCGGCAGCTCCCACTTCTTCGTGAGCTTGTTCTGCTTGAAGTCGAAGACGGAGATGCTGCCCTCGCCCCGGTTGGAGACGTACATCTCGCGTGAGTCGCGGCTCACGTAGAGGCCGTGGGTGCCCTTCCCGGTGGGCAGCAGTTTGGGGACGTCGAACTTGTCCCCGCTGAGCACCCACATCCCGTCCGCCATCATGTCGGCGACGTAGAAGGTCTTCCCGTCCGGGGAGATCTTCACGTCCTGCGGCATCGCGCCCTCGAACGGCAGCTTCTGCTGGCCCACGACCTCCATCTTCTCGGTGTCGACCTTGAGGAGCTCGCCGGAGAACTCGCAGCTCACGATGAAGTAGCGGCCGTCCGCGGAGAAGTCGGCGTGGTTGACCCCGAAGCAGGTCACCGGGACCGTCTTCACCCGGTTCATCGTGTGCGGGTCGCGGAAGACCAGCTCGCGGTCCATGGAGGCCATCACGACCGCGTACTTGCCGTTCGGCGTGAAGTACAGGTTGTACGGGTCGTGCACCTCCACGGGCTCTCCCGCCTCGCCGGTGGCCGGGTTGATCGGGGTGAGCGTGTGTCCGCGGTTGTTGTTGACCCACAGGGTCTTCATGTCCCAGGACGGCACGACGTGCTGGGGCTGGATCCCGACCGGGATGGTGTCGATGACCTTGTAGGTCTTCGGGTCGATGACGGACACCGTGTTGGAGGTGGTGTTCGGCACGTAGACGCGCGAGGGGAAGTCCTTGACCAGCGGGGAGAGGTTGTTCGGCCGGTCGGCCGCGTAGACGTCGTTCGGGTCGAGGAGCGGCGGCATGCCGGCCAGGCCGGGCGGTACGGCGGGGACGGCCTTGACGGGCTGCCGGGCGGGTGCCGCGGAGCCGAGCGCCTCGGCGGGCTTCTTGTCGGCCGCTCCGCAGCCGGCCAGGGCGGCGAGGACCAGACCGGCCAGCAGCACGGTGGCCTTCCGGGGAAGGCGGGTGGTCGTCATGAGGTCAGCAGCTCCGTGGTGGTCACCGCGCGCAGCTTGCGGCGCGCGAGTTCTTCGAGGAGGGGCGGCATCGCGTCGACCGTGTCCGCGTAGCCGAAGTGCAGGCTCACCACCGATCCTTCGTGGATCGTCCCGGTGACGGTGCGGATGACGGCCGCGGCACCGGGCGAGGTGAAGTCGAGGGAGTCCACGTCGTACGAGAGGACGTGCGGGTAGCCCGCCCGCCGGGCCAGCTCCTTGACGAGGGGGGTGGCGTACTGGGTCTGGGAGGGCCGGAACCAGGTGCCGATGGAGCCGGTGAGCCGCTTGAGCCGCTGGGCGCAGCCGGTGATCTCCGCGTAGGCCTCCGCCTCGGGCATGTCGTTGATCGCGAGGTGGCGCTGGGTGTGGTTGCCGAGTTCGTGGCCGCCGTCGAGGATCCGGCGGGCCATGTCCGGGTGGGCGTCGAGCCAGCTGCCGATCGCCAGTACGGTGACCCGCGCTCCCGCCCGTTCGGCCTCGGCCAGCACGGCCCGGGCGATGGCGGGGTCCCCGTTGCCGTGGAAGGTGAGGGCGACGCGGGGGCGGTCGCGCGGACCGTGCGCGATCTCGTCGGGCTGGCCGGGGAACCGGCGCGGGGCGGCCGCGGCCCGGACCGGGGCGGGTTTCGCCGAGGCGGCTTCGGCGGGCGGGCCGGCGGGCGTACGGGCGCCCGTGCCGCAGGCGGCGGTGAGGGCGCCGACGGCGGCCGCGGCCCCGGCGCGGAGGGCGGATCGGCGGTCCGGGTAGCAGAGCACCTGCCCATTTAAGGGGCGGATGGCACAGAAGATAACGATTGACCCATTTCGGGACCTTCGTTGAGGTACGCCCGGATGAGGGAGTGCCCGGCATTCGATCAACGAATCACACGGAGCGGTGGATAGTTATTCATAGATTGCGAGGTGAGTGGCTCACCTCACCTAGGATTTAGCCCGAAACTCTGAGTATTTGCACACTTATGTCCAGGTTGGGACTTTTGGCGTTTGGTCGCCCGTCTGCCATAGTCGGAATCACGGCTTCCCCATTGACCCGAGCGAAGTCGCCACGCCGAGGATCACACCCCCTTCGATCCTCGGCGCACCCATGAAGCCCCCACGACGCCACACCACGGCGACCGGGGGCTTCAGGCTTTTGCGGGAGGGGCGGCCCCGCGGGTGCGGCCGGCGGTCAGCGGTCGGCCACTCTCATCTCGAACCAGGTGATCTTGCCGCGGGGCAGCAGGTCGGCGCCCCAGCGGTCGGAGAGCTTGTCGACGAGGAAGAGCCCCCGCCCGGTGGTGTCCAGCTCGTGAACGGGCATCAGGCAGGGCAGCCCGCGCGAGGGGTCGCGCACCTCCACCCGGATCCAGCCGCGCCGCCGGTGCATCCGCAAGCCGAACGACCGGGCGCCGGTATGGCGCACCGCGTTGCCGACGAGCTCGGAGACCAGCAGGACGGTGTGCTCGGACACCTGCGGGGAGAAGCCCCACAAACGGATCACCACGTAGCGGGCGAGACGGCGTGCGCTGCTCGCCGACTCCGGCATGGACGGCAGGTTCACTTCCGCCTCGGCCGGATTACCGTACAACTCCAGCGCCTTGAGGCCCTGTTCGTCCTCAAGAGCCGCCGTCAGCCGCACGGCGGAAGCGCCGCTGCGCTGCCGCGGCTGTTCCACACCCTCCAGGCCCGCCATGAACCCATCATGGACGGCCGATACGCCCGCCCGGGCCGTTCCTTGGGAAAACACCCCCCGGAATCATTGATTCCGAAAGGGTGTTCCGTCATATGCGCCGGGCAAGCGGATGGGCGTGGGACGACCCTGATCTGCGGTGACCCACCGCTCGCGGAAGATCACCCGGAGTGGATCTCCACCGGTCCTTAAGGCTGCCTTAAGGCCTGGCTAATCCACCCCCAGGGAGGACCGACCGCACTGCGGTTAGACGAACTTCGCCTTGCCCGGACCCTCTTCGACGAAGCTGCGCATGCCGCGCTCGCGGTCCTCGGTGGCGAACAGGCCGGCGAACCAATTGCGTTCGATGGTCAGGCCGGTGTCGATGTCCGCCTCCAGGCCCGCGTCCACACACTCCTTCGCGGCGCGCAGCGCGATCGCCGGGCCCTGGGCCAGCTTGGCGGCCCAGGCGTGCGCCTGCTCGTACACCTCGGCGGCGGGCACGACACGGTCCACGAGGCCGAGGGCGAGCGCCTCGTCGGCCTTGACCATGCGGCCGGTGAAGATGAGGTCCTTGGCCTTGGACGGGCCGATCAGCCGGGACAGCCGCTGGGTGCCGCCGGCCCCCGGGATCAGGCCCAGCAGGATCTCGGGCTGGCCCAGCTTCGCGTTGTCGGCGGCGATCCGGTAGTCGGCGCACAGCGCGAGCTCGCAGCCGCCGCCGAGGGCGTAACCGGTGACGGCGGCGACGACCGGCTTGGGGATCCGCGCCACGGCGGTGAACGCGTCCTGGAGCGCGCGGGACCGGGCGACCATCGCCGCGTGGTCCATCGTCTGCATCTCCTTGATGTCCGCGCCCGCCGCGAACACCTTCTCGCCGCCGTAGATGATCACCGCGCGCACGTCGGCCCGGTCGGTGGCCTCCACCGCGAGCTCGCGCAGCCGGTCCTGGGTGGCGATGTCCAGGGCGTTCATGGGCGGACGGTCCAGGCGGAGGGTGCCGACGCCTTCGGAGACTTCGAGAGAGAGGGTCATACGCGAAAGGTTAGCGGCGGTTAACGGGAAGTGGCCCGGTGCTGTGGGTCACAGCACCGGGCCACTCGACTACGTACGGCGGAGGACTACTTGATCCACTCCGCCCAGTCCATGTTCCAGCCGTTGAGGCCGTTGTCCGGGGCGATCACCTTGTCCTTGGAGTTCTTCACGACGACGACGTCGCCGATCAGCGACTCGTTGAAGAACCATGCGGCGGGCTGGTTGCCGTCACCCGCGCCGCGGACGTCCTTGAGGCCCACGCAGCCGTGGCTGACGTTCTCGGAGCCGAACGTGCCGGAGGAGGCCCAGTAGTTGCCGTGGACGAAGGTGCCCGACTGCGACAGGCGCATGGCGTGCGGGACGTCCGAGATGTCGTACTCGCCGCCGAAGCCGACGGTCGCGCCGTTCATCCGGGTCACCTTGTACTTCTCGCTGATGACCATCTGTCCGTTGTACGTGGTCGTCGACGGGCCGCCCGCGGTGATCGGGAGGTTCTTGAGCACCTGGCCGTCGCGGACGACCTGCATCGTGTGCTCGCCGGCGTCGACCGTGGAGACCTGCGAGCGGCCGATGGTGAAGGTGACCGTACGGGTCTGCTTGCCGTAGACGCCGGGGCGGCCTTCGACTCCGTCGAGGGCGATCTTCACGGTGACCTTGGTGCCCGCGGCCCAGTACTTCTCGGGGCGGAAGTCGAGGCGGTCGTTGCCGAACCAGTGGCCCTCGACCGGCACGGACGGCTCGGCCGTCACGCTGATGGCCTTCTCGACGGCCTCGGTGTTGGTGATGCCACGGGTGAAGTTGATCGACACCGGCATCCCCACGCCGACGGTCTCGCCGTCCTCGGGCGTGTAGTGGCCGACGAAGGTGTTGGTCGGGGTCAGGGTCGTGAACGTGGTGTCCTTGGCGGACTCCCGGCCGGCCTCGTCCTTGGCGACGGCGTGCACCTTGTACTCGGTGGCGGCGGCCAGGTTGCGGGCCGGCTCCCAGCTCGCGGCGTCCGCGGCGAGCTTGCCCTCGACGGCGTTGCCCTTGGTGTCGGCGACGGTCACCGTGGTGAGCTTGCCGCCGGTGCTGGTTATCTTCAGGATGCCGCTGGTGGCGACCTCCTTGGCGCCGTCGTCCGGCTTGACGCTGACGATGGCCTTGGACGCCTCGGTACCGGTCTTGCCACCGCCGCCGCCCTTGTCGCCGCCTCCCCCACCCGTGTTGCCGCCTCCGCTGCACGCGCTGGTGAGCAGCAGCGCCGCTCCGAGCAGGAGGGCCGGCAGGCCGGTGCGGCGGGCGCGGCCGCGTATCGGCTGCAGGTTCACTCTTCTTCTCCCCATGTCCCCCGCGCGCGGACAGTCGCGCGCATGTCGACAGGAAATCACACGGGGGGATCACGAAGAGAAACGGTCTTGTCACCGTTCCGTCCCAAGAGGGGGGAACGCCGGGCGGCCGGGCGGGCTCAGTCCTCCGTGCCCGGTTTGGTACCCCAGACGTAGACGGCGTCGCCCTCGTCCAGCAGGTTCCACAGGCGTTCGGCGTCCGGTACGGAGAGGTTGACGCAGCCGGCCGAGCCGCCGTGCGCGTAGAGGTCGCCGGGACGGCCGTGCAGGGCCTGGCCCCCGTCGAAGAACTGGGCGTACGGCATGGGGGCGTTGTCGTACAGGGTGGACTCGTGGTCCTTGCTGCGCCAGTAGATCTCGTGCCGGCCGGGGCGGGTCTCCTGGTCGTCGCGGCCGGTGCGGATGGGCACGGGCGGGAAGACGACGTCGCCGCCGCGCTGCACCCACAGGAGCTGGCGGTCGAGGTCCACGCAGGTCACCCGGCCGGTGCGGACGGGGCAGTCGCCGGCGGCGTTGGGCTCGGCGCGGGCGGCCACCGCCACCATCGTGCGGTAGGTGGCGAGGCCGGGGTAACCGTCGGCGGGGGTGATGCCGTTGGCGCGCTGGAAGGTGCGGACGGCCGCGCAGTCGGCCGCCGACTGCGTCCCGTCGACGGTGCGCCCGAGGTGGGCCTCCAGCTCGCGTTGGTAGGGCCCGGTCCCGGCGGTGCAGGCGGGTTCGGGGGCGGCCGCGGCCGCGTGGGCCGGGGCGGCGATGACGAGTACGGCGGCCAGCACGGCGGCGGCCCGGTGCGCGATGGCTGCGCGCACCGGCGGGACGGGGTCGCCTGCGGTCATACGGGCCTCCTCGGGCCCGCCGGTCGGGCCGCCGGGGCCCAGCTAACCCGGCCCGGCTCCGGGCGGCCTGCGCAGGTGCGCCGGTGGGGTGAGCGGCTCACCTCACCGGCCTACCCGCGGGCGGGGGTCAGCCGCGGCCGCCGCCCTTGCCGCCCTTGCCTTCCTTGCCCTGCTTTCCGCCGTCGCCCTTGCCCTTGCCGTGGTCGTCGCGCCGGTTGTCCACCGTCACGACCAGCTTGTGGCCGGGGGTCTGCCGGTCGATCCGCAGCGGGCCCGTCACCCGGTTCTCCGGCAGCACGTACCCCTCCGGGACGTCGGTCTCCCTCAGGTAGTAGGCCCCGGCCTCCAGGGGCTCGAAGGTGCAGACGCCCGCGCCGTCGGTGGCGCAGCCCGCCTTGACCATGACGTCGGCGTTGATGCCCGCGGTCTGCAGGCCGGCGGTGCCGTTGGTCTCCTTCCAGACCTCGAACACCGCCCCGCGCAGCGGCCGCTTGGTCTTGGCGTCCTTCTTCAGGACCTCCAGCGAGCCGCTGAACTCCTCTTCCTCCCTGGTGTCGGCGAAGGTGACCGTGACCCCGGCCGCGGCGTTCGCCTCCGTGAGGACGACCGTGGCCACCGGCTGCGCGGGCAGCTCGTATCCGGCGGGGGCGGCGATCTCACGCCAGTGGTAGGTGCCCGCCCCCACGACCAGCTCGCACCGGCCGTCGGCCCCGGTGACGCAGCGGGCCTCTTCGAGGGTGTCCGGTTCGTTGCCGTCCGTCTGGAGGCCGGTGACCCCGTTGCTCTCGCGCCACAGCTCGAAGGCGGCCCCGGCGAGGGGGGTCCTTCCGTCGGCGGCGTCGACCTTGTGGACGGCGACCCTGCCGGTGGGCGCCGGGGGCACCTTCACGTTGTCCACCACGTACCGGACCCCGGCCGTGGCGTTCTCGGCGGTCAGCGTCAGCGGGAACACCCGCCGCTCGGGCAGCACGTAGCCGTCGGGCGCGGCCGTCTCGCGCCAGTAGTACGTGCCGAGCTCCGATTCCCGGGCGCAGACTCCGGTGGCGGGGGTGACGCAGTCGGCGACCTTGGTGTCGGCGTCGTCCCCCGTGAACTGCGCGCCGGTCCGGCCGTTCGTCTCGTGCCACAGCTCGAAGCGCGCCCCGGCGAGCGGCCGGCCCGCCTCGTCCCGCTTGAGGACGGAGACGGATCCGGTGACGGGGACGGGGACGGGCGGGGTCGTCGAGCAGTCGGGCAGGTCGCCGACGAAGGGGTAGGAGTGGAACTCCTGCCCGCCGCCGCGGCCTTCGGCGCTGGTGTGGGTGAGCGTGCCCGTGGTGAAGAAGCGGCCGTTCATGCCGGGCAGGGTGACCGTGGTCTGCGAGGCCTGCTCGCCGACGAGCACGGAACCCTGGAACTGGCCGCTGCCCTGGAGGTTCAGGGCCGTGGCGTCCGGGAAGTTCCACAGCAGCCGGGTCCGCAGGGCGTTCCAGGGACTCTGCGCGTCGACGATGGTGCCGCTGTAGGTGCTGATCGTGCGGTCGGTGCCGAGGACGTTGACGAGCACGGTGGCGTCCGCCGGGATCCGGTCGAAGCGGATGCCGACGGCCCCGCCCGCGCCGCCGCCCCCTGCGCCGGACACCATGTCGAAGTCGACGTTGAAGACCTGGAGCCGGGAGACGCCGTCGCCGGTGAAGACGGTGGTCCCGCCGGCGTTGACGGCCGAGCCGGTGGCCGTACGGGGCTGCCCGTCGACCCGCGCGTAGCACTTGCTGGCGGCGGTCAGCCGGTCGCGCAGGCCCGCGTACTTGGCCACGGCGGCCGTGTCGTGCACCAGCGGTCCGGTGACCCGGCCGGGGCCGGGCGCGGTGCCGGCGTACCGGACCACGCCGCCGTCGGAGATCAGCCGCTCGCCGGTGGCGATGTGGACGTTCCTTCCGGTGGCGAGGAAGTCCGAGCCGGGCGGGGGCGGCACGAGGGAGCCGGCGCCGACGATGCCGATGTTGTAGGCCTGGCCGGCCTGGGGATCCTTGTCCTGGTCGAAGCTGCCGAGGACGACGACCTTGCCCTCCGCCTCGGCGGCGCGTTCACGGACCCGGAAGTCCCCGCCGACGAAGATGTTGACCCCGTCGTCGTGGCCCTTGGCCACGGTGGCGACGTCGACCTGCGGGAAGGGGTCGGGGCACCTGCCCGGGACGCAGGGGCCGAGGCCGTCCGGCAGCGGGGCGCGCAGGGCGACCCGTGCCGGCCCGTGTTCCCGGCCGGGCCCCTGCCCGCCGGGGGCCGCCAGGGCGGCCGGGGAGGCCGCCGCGGCCAGTACGGCCCCGACCGCTAGTCCGAGGGTCCAGTTCCTTGCTGACATGACGCTCCGTCCGTCTCCTGGCGCTGCTGCGCTGCCGCGCCGCTCGGCTGGAGCAAGCTGAGCGCAGGGTGCGGTGCGGCGGACGGAGGGACACACTCGGGCTACGGCATTCCGGTGTGACGATCACTCGACTGGTGTGCGTCGTACGGGCGCCCGGGGTGCTTCGTCAGGTGATGGCCGAGCCCGCGACCCAGTCCGCCCAGGACATGTTCCAGCCGCCCAGTCCGTTGTTCGGGGCCACCGTCTTGTCCTGCGAGTTCACGACCTCGACCACGTCCCCGACCAGGGTCCGGTCGAAGAACCAGCCGGCCGGGGTGTCCGAGCCGCCCCCCTTGTCGTCGCGCAGCCCCACGCAGCCGTGGCTGGTGTTGGAGGAGCCGAAGGTGTCGGGGCTGGCCCAGTAGTTCCCGTGCAGGAAGGTCCCGGAGGTGGTGAGCCGCATGGCGTGCGGGACGTCGGGGATGTCGTACTCGCCGCCGAAACCGACCGTCTGGCCGTTCATCCGGGTCACGTCGAACATCTCCAGCACCACCATCTTCCCGTTGTAGGTGGTGTTCTTGGGGGCTCCGGCGCTGATCGGCAGGGTTTGGACCAGCTTCCCGTCGCGGCGGACCTCCATCGTGTGCGCCTCCGCGTCCACGAGGGAGGCCTGGGAGCGGCCGACCGTGAAGGTGACGGACTTGTCCTGGATGCCGTACGAGCCGGGAGCACCCTGCACGTCCCGCAGGTTCATGGTGACGGTGACCTCGGTGCCGGGCTTCCAGTACGTCCGGGGCCGGAAGTCGAGGCGCTCCTTGCCGAACCAGTGGCCGACGACCTGCACCGGGGGCTTGGAGGTGACCGTGATGGCCCGCTCCACGTCGGCGCGGTTGGCGATCGACCGGTTGAAGTTGAAGGAGACGATCATGCCGGTGCCCACGGTGGAACGGTTCTCGGGTTTGAAGTAGCCGATGAACCGCTCCTCGGGCACGTAGGTGGTGAAGGTCGTGTGCCGGGCCTGGCGCCGGTTGTGGCCGTCGAGCGCGACCGCGTCCACGGTGTACTTGGCGGCGAGCGCGAGCCGGCCGCCCTCGGTGTCGGGGCTCCAGCTGAGCCCGTCGGGGGCGATGGAGCCGGCGACGTGCTCCTCCTGGGCGTCCTCGACCTTGGTGACCACGACCCGTTCGAGCCGCCCCTCGGGCACTCTGACGGTCAGCGGGCCCTCGGCCGGAACCCCCTTCGCGTTGTCCTCGGGGGTGATGCGGATGGCCTCGTCGGGCGACCGGGGCTTGCCGGGGAGCTGGATCTCGACGGGGGAACCGCCGCTCGCGGTGCATCCGGCCAGGCCGCCCAGCAAGCCCGCCCATGCCGCCGCGGCGGCCAAGCCAGCCGCCGCCCGCCTCGTCAGAAGTGTCACGATCCCTCCAACGACGGGGGCCCTCCGGGGGAAACGTGAGCGCGGGCCACGTTCCGGGCAGATCTCTCCGGGCAGAACAGTGGGAAGGACCAGACGGGGGCGGGCCCCAGCCGGGACGCCGGGGCCGCACTGCCTTCCCCCGACGGTACCCAGGAGCCGTGGAGGCGGGCAGTGTCGAGCGCAGCCGAGCAAGAGGCGGTGGATACCGCCGCCATGGAGTCAGTGACCTCAGTGGAGTCGCCCGCCCCGCACGTCAACGGGCAGTGGAGCGGGCCGGTGATCCTGGGCCGCGAGTCGGCCTTACGGACCGTCACCCGCCCCGGGCCGCCGGTGTGGCCGGGGTCCTCGCACCCCCTGGGGGCACGGTTTCGCACCGGCCCGGACGGGACGGCGGGTACCAATTTCGCGCTCTGGGCGCAGGGCGCGGAGGCGGTGGAGGTGTGCCTGTTCGACGCGGAGGGCGCCGAGACCCGGTGTGCGCTGACCGAGCTGACGCACGAGATCTGGCACGGGTTCCTGCCCGGGGTGCGCCCCGGGCAGCGGTACGGGTTCCGGGTGCACGGCCGCTGGGACCCCTGGACGGGGGCCCGGTTCAATCCGGCCAAGCTGCTGCTGGACCCGTACGCGCGGGCCGTCGACGGGGACTTCACGCTGCCCCCGGAGGTCTACGGGCACGTCCGCGACTGGCCGCAGCAGTACATCGCGGACACCGTGCGCGACGACCGCGACTCGGCGCCGCACGTGCCGAAGGGGGTCGTCGTCCACGATGACGACGACTGGGCGGACGACGTCCGGCCGAAGACCCCGTGGGCCGATTCGGTGATCTACGAGCTGCACGTGCGCGGGTTCACGATGCGCCATCCGGGTGTTCCCGAGGAGCTGCGCGGCACGTACGCGGGCCTGGCCCATCCGGCCGCGGTGGAGCACCTGGTGAAACTGGGCGTGACGGCGGTCGAGCTGCTGCCGGTGCACCAGTTCGCGCACGAGGACCACCTGTTGCGCCGGGGCCTGCGCAACTACTGGGGGTACAACTCGATCGGCTACTTCGCCCCGCACGCCGGTTACTCGTCGAGCGGCACGGCCGGGCAGCAGGTCGGCGAGTTCAAGCGGATGGTGCGGGCGCTGCACGCCGCCGGGATCGAGGTCATCCTCGACGTGGTCTACAACCACACGGCGGAAGCGGGCGAGCTGGGCCCGACGCTGTCGCTGCGCGGGGTCGACAACCGGGGCTACTACCGGCTCCAGTCCGACCAGCGCCGGTACGCCGACTACACGGGCTGCGGGAACACCCTGCACGCGGGGCGCCCGCACGTGCTGCGGCTGATCACGGACTCGCTGCGCTACTGGGTGACCGAGATGGGGGTGGACGGCTTCCGCTTCGACCTGGCGGCGGCGCTGGCCCGCTCGATGCACGACGTGGACATGCTCTCGCCGTTCCTCGCGGTGATCGCCCAGGATCCGGTCCTGCGGCGGGTCAAACTGATCGCCGAGCCCTGGGACGTGGGCTCGGGCGGCTACCAGGTGGGGGCGTTCCCGCCGCTGTGGACGGAGTGGAACGACCGCTACCGCGATGCCGTGCGGGATTTCTGGCGGGGCGCGCTGCCGGACGTACGGGATCTCGGGTACCGGCTCTCGGGCTCCAGCGACCTGTACGCGTGGGGCGGGCGGCGGCCGTACGCCTCGGTGAACTTCGTGACGGCGCACGACGGGTTCACCCTGCGCGACCTGGTGTCGTACGAGCGCAAGCACAACGAGGCGAACGGGGAGGCGGGCCGCGACGGTACGAACGACAACCGCTCGTGGAACTGCGGGGTGGAGGGGGATCCGCCGGGCGGCACGGACGACCGGGTCGGGGTGCTGAGGCGGCGGCAGCTGCGCAATCTGCTGACCACACTGCTGCTGTCGACCGGGGTGCCGATGCTGGTGGCCGGGGACGAGTTCGGGCGGACGCAGGGCGGCAACAACAACGCGTACTGCCAGGACAACGAGACGGGCTGGGTGGACTGGTCGCTGCTGGAGGATCCGGTCTGGCGGGAGCTGTTCGCACTGGCCGCGCGGCTGGTGGCGCTGCGTCAGGAGCATCCGGTGCTGCGCCGGCGGGCCTTCTTCTCCGGGCGGCCGCGGGGCGTGGACGGGTTGCGGGACCTGGCCTGGTTCACCCCGGCGGGCAAGGAGATGACCGAGCGGGACTGGTACGCCCCGGCGGCCGCGCTCGGCATGTACCTGTCGGGGCGGGACATCCCGGGCCGGGACGAGCGCGGGCGGCAGGTCGACGACGACAGCTTCCTGGCGCTGCTGCACGCCGGGGACCGGCCGGTGGAGTGGGTGCTGCCGGGAGCGCCGTGGGCGGCGGCGTACGAGCTGGTGCTGGACACCGCGCGGGAGGACCAGGAGGCGCCTCCCGGCACCCGGCACCGGGGCGGGGAGGCGCTGACGGTGCCGGCCCGGTCGGTGCTGCTGCTGCGGGTGGCCGGCTGAGGGGCGCGGTCCGCGGGCGGAGGGAGCCCGGGCGGCCGGGGGAAGCCCGGGCGGCCGGGGGGGGAGCCCGGGCGGCCGGGGTAGACCGCCGCTACTTCTCCTGCTTCTCCTCGACGTGACGCAGCATCCGCTTGAGGAGGGCGGAGAGCGCGGCCCGCTCCCCGTCGTCGAGGGGGTCGATCATCTCGGCCTCGGCGATGCCGCGCCAGCGCATGGCCTCGGTCCAGCACCGGTGGCCGGCGTCGGTCAGCTCCACGTCGACCCGGCGCCGGTCCCCGGAGGCGCGCACCCGGCGGACCAGCCCGGACTTCTCCAGGGTGTCGAGACGGCCGGTCATTCCGGCCGGGGAGAGCAGCAGCTCGGCGGCGAGTTCGGCGGAGGGGGCCCGCCAGGGCGTGCCGCGGGAGGCGAGCCGGTGCATGGTCTCGAACTCGAACTCCTGCAGCCCGGTCTCGGCCAGGGCCCGCTCCTTGCCGTACTTCACGTGCTTGGCCAGGAGCTGGATCCGCGTGATGACCGCCTCGGTGGGCACGTCGAAGGGGACCTTGCCGCTCCAGCGGGCGATGTGCCGGTCGACCGAATCCTCGGCGTACTCCGTGTCCATGGTCGCAAGTATCGCACCCCCGATCGAACGCTTCGTTGACGAATGATTCGCTGGCGAAATATTATCTCCTGTCATGACCCCGACGATCTGGCGGCTCCTCGCCGGGCGCACCTTCGCGGCATTCGCCGGCGCCCTCATCCCCACCACCCTCACCCTGGCCGTCGTGCGCTCCGGTTCGGCCGCGGACCTCGGCGTCGTGCTCGCGAGCGAACTGCTCCCGATGCTGCTCCTGATGCCCGTCGCGGGCGTGGTCGCCGACCGCTTCCCCGCCCGCCGGGTCGTCCTGGCCGCCGACCTGGTGCGCGCCGGCGCACAGGTCGCGACCGGGGCGCTGCTGCTGTCCGGTCCGGTACGCATCCCGGGGCTCGCGGCCCTGGCGGCGGTCACCGGCGCCGGAGTCGCCTTCGGGAACCCCTCGGCCCGCACGCTCGTCGCCGCGGTCGTGCCCGCCGCGGGGCGGCTGCGGGCCAACTCCCGGCTCGGGGTGGCGACCGGGACCGCACAGATGGCGGGGCCCGCCGCCGCGGGCGCGATGACGCTGGCCCTCGGGGCCGGCTGGTCCTCCCTGCTGACCGGCACGCTGTTCGTCGCCTCCGCCCTCACCCTCGGCGGACTGCGTACGGCGCCGGCGCCGCTCGCGCGCACCCGCGCCGGGTTCACCGCCGAGCTGCGGGCCGGCTGGTCCGAGACCCGGCGCCACCCCTGGTTCCTGGCCAATGTGCTCGCCCACGGGGTCTGGCACTTCGCGGCCGGCCTGCTGCTCACCCTGGGACCGCTGATCGCCGTGGAGAGCCTGGGCGGGGCGGCGAGCTGGGTCATCATCGCCCAAGTGGGCACGGCCGGCATGCTCGTCGGGGTCTGGGCCGCCGGCCGGCTGCCCGTGCGCAGGCCGCTGTACGCGGTGGCCGCCGGGGCCTCGGCGCAGGCCCTGCCGCTCGCGGCCTTCGCGCTGCGGCTGCCCGCGGGGGTGACGGCGGGCGCCTTCTTCGCCGCGATGCTCGGCGTGGGCGTGCTGAGCCCCCTGTGGGAGACGGAGATGCAGCGCCGGATCCCGCCGGAGACGCTGGGCCGGGTCGGCTCGTTCGACACCCTGATCTCCTTCGCCGCCCGCCCGCTGGGACTGGCGGTGGCGGCGCCGCTGGCGGGGGTCACCGGGACCGCGGCCCCGCTGCTGGCGGCGGCCTTCCTGACCGCCGCCGCGAACCTGTCCGTACTGCTGCTCCCGGACGTCCGCAGGGAACCGGAGCGGGAAGCCTCGGTCGCCCTGCGATGATGTGCCCTCGTACACACGTGCACCCGTACACGTGTGCCGCCGCAGCAGGAATCAGGGGTACGCATGGCGAAGGTCGGGACCGCGCTGCGGGAGCTGCGCGGGGCGCAGAAGTCGGCGAAGGGCGTGTCGCTCTATTCGCGGTTCGTCAACCGGCCCGCGGGGCGGTACCTGGCCGCCGTGTCGTACGCGCTCGGGCTGACCCCGAACCAGGTGACACTGGTCAGCGCCGCCTTCAGCTTCGCCGCCGTCGCGGCCGTGGCGCTGGCCGCGCCCTCGTGGGGGCTGGGCGTCGCGGTGTGGGCCGCGCTCGCCGTCGGCTTCGCCTTCGACTCGGCCGACGGACAGCTGGCCCGACTGCGCGGGGGAGGCAGCGCGGCGGGCGAATGGCTGGACCACGTGGTGGACTGCGCCAAGCTGACCGCCCTGCACTCCTGCGTGCTGATCGCCTTCTACCGCTTCCCCGAGGCGTACGGGACGGGCGGGCACGGCTGGCTGCTCGTGCCGCTGGGCTTCCAGTTCGCCTCGGTCGTGACCTTCTTCGGCGGGCTGCTGACCGAGAAGCTCAAGGCCAAGCCGGCGCCGGGCAGCCCCGCCGCCGCGCCGTCGACCGTACGCGCGGTGGCGCTGCTGCCCGTCGACTACGGCGTGTTCTGCCTGGTCTTCCTCGCGCTCGGGGGCGGGGGACTGTTCCGCTGGGCGTACGCGGGACTCGGCGCGATCGCCGCGCTGTTCCTGGCCGCGTTCCTCGCGAAGTGGTTCCGGGAGCTCAGCGCCGTTCCGCGCTGAACGGCTCGGTCCGCGCGTCCAGGGGCTCGGACAGGGCGTCCAGGGCCCGGCGCAGCTGGGTGCTGGAGGTGTGCACCGTGTAGGGGAAGTAGACGACGTCGACGCCGACGGCGGCGAAGTCCTTCTCCAGCTTGTCGCCCTTGGGCGTGCCCCTCCAGTCGTCTCCCTTGAAGATCACGTCGAAGCGGACCTGCCTCCAGGTCTCCACCTTGTCCGGGACCGTCTCGACGAACGCCGCGTCCACGTATCGGACACTGCGGACGATTTCCAGCCGCTCGACGAGCGGGATCATCGGGCGGCGCCCCTTGGCCAGTTCCGCCATCTCGTCGGAGACCACCCCGGCGACCAGGTAATCGCACTGACTCCGGGCGTGCCGAAGGATGTTCAGATGCCCGATATGGAACAGATCGTACGCACCTGGGGCGTACCCGACTCGGTACGGTCTGTGCGCAGGTGCGCCAAGGTCGGACATGTCGCGCTCCGTCATGAGTTACCCCCCAGCGACCACACCCCCCGGTGTGGCGGATTAGCAGACAATAGCGTGCACGTTCCCCACGCTGTCGGTGAACGAATAGGGTGACGTGCGCATCATCCTGGGGAGAAGGGGACGTTCAGTGTCGAGATCCGGTCACCGGCGCCTACTGCTGGTTTCCACCAACTACGCTCCCGAGCACGCGGGGATTGGGCCGTACGCCACCCAGATCGCGGAGCACTGGGCGGATCTCGGCCACGACGCACACGTGCTCGCCGGCATGCCGCACTACCCGTCGTGGTCGTTGGAGCCGGAGTACAAGGGGGCGCTCCGGCGCACGGAACGGCGCGCGGGGGTCACAGTGCACCGGCGTGCGCACACCGTGCCGCCCCGCCAGACCGCCGTCAAGCGGGCCCTTTTTGAAGGATCGATTCTGCTGCACGGCGCCGTGGCCCCGCCCCGGATGCCGCGCCCCGACGCGGTCATGGCCCAGATGCCCAGCCTGGCCGGCGGGGTGATCGCCGCCCGGCTCGCCGCCCGCTGGAAGGTCCCGTTCGTCCCGGTCGTCCAGGACCTGATGGGCGCCGCCGCCGCGCAGAGCGGCATCAGCGGCGGCGACAAGGCGGCCGCGATCGCGGGGCGCGCCGAGGCGTACGCCCTGAAGCGGGCCACGCTGGTCGGCGTCATCCACGAGACCTTCGTGGACCGGGTCGTGGGCATGGGCGTGGACCCGCGGAAGATCCGCCTGGTGCCCAACTGGTCCCACGTGCCGCAGCCCACCCGGCCGCGCGGCCAGACCCGCCGCCACCTGGGCTGGGCGCCGGGCGAGCCGGTCGTCCTGCACTCCGGGAACATGGGCCTCAAGCAGGGCCTCGAAGTGCTCGTGGGCGCCGCCCGCCTGGACCCGGGCGTCCGTTTCGTCCTCATGGGCGACGGCAGTCAGCGCGCCGCCCTCGCCGACCTCGCGGCAGACGTGCCGAATCTGGACATCATCCCCCCTGCCGCCGACGGAGAGTTCCCGGATATCCTCGCGGCGGCGGACGTACTCGCCGTGACGCAGCACGCGGCCGTGCTCGACATGAGCGTGCCGTCCAAACTGACCTCCTACTTCCAGGCCGGCCGGCCCGTCATCGCGTCCGTCGCGGCGGAGGGCGGCACGGCCCAGGAAGTGGAACGCTCGGGCGCGGGGGTACTCGTACCACCGGAGGACCCGCACGCCCTGCTGAAGGCCGTACGGGCCCTCGCCGAGGACCCCGAGGGCGCGGATGCGCTCGGGGCGGCCGGGCCCCGGCACGTGGCGGCCCACCTGAGCCGTGACGCGGGCCTGGCCCGCATCGACGCACTGATAGACGAAGCACTTGGGGGTCCGCAGCCGTGATCGAGACGAACCGCCCTGCGTCGGTTCCGGCGGAGGACGAACCGGACCTCCTCAGGGACCAGTTCAAACAGCTCCTGCGCTACCGCCGCCTCCTCGGGGCGGGTGTCGGCATCGGCCTGCTGGGCGGCGTCTACCTCGGCATCTCCACGTCCGACACGTACGTCGCGACGGCCGACATCGTGCTGCGCGCGCCCACCGACGACCCGTTCAACCCGAGCCTGGCGCCCGACAAGGCGATCAACATCGGCTCGGAGCGGCAGGTCGCGCTCAGCTCCTCCATAGCCAACGAGGCCGCGAAGAAGCTCGGCGTGACCTCGAAGGACTTCGCCGGCCTGCGCAGCGGCCTCCAGGTGACCAACCCGCCGCAGACGATGGTGCTGCGCTTCACCTACACCGCGTCCTCCCCCAAGGAGGCCGCCACCCGCGCCAACGCGATGACCGAGGCGTACCTGCTCAAGCGGCAGGAGTCACTCGACGTCACGCGCGACAAGATGGTCAAGGGCTACCAGGACCAGCGCGACCCGGTCGCCAAGAACCTGGACGAGCTCGTCAAGCAGATCAACGCCATGCCGGCCGGCACGGGCCGCGACGCCGCGTATGCCTCGAAGACCGACCTGCAGAGCAAGGTCAACACCCTCAACGGAAACATCGCCAAGCTCCAGGCCCTCGACATGAGCCCGGGCCGGGTCACCAGTCCCGCGACCCCGCCGTCCGACACCGACGGTCCGGGCCTCGTGATGTCGCTGGCGCTCGGCGCGGCCGTGGGCCTCGCCCTGGGCCTGCTCGCCGCGTGGGTCCGGCTCGTGTTCGACCCCGCGCCGCGCTCCGAGGGCGATGTCGCGCGGGCCCTGCGCGCCCCCGTGCTCGGCTACCTGCCGCGGCCCAAGACCGACGGCGGGCCGCTGCTCGCGGCCGGCGAGGAGGACCCCCGGCTCGCCGAGGAGTTCCGCTCGGTGGCCTTCCGCCTCGCGTACGACTCCCGTTTCGCCGACCGGCGCCGGCTGCTGGTCGTCGCCCCGCGCGGCAGCAGCGAGACGGCCGCCGCGGCGGCCGTGAACCTGGCCGCCTCCTTCGCGGAGACCGGCAAGGACGTCCTGCTCATCGAGGCCGACCTGCGCACGCCGGTACTGGCCAGCCAGCTGCCGACCGGCGCGGGACGGCCGCGCTGGAGCCAGGCGCCGGGCGGCGCCTCCGGCGGCGGCGCGGCCGCGGCCCACGGGGACACCGACTGGCCCGACGGGCGCCAGCTCGTCGTCGACGCCGGGGAGTCGGGCGACTTCGACCTGATCCCGGGCGAGCCGGTGCGCAACGTGGCCCGCGCGCTGACCTCCCCGCGCGCCACCCGGCTGATCTCCGAGGCCGACTCCCCCAACTCCACGGTCGTCGTGCTCGCGCCGCCCGTGCTCTCGTACGCCGACGCCCTCGCGCTCGTCGACCGCGTCGACGGCGTCCTGGTCGTCTGCGACCCGCGCGCCGTCCACCGCACCGACCTGTCCCGGATCCGCGAGCTGATCAGCGGCGCCGGCGGCACGGTGCTCGGCGCGGTGCTGCACGCACCGCTGCCGGGCGAGAAGCGCGGCCGGGGCGGGCGCGGCGGCAAGACGAAGGGTGCGCCCCCCGCCCCGGCGCAGGCCTCCCGGCCGTCCGCGCCGCAGGCGCAGCCGCTCACGCGGCAGCCGAACCAGGCACAGGGACAGCAGGGGCAGCAGGCGCACCGGCAGGCCGAGCCCGAGCAGCACATCCCGGGCGACGGGACGGACACGGTGGCCCTGCGCACGGTGCGCATGGGCCGCAGATGAGCCGGCGCGGCCTCGCCGCCGTCTCCTCCGTCCTGGACCAGGCCGCGTCCAGCGCCACCAACATCCTGGTGCTGGTGCTGGCCGCCCGGCTGTCCTCGGCTTCCGGGTTCGCCGACTTCTCGATGGTGTACGTGACGTTCAGCGTGCTCCTCGGGCTGAACATGGCGTACGTCGGCCAGACCGTGGTGCTGGAGAAGGACGAGGACCGGCTGGGCGCGGTGTGCCGCTCCAGCCTGGCGTTCACGGCGGCCGCCTCGGCCGCCGCCGGGGCGCTGCTGGCCGTCGTCGGCCTCGCCGTACCCGGGGCCGGGGGCCGGGCCTTCCTCGCGCTGGGCCTCGTACTGCCGCTGGTGCTCGTCCAGGACGGGTTGCGGTACTGCTTCTCGGCGCTGCGGACCCCCGAGCGGGCGCTGGCCGCGGACGCGCTGCGGCTGGTGTGCGTCGTCGCCGCGCTGCTTCTCCAGCCCGAAGGGGCTTCGGCGGGGCGGCTGGTGCTGGTGTGGGGGGTCTCTGCGCTGCCGGCGCTGGCGCTGGGCCTGGTGCTGCTGCGCCCGTACGTCCGGGGCTCGGCGGCCGATCTGCGGCCGTACCTGCGGCGCGGGCACCTCGGTCAGCGGTTCGTGGTCGAGTTCGCGGTGGGCAACGGCTCCAGCCAGCTGGCGGTGCTGGGGCTCGGCCTGTTCGCGACCCCGCTGGCGGTGGGCGCGCTGCGGGGTGCGACGACCTTGTTCGGCCCGCTGAACGTCCTGTTCAACTCGGCGAACGCGTTCGGCCCGCCGGTGGTGGGGCGCGCGTCCGGCAAGCGGGGCGTGGTCCGGCTGACGGTGGCCATGGGCGGTGTGCTGGCGGCGCTGGGCGCGCTCTGGGGCACGGTCCTGTACGCGCTGCCCGAGCACCTGGGCCGGGAGCTGCTGGGCGACACGTGGGCCGCGGCCCACGCCCTGCTCCCGGCCACGGGAGCCCAGTACGCGGTGATGGGCCTCGGCACGTGCGCCCTGCTCACCCTGCGCGTCCTCAACCCGAGGGCGACGCTCTCCCTCCAGGTGGTCTTCTCGCTGCTGTCGGTGGCCCTGCTGCTCGGCGGGTACGCGCTGGCCGGGGTGGCCGGCGCCGCCTGGGGCCTGGCGGCCGGCTCGGCGCTGAAGGCCGCGGCCGCGTGGCTGCGCGTCTCGCGGCTTGCGGCCGTCGGCGCCCGCGAGTCCGGCGTCACCACCGCCGCCTGACCCGCCCCGTGTCTAGCGCAGCCTGGTGGACTTGTCCTGGCGGTACGTCGCCACCAGCGCCAGGCAGAGGCCGGCGATCGCCACCCGGCCGGAGGCCTGGAGCAGGGGGCCGCGGAGCAGGATGAACGAGTAGCCCGCCACCAGCGGGACCACCACCGAGATCAGGCTGCCCGGCGGCGAGCGCCGCGTGGCTCGCTTCGCGTAGCGGCGGTCCACCCGGGCCGCCGCGTACCCCGTCGCCAGGAGCCCGGCGCCCATGCCCAGCGGGCCGAAGTCCAGCCACAGCTCGGCCCAGATCGGGGACGAGAGGTTGGTGTTGACCGTCCCCATCCACTCGCCGACCATCACGCCCGTGTCCTTCGGCTTGCTCGGCCAGACCGACCGCGGCACCGCGAAGAAGACGGATCCGGCGAGCTGGCGCCCGTACAGGTGCCCGGGGCCGGAGTTCGAGTACGTGATGGTGTTCGCGAACATGCCGATCTGGTCGTAGTCCTTCAGCGCCATCGGCTCCAGGAACGAGGTGGTCTCGACCGGCTTGTAGTTCTTCTCGTCGTACCGGAAGCGGTCCGCGAACGGGAACACGAGCAGGGCGATCACCACGGCCATCGACAGCGCCACCCGGTACATCGCGGCGCTCACCGGGAAGACGGTGAACAGCAGCGCGAACATGACCGTGAGGAACCAGTACCGCGGGTTCGAGATCGGGTTGTTGACCACCAGGTTGAGCAGGGCCAGCGCCCCCCAGGTGACGATGATCGACACCTTGCGGCGGGCGTACGTCGAGGTGATCAGCCAGCGCGTGTACAGCAGCAGGGCGAGCAGCGCCGGGACGGTGCCGAAGCCGCGCAGCAGGGCCTGCCCGGCCTGGCCGTCGCCGTTGGAGACGCCGGCCTCCTCGATGCCCGCGATGATCTCCTGGCGGCTGGAGAAGAACACCGCCGGGCCGCCGAGTTTCATGATGAACGCGGCGCTGCACAGGAAGGCGAGCACGGTCAGCAGTTGGAGGCGGCGCCGGTGGGCCATGACCGGCCGCGGCTCCTTCTGGGATCCGCCGGCCCGCCCGGTCGGCCGGTGGCGGGCGAGCAGGACGCCGACGTCGAACGCCGTGCAGCCGAGCAGGACCAGCCCGATGGCGACGGTCAGGTCGGAGCGGGGGCCGACCACGGGGGTCGGGACCCGGCCCAGGACGGCCTGCGCGAGCGGGGCCACGCCCATCGCCATGTAGACGAAGAGCCAGAAGGAGCCTTGGAGCAGCTTGCGGCGGCTGGTCAGGACCATCGCGGAGAGCCGGGCGCCCGCGTACATCGTGAGCAGGAGCTGGAGCCAGAAGGCGGCGTCGCGCTGCCCGTCGCCGTGCTGGACGGCGACGATCAGCGGCAGGAAGACGGTGAAGCCGAGGATGAGCGGGACGGACAGCGCGCGGGAGAGCAGGGTGCGCGGGGTGGTGACCCGGCCCCACTTGTGCCCGTCGTCCGGTTCGGGGACGGGCGGAACCGGCGGGGTCACCGAGGGCTTGCGTATGTCCGTTGCCACTGCTGCCCCCGCCCGATGTGCCTGGTCCGCGCGCAGTCTAATCTGAGCGGGCGGCGCCCGGGGAGGCGCTCCCGCGGAGGGCGACGAGCCCGCGGCGCACGATGAGGGGCGACAGTTGCGTGATCTTCCTGCCTTCACGCTGGCCGGATACGACAAAGGGCGCGGACTGCTGACGCAGGCGCTCTGGTTCGCGGTGATGAACACGCTGTTCATGGCGTGGTTCTGCCCGGCCCGGCTGCGGGTGGCGCTGCTGCGCGCGTTCGGCGCGCGGATCGGCGAGGGCGTGCTGATCCGGCACAGGGTACGGGTGCTGTGGCCGTGGAAGCTCACGGTCGGCGACCACACGTGGATCGGCGAGGGCGCCTGGCTGCTGAACCTGGAGCCGGTGACCATCGGGGCGAACGTCTGCATCTCGCAGGAGGCCATGCTCTGCACCGGTTCGCACGACCACCGGGCCGCCGACTTCCGCTACCGCAACGCGCCGATCGTGGTCGAGGACGGTGCCTGGGTGGCCGTACGGGCGACCGTGCTGGCCGGGGTCACGGTGGGCCGCTGCGCGGTGGCGGGTGCCGGTTCCGTGGTCCACAGAAACCTTCCTGCACTGACCCTGCAGACGATGGACGGGCAGCGCCGCCCGGTCGAGGAGCCCAAGTGAGAGTCCTGCACGCCGTCACGCTCCACTCCCCCTCGCACGCGTTCGGCGGGCCGGTCCGGGTTGCGCTTAACCTGGCCAAGGGGCTGCGGGCGCGCGGGCACGAGGCGCGGCTCCTGGCGCTCGGCGAGGGCTTCGCGGACCCGTGGCCGACCTCCGTGGAGGGGGTGCCGGCGAAGCTGTTCCCGGCCCGCCGGATCCTGCCGCTGGGCTTCAGCGGGATGACCTCGCCGGCCCTGCTGGCCTCGGCGGGCCGCCTGGTCCGGGACGCGGACGTGGTCCACGTCCACCTGGCACGGGACCTCGTGACCCTGCCGGTGGCCCTCGCCGCGCTGCGGGCCGGCAAGCCGCTGGTGCTCCAGACCCACGGGATGGTGGACCCGAGCGGGAAACTGCTGGCCAAGGTGCTGGACGCGGTGGCCGTACGCAGGCTGCTGCGCGGCGCGGGCGCGGTGCTGTACCTGACCCCGCATGAACGCGAGGGCCTCGACGCGGTGGTGGGCGGCCCTCTGGCGGGGGCGGTCCGGCTGGTGAACGGCACGCCCGCGCAGGAGGAGCGGCCGGCCCCGGCCGGTCCCCCGCGCGTCCTGTACTCGGCGCGCCTGCAGGCCCGCAAACGCCCGGTGGACTTCGTGGACGCGGCCCCGGCGGTCCTGGCGGCGCACCCGGACGCACAGTTCGTGGTGGCCGGCCCGGACGAGGGCGAACTGGCGGCGGTCCGGGCGAGGATCACGGAGCTGGGACTGTCGGCGCGGTTCACGGTGCCGGGGCCGCTGTCGAGCACCGAGGTCCTGGCGGAGCTGCGCAGGGCGCACGTCTACGTCCTGCCCTCGGTGGACGAGCCGTTCCCGATGTCGGTGCTGGAAGCCCTGTCGGTCGGCGTGCCCACGGTGGTCACGCACTCCAACGGGCTGGCCCGCGACATCGCGTCCGCGGGCGCCGGCCGGGCGGTCGCGCCGGGCCCGGCGGGCGTCGCGGAGGCCGTCCTGGGCCTCCTGGACCCCGGGTCCAACGCGAAGGCCGGGGCGGCGGCCCGCGAACTGGCCGCGGCCTCCTTCTCGATGGACGCGGTCCTGGACACCCTCCTGTCCGTCTACGAGCGCATCACCCGCTGAACCCGCGGGGCACGGGTGCGGGCCGCGCCGGGCCGGCCCGGCCCGGCCGCGGTCTCAGCGCCGGCGGCGGGACTCGCTCTCGTCCGAGGAGGACGAGGCGTCGAGGATGGTCTCGACCTCGGGAGTGGCCCGCCGCACCCGGCCCGACCGCACGCGCGCCTCGTGCTGGGCACCGCCGACCCGGCCCTGCGGGAAGTCGTTGGTGAACTCCGATGCCTCGTGCTCCGGATCGGCCTGCCGCCGCAGCGCGCTGCGGATCTGCTTGAGCGCTCCCGGCGCGCGGACAGCCTCGGCGCTGAAGATCCCCAGGAGCATCGCGGCCGCCCGGCACTGGTCGTCGCTCAGTCCCTCGATCTCCTCGGCGCTCAGCTCGCCCCCCTTCAGCGCGTTGGCGAGGGGGACGAAGTGCTCGGCGTCGAGCGCGGGGATCAGGCCGACGTACTGGTCGTCTTCCTCACGGACGTAGCGGCCGTCGGTCTTCTGCGTTCCCGGGTACTGCTTCTTGTTGGTGGTGACGTACGGAGCGTCGCCGCGTCCGGGCCTCTGGTTGTACGGGCCGTACGGGGTCTCGTGCGTGGTGAAGCGCTCGGCCTTCGCGGTGCCGCCCCTTGCGATGTCGCGCTCTTCCCAGCGTTGGCGCCGCGCATTGGCCTCCTCCGCCTGCTCGTCGGTGACCCGCTGCACGTAGGCGGTCGCGGCGGCGTTCCCGCCCAGGTCCTGCACGGCCCGCAGGGACGACTGCGTGACCCGCCGGTTCCCCAGGAAGGGCGCCGTATCGGCGCTCCGTTGTGCCGAGGTCCGAGGGGGCAGGGCCTTCGCGTCCCTCTCGCCGTGCTCTTTCTTCCGGTCGAAGCCCATGACGCCGCCGCTCCCTGTAGTCCCGAACCGTTCCGCCCGTCGCTTTCGACGCTAGGCGGGCCGGGGGCGTCCGTACATGTCCAAGAGGGCAGTCCTGCGTCCCCTGCCGGTCACAGTTCGCGGTGGGTCTCGTCGACCACCGGCAGGGCCGCCGCGCGGCGGCGCTTGAACACGCTCGCGTAGACGGCGAGGCCGATGGCGCCCGCCGCCATCATGATCAGCCCGACCACGTCGAGGTTGACGCTCTCCATCTTCCAGTCCGTCGCGAAGGTGAGGATGGCCCCCACCACGATCAGCGCGATGCAGCCGCCGATGCCTCCCATGTGATTCGCCTCCGCAGTCGTCGTCGTCTGACCGCGCGGCTACCCGGGAAGCGCATGCGAAAACGCCGCCCCCGGCCCGGAGTTCGGGGCGGGGGCGGCGTCGCGCCGCGTACGGGGTCCCTACGCGGGGATCCAGGCGTAGCAGCCCGTCGACGTGAACGTCGCCGTGCCCGCGGGGATCGTGGCCGTGATCTTGTCGCCCGGCTTCACCGGGGCTTCGGGGCCCGAGGCCAGGACCGCGCCGTCCTTGCCCTTCGCCTCCCAGGTGCAGTTCACGGCCTGCGTCAGCGCCCGGTACGTGCCCGCCGCGGGCGACGTGCGGGTCCCGTCGGGGAAGCCCTTCGACGCCGCGTCCAGGATCGGCTTCTGCTCCGGGCACAGGTACGTGATCGCGTCCTTCGCCCCCGGGATCTCCCCGGCGACGATGGCCCCGGTCGCCGCGTCCTTGTCGCGCTTGGCGGTGCGCTCCACCCGCTGGCAGGACTCCTGGCCGGTCTGGAGGACGGCCGCCGGGTCCATCTTCTGCGGGACGCGGCCGCTCAGGTACTGCTTCTCGTTGGCCTTGAAGCTGCCCGTCTTCGGGGTGAGCTTCGCGTCCGGCAGGACCGGACCGGTCGGCTTCGCGTCGGGCGAGACGGGCGCGGCCGAGGCGTCCGCCGGATCCGGGACCGACGATGCGGCCGGCGGCTTCGGCTTCGCCGCCTCTGCGTCGGCCTTGCCTTCGCCGCCCGAGCTGCAGGCGGTCAGGGTCAGAGCCGCGGCCAGCAGAACAGCAGCCGCGGCGGAGCGTCGGTACATCTCTGGGGCTCCTGTATTACGTGCCGGTTGACCGGCGGAACTCGGGGGTGGAGCGCGGGGCCCGGCCGTCGTGCGCGGCGGGCCCCGCGTCCGTCAGGCGCTTACTTCGGGCCGAACGTGAGGACCAGCTGCGGAGCGGCGTCCGCGGCCGTCGCTTCCATGGACCAGATCCACAGCGGGTCGGTGCCCGTGCTCGTCAGGGCCAGGCTGTAGCCGGTGCCCAGCACCGGGGTGAGCGCGGCGGTGTCCAGCGGGGTGCTCTGGATCGCCGAGCCGTCCGGCACGCTCGCGAACGAGCCGAGCTCGGTGGCGCCGAGCGCGGGCTTGGTGTTGAAGGTGGTGCTCGCGCCGCTCCAGGTGCCGGTGACCGGGACCACGGAGATCTTGTCGGTCGTACCGGCGTTCGCCTGGGTCGACGTCTTGATCTGGAGCGAGGCGGACTTCAGGACCTGCCCGGCCGGCGCGGCCGGCAGGTTGAAGCGCAGGTACGTCTGGTACGCCGAGGTGCCGCGGACGGCCAGCGAGGTGGTCGCGCCGTTGGCGGCGCTGGGAGCGCCCTGGTTGACGTAGGTGTCCTCGGTCGCGGAGACCTTGGAGACCGTGTCGGACGGCGCCTTGGCCAGGTCGTAGTGCTTCTTGGCCTGGGCCGCGGTGAGCGCCTTCGGGTAGACGGCCGTCTCGTCGATCTGGCCGGCGAAGAAGTTGCTCGTCGGCTTGGTCGGCCAGCCGCTCAGGTTGTCGCCGCCGACGTGCCAGAAGCCCTCGTAAGAGACCGCGTTGGCGACGTTGTTCAGCGTGCCCTTGCTCTGGCCGTCGACGATCAGCTCCATGCCGCCCGCACCCATGGTGCCGACGACGTGGTGCCACTTGTTGTCGTTGTACGTGTCGAACAGGCCGGTGGTGATGGTGCGCGCCGAACCGTTGCTGACGCCGAAGACCAGACGACCGGTGTTGGTCATGTAGATCTGCTTGTCGTAGGAGCCGCTGGAGCGGTCCGTGTTGCTGCCGAAGCCGATCAGCTTGCCGCCGCGCGTGGTGCCGGTCTTGAACCAGGTCTCGACCGAGAACGCGCTGCCCACCGTCTGGCGGTGGTCGCTGTAGACCTGCTGGCTGGTGCCGTTGAAGCCCATCGCCGTGCTGGCGCCGCTGATCGCGCCGGGCGTCTGGCGCAGGGCCGGGGCGTTGAGCTGGACACCGCTGGTGTTGCCGGCGACCGAGGAGTCGGCGACGTACGGGCTGACGAGGTCGTCGTAGCGCCAGTACAGGCCGGCGCCGTCGGCGCGGACCTGCTCCGGGTAGGACTGGACCGAGCCCGGGACCGTGACCGCGGCGTTCGCCGACAGGGCGCTGGTGTTGCCCGCCGCGTCGGTGGCCGTCACGCGGTAGGTGTACGACTGGCCGGCCTTGACCGTGGTGTCGGTCCAGGAGGCCTGCGGGCGCTGCCACTCCAGGGACTCGGCGGCGACGGTGGCGATGGGGCTGGACGAGCCGTTGCGGTAGATGCGGTACGTCAGCTTGCTGTCGTCGGCGTCGTAGCTGGTGCGCCAGCGGACCTGGACCTCACCGGGCTTGACGCTGCCGGCGCTCGCGACCGGGGTGGTCGGCGCGCCGACGTCGCCGGTGGAGGCGAAGCGGGTGAGCGCCTGCTGCGGCTTGCCGTTGATGGCGGTGAACTCACCGCCGGACCACAGGTACTTGACGTCGTTCTTCTCGGCGATGGTCAGCGTGCGCGGGCCGATGCCCTCGCCGATGCCGTCGTTGGCGGTGGGGTGCCAGCCGAGCTTGCGCGGGCTGCGCACGAAACCGTCCACGGGCGCGGGGGCGGCGCCTTCGTAGTTGGTCAGCTGCGCGTTGTAGAAGTTGCGCTTGCCGTCGGGGAACTGGCCCTCAAGGGAGCAGTCGTGCGCGTGCGAGGCGCTGTAGAGCACGCCGTCGTACGGCAGGACGGCCTGCGTGGCGCCGAGGCAGCGGTCGCGCCACTTCTCGCTGAAGTCGTTCAGGTTCAGGCCGATGCGGCCGTCGAAGACGCCGCCGCCCGAACCCTCGTTGCCGGTGTAGAAGCCGGTCGAGTCGGTGGCGATGTCCTTGACCACCGAGTTCGACGGGATGTTGCTGTACGTCTTGGTGACCGCACCGGTGGTGGCGTTGACGACGGCCAGGGCGTGCGTGCTCTTGCCGTTGATGTCGAAGAAGTCACCGCCCAGCAGGACGTTCTTGCCGTCCGGGGTGACCTCGACCGCGCGGCCCGGCTCGTCGGCGTTGGCGGTGAAGGGCTTGAGGGCGCCGGAGCCGGCGTCGACGGCGGCGAACCGCTCGCGCGTCTGGCCCTCGACGGTGCCGAAGTCGCCGGCCGCGTACACGGTGTCGTCGGTGACGGCGAGTCCGCGCACGGTGGCGGGGAAGCCCGGGTGGAAGGCCGCCTTGGGAGTGCAGGTCGCGATGTCGATCGCGGCCATGCTGGAGACCGGGGTGCCGTTGACGGCGCCGAAGTAGCCGCCCGCGTACAGGGTCTTCTTGTCCTTGGAGACTTCCAGGGCCCGCACGGTCGCGCTGCCGTCGCCGATGGTGAAGGCGAGCTTGCACGAGGTCGGGTTGCCCGTCGCGGCGTCGAGCGCCACGAAGTTCACCGCTTCCTGCTCCGCCCCGCTGGTGCCGTCGGGCGGGCGGACGGCGGAGAAGGTGCCGCCGGCGAAGACGGTGCCGTTCGCCTCGGCGGTCGCGAACACGACGCCGTTGGGCTGCCAGGTGGGCAGCTCGTCGGCGGTGAATGCCACGGGAGGCGTGATGGCGGACGCCTCGGGCATCAGCACCAGACCTATGCCGGTGCCGGCGCCGGCCAGTGACAGGACGAGGGCAGCAGTCAGCCCTCTGGATCTACGCATGAGCCCCCCAGGGCAATCGCCCGGTTTGATGGCTGGAACTATCCGAACAGCCATATGTACTGGCGCAGACTAGGGCTCCAGCGAGAACCCGGTCACCCCCCTTGACCCTTTGCATACCAACTTGGAATGAACGGTTCAGGTTGGAGGGGGCACAGCGGACATACGGCAGGTTTGCCCCGGCCACACCCACCGATACCAGTGGAGATGACCGGGACACGGCAAATCGTAGGGGAAATATAAGGCCTTCAGCGGTCGATGCGGACCGTGGCGCCCGCCAGCTGGTCCTCGACCTGCCGGATGTCGGCGTCGACCATGATCCGCGCCAGCTCGGCCACGAGCACCGTCGGCTTCCAGCCAAGCAGTTCGTTGGCCTTGGAGGCGTCGCCGATGAGGGCGTCGACCTCGCTCGGGCGCTCGTACTTGGGGTCGTAGCGCACGTGCGCCGCCCAGTCGAGGCCCGCGTGGGCGAAGGAGGACTCGACGAACTCGCGGACCGTGGCGGCCACGCCCGTGGCGACGACGTAGTCGGTCGGCTCGTCCTGCTGGAGCATCCGCCACATGGCGTCCACGTACTCGGGCGCGTAGCCCCAGTCGCGGACCGCGTCGAGGTTGCCCAGGTAGAGGTGCTCCTGGAGTCCGGCCTTGATCCGGGCGACCGCACGGGTGATCTTGCGGGTCACGAAGGTCTCGCCGCGGCGCGGGGACTCGTGGTTGAACAGGATCCCGTTGACGGCGAACATGTCGTACGCCTCGCGGTAGTTCACCGTGGTCCAGTACGCGAACACCTTCGCGGCGCCGTACGGGCTGCGCGGGTGGAACGGGGTCTTCTCGTTCTGCGGGGGCGGGGTGGCTCCGAACATCTCCGAGGACGAGGCCTGGTAGATCCGGGTGTCCACACCGCTGGCGCGGATGGCCTCCAGGAGCCGCAGGGCGCCGAGGCCGGTCACGTCGCCCGTGTAGAGGGGCGCGTCGAAGGAGACCCGGACGTGCGACTGGGCTCCGAGGTTGTAGACCTCGTCGGGCCGGATCTCGCGGAGCAGGTTCACGAGGGCCACGCCGTCGGAGAGGTCGGCGTGGTGCAGGACGAAGGACCGGTTGGCGGTCTGCGGGTCCTGGTAGATGTGGTCGATCCGCTCGGTGTTGAAGCTGGAGGAACGCCGCACCAGGCCGTGCACCGTGTAGCCCTTGGAGAGCAGCAGCTCGGAGAGGTACGAGCCGTCCTGCCCGGTGACGCCGGTTATCAGTGCGGTCTTGCCCATGGGGTCCCCTTGATGGTGGTTGCTGTGGGTCGTGGTGAGGCTGGGCCTCGGGGTGGCTGCGGGCCGGGCCCTGGCAGGGGGTGGCGCACCTCGCTGCCGGGCCGCTGCCCGGAGGGCTGGATGGGTACCGTACACGCCCGGTGCGGCCGTCTTTGCGGCGGATTCCGCCGCGGCACGCGCCGGGCCCGGCGGGCCGGTACGGCTCGCCCGGTGCCCGGGGTGCCCGGGCGCGGGCGCGCCCCGGGGTACCGGTGACCGGAATGCGGGCTGGTCCGAGGAGTGCCGGAGGCGGGTGGCATCATCGGCGGTATGACAAGTTCGCTGCCGCTCCTGCCCCCGAACGCCCGCGTCTTCGTCGCGGGCCACCGCGGCCTCGTGGGCTCCGCGGTCGCCCGCCGGCTCACGGCCGACGGCCACGAGGTGCTCACCCGGGGCCGCGCCGACCTCGACCTGCGCGACGCCGCCGCCACGGGTGCGTACCTGAAGGACGTCCGCCCCGACGCCGTCGTGCTGGCGGCCGCCAAGGTCGGCGGGATCATGGCCAACAGCACCTATCCGGTGCAGTTCCTGGAGGACAACCTCAAGATCCAGCTCAGCGTCATCGGCGGCGCGCACGCCGCCGGGGTCGCCCGGCTGCTGTTCCTGGGCTCCTCCTGCATCTACCCGAAGCTGGCCCCGCAGCCCATCAGCGAGGACGCCCTGCTGACGGGCCCGCTGGAGCCGACCAACGAGGCGTACGCCCTGGCGAAGATCGCCGGCATCGTCCAGGTGCAGTCGTACCGGAAGCAGTACGGGGCCTCGTACATCTCGGCGATGCCGACGAACCTCTACGGCCCGGGCGACAACTTCGACCTGGAGACCTCGCACGTGCTGCCCGCCCTGATCCGGCGCTTCCACGAGGCCGCCGCCGAGGGCCGCGAGGAGGTCACGCTGTGGGGCAGCGGGACCCCGCGCCGCGAATTCCTGCACGTGGACGACCTGGCGGCCGCGTGCGCGGTGCTGCTCGGCCGCTACGACGGGGACGAGCCGGTCAACATCGGCTGCGGCGAGGACCTCACCATCAAGGCCCTCGCCGAGACCGTCGCCGAGGTGACCGGCTTCCGCGGCCGGCTCGCCTGGGACACGTCCAAGCCCGACGGCACGCCGCGCAAGCTCCTGGACGTCACGCGCCTGACCTCGCTGGGCTGGAAGCCGGAGATCGGGCTGCGGGACGGGATCGCCGCCACCTACCGGTGGTGGCGCGAGCAGGGCTGAGCGCACGTACCGAGGTCCTCCTAGTACGCTCCGCGGCCGTCGACGACGGCGCGGAGGGTACGGCCCATGACGTCGACGTCACTGGTGAAGGACCAGTTGTCCACGTACTGCAGGTCGAGCTGGATCGTCTCGTCCCAGGACAGGTCGGAGCGTCCGCTGATCTGCCACAGTCCGGTCATTCCCGGCCGTACGGTGAGCCGGCGCAGCTCGACCTCGTCGTACCGCGCCACCTCCTCCGGCAGCGGCGGGCGCGGGCCGACCAGTGACATGTGGCCGCTCAGCACGTTCAGCAGCTGGGGCAGTTCGTCCATGGAGGTGCGGCGCAGCAGTCGGCCCACCCGGGTCACCCGGGGGTCGCGGCGGATCTTGAACATCAGGCCGTCGTTCTCGTTGGCCCCGGACAGCTCGTTCTTGAGCCGGTCCGCGTCCACGACCATGGTGCGGAACTTCCACATGGTGAACGGGACCCCGTCGCGGCCGATGCGCTGCTGGCGGTAGAACGCCGGGCCGCGCGAACCGAGCCGGATCGCCAGGACGATGCCGAGGAAGACCGGCGAGAGCAGCAGCAGTCCGACGCCGGCCCCGGTCCGGTCGAGGGCCGACTTGAGCAGGGTCTGTACGCCCCGGCTCACCGGCGGCGCCACCCTCAGCACGGCGAGCCCGCCCGCGGACAGGGTCTCCAGCCGCTTGACGGACACCTCCACGAGCCCGGGGAAGACGGCGAGTTCCAGCCCCGCGTCGTGCAGCGCCCAGGCGACCTTGCGCAGCCGCTCCCCCGCGATCCGGGCGCCCGGGGCCACCAGGACCAGGTCGGCGTGGTGGCTGCGGACGGCGCCGAGCACGGCGGTGGAGTCCGCGTTCGGGGCCTCGGGCACGCTCTCGTCGAGCCGGGCCGCGACGGGCACCCCGCCTTCGATCGGCCCGGCGCCGACCGGCACCACGCCGACCACCACGTACGGGTGGTCGGTGCGCGCGGCCAGGTGCTCGATGACGGCCCCTGCCGCGCCGGGCTCGCCGACCACCAGGACCCGGCTGACGGCGTGCGCCTCGCGGCGGGCCGCCGAGAGGTGGCGGTAGGTCAGTTTGTGGCAGGCCACGGTGACGAGGAGGGCGGGCAGCAGGGCGCCGAGCGCGGACAGCCGGGGGGTGCTCTCGCCGGTCACCACGCGGGCGACGGCCAGGACGCCGATGAGAATCAGCCAGTCGTGAAGGACGGGCAGCACTCCGCGCGATTCTCCGAGCGCGCGGGAGGCGTAGCGGCGGCGCACCGCCTGCACGCCGGTCCACGCGAGCGCCGCGCCGAGGGCGCAGTACACCGGCCGGACCTGCTGCGCCGCCTGGAAGACCAGCCCCACGGGGACCGCGGCGCCGAGGAAGTCGGCCGTGAGGGCGGCGGGCAGGTACCAGCGGGCCTTGTCGCCGATCCGCCTCACCGGGGCTGCTGCGAGCCCCGCCGCCGCAGCCGCCGCTCCGGCCAGTCTTTGCGCAGGAAAATGAACATGCCTCATGGGCCCCCCTGGCACGTGGTCTATGACAGTGGCGCGTGCCCGCGGCTTCCCCTGGCTTCGGACAACTGGCGCACCGGGAAACAGTACGACAAACGCCCGTACGACAAATGCCGATTGCCCGAACGGAGCCTCTTGTTGCGCAAGTGTTAGCAACCGGTACCAACCGTTCCAGATATCGGACCCTTCTTTCGCACGCGAAGGTGAATGGTTCGGATACCGGATACGTCTCATCGGTCAACGAACCGTTTCCAGCCAACCTTTTGACGCGGCCCTGACATCGACGCCGACAGCTGGCACTCTTCGATCCGTTCTACGCACCAGCCTGCTCTGCCCGGAGGCCCACCCAGCCATCCGGAACCCCCCTTGCAGAAGGAGTCTGCGTTGAGTCACACCCCCCACAGGCGTGCCACCGCGGCCGGCGCTCTCGTCGCCGCCGCCGCACTGCTCGCCGTCGGCATCCAGGCCGGCACCGCCTCCGCCGACGCCACCGCGTCGCAGGCACGCAACGCCGCTCAGCCCAACCCGGGCGCGGCAGCCGTCAATCTCAGCGCGTCCGAGCGTGCGACGCTCATAGCCGACGCCAACTCGACCACCGTCCAGGCGGCCAAGGCCCTCGGCCTCGGCGAGCAGGAGAAGCTGGTCGTACGCGACGTCGTCAAGGACGCCGACGGCACCACGCACACCACGTACGAGCGCACCTACGGCGGACTCCCCGTGCTCGGCGGCGACCTGACGGTCCACGCCAAGGGCGGCGTCACCAAGAGCATCACCAAGGCCACCAACCACGAGATCAAGGTCGCGGACACCGCGGCGACCGTGACCCCGGCGGGTGCCGAGGGCCAGGCCGTCTCCGCGGCCAACGCCGCGGGCTCCAAGGACGCCAAGGCGTCCAAGAGCGCCCGCAAGGTGATCTGGGCCGCCGAGGGCGCCCCCGTCCTCGCCTGGGAGACCGTCGTCGGCGGCCTTCAGGACGACGGCACCCCGAGCGAGCTGCACGTGGTCACCGACGCCAAGACCGGCGCGAAGATCACCCAGTGGCAGGCCATCGAGACCGGCACCGGCAACACGATGTACAGCGGCCAGGTCACGATCGGCACCTCGCAGTCGGGCAGCAACTGGACGCTGACCGACGCCGCGCGCGGCAACCACAAGACCTACAACCTCAACGGTGGCAGCTCCGGCACCGGCACGCTCTTCAGCAACACCACCAACATCTTCGGCAACGGCGCCGCCTCCAACAAGGAGACCGCCGCCGCCGACGCGCACTACGGTGCCCAGCTGACGTGGGACTACTACAAGAACGTGCACGGCCGCAACGGCCTGCGCAACGACGGCGTGGCCCCGTACAGCCGGGTCCACTACGGCAACGCGTACGTGAACGCGTTCTGGGACGACTCCTGCTTCTGCATGACGTACGGCGACGGCACGAGCAACACGCACCCGCTGACGTCCATCGACGTGGCCGCCCACGAGATGACCCACGGCCTCACCTCGGTCACCGGCAACATGACCTACAGCGGTGAGCCCGGCGGCCTGAACGAGGCGACCTCCGACATCATGGCGGCGAACGTCGAGTTCTACGCCAACAACCCGCAGGACGTCGGCGACTACCTGGTCGGCGAGAAGATCGACATCAACGGCGACGGCACCCCGCTGCGCTACATGGACAAGCCGAGCAAGGACGGCGGCTCCAAGGACGCGTGGTACTCGGGCATCGGCGGCATCGACGTCCACTACTCCTCGGGCCCGGCCAACCACGTCTACTACCTGATGTCCGAGGGCTCCGGCGCCAAGGTCATCAACGGCGTCAGCTACAACTCGCCGACCTCGGACAACCTCCCGGTCACCGCGATCGGCCGCGACGCCGCCGCGAAGATCTGGTTCCGCGCGCTGACGGTGGGCTACTTCAAGTCCAACACCAACTACGCGGCCGCCCGCACGGCGACCCTCCAGGCCGCCGCCGACCTGTACGGCCAGGGCTCGACCACGTACAACAACGTGGCCAACGCCTGGGCCGGCATCAACGTCGGTGCGCGCATCGTCTCCGGCGTCTCGGTGACCCCGATCGCCAACCAGACCACCCAGATCAACACCGCCGTGAGCCTCCAGGTCCAGGCGACCAGCACCAACCCGGGTGCGCTCAGCTACGCGGCGACCGGCCTGCCGGCCGGTCTGTCGATCAACTCCTCGACCGGTCTGATCTCGGGCACGGCCACCACCGCGGGCACGTCCAACGTGACCGTGACGGTGACCGACTCGCAGAGCAAGACGGGCACGGCGGCCTTCACCTGGACCGTCGGCACGTCCCAGCAGAACGTGTTCGAGAACACGAACGACTACACGATCGCGGACAACGCGACCGTCGAGTCCCCGATCGCCGTCACCCGCACGGGCAACGCCCCGAGCGCCCTCAAGGTGGACGTGAACATCGTCCACACCTACGTCGGTGACCTGGTGGTCGACCTCGTCGCCCCCGACGGCACCGTCTACAACCTGCGCAACCGCACCGGCGGCAGCGCGGACAACATCGTCCAGCAGTTCACGGTGAACGCCTCCTCCGAGGTCGCGCAGGGCACCTGGAAGCTCCGGGTCCGTGACGCCGCCACTCTGGACACCGGCAAGATCGACAGCTGGAAGCTCACCTTCTGACCCCACCGGGGCAGGCAGGTGGAGCCACACGGCTGACCCACTGAAAACGCGGGGCCGTCCGGGAGAGACCCTCCCGGGCGGCCCTGTTCCACGTACCCCCGCCGTACGGGACCTGCGCCCCGGCAAGCCGGGACCTTCGGCGGCCCTCGGCGGCCCGGGCACGCCGGAGACTGAAACGGAAGCGAACCTGCGCGACCGTAGGTCCGGGCGACCCGAGGACGTGCCCCATGCCGCAGACCCCCACGACCGCCCCTGCCGCGCAGCCCTCCGCGGCCGCCCCCGCCCGGCAACGGCCCTGGCTGATCCAGGGCGGCATGGGCGTCGGCGTCTCCGGCTGGCGGCTGGCCCGGGCCGTCTCCCGGGAGGGGCAGCTGGGCGTGGTCTCCGGGACCGCCCTGGACGTCGTACTGGCCCGGGTCCTGCAGACCGGCGACCCCGGCGGGCACGCGCGCCGGGCGCTGGCCGCCTTCCCGCTCCCCGAACTCGCGCAGACGGCGCTCGACTGCTACTTCCGCCCGGACGGCCTCGGAGAGGATCCTGGTGCCCGGATGCGGACCACCCCGCGGCTGCGCGCCGCCGGCGGTGCCCCGGCGGAAGTCCTCACCGTCCTCGGCAACTTCGTCGAGGTCTGGCTCGCCAAGGAGGGACACGATGGTGTCGTCGGAGTCAACTACCTGGAGAAGATCCGGCTCGCCACCGCCCCGGCGATGTTCGGCGCGATCCTGGCAGGCGTCGACCACGTGCTCGTGGGCGCGGGAGTCCCCGGTCAGATCCCTGCCCTCGCCGACCGGCTGGCGCGCGGCGAACCCTGTGTGACGCGGATCGCCGTCGAGGGCGACGAGCGGCCGCTGGACCACGTGTTCGACCCCGCCGCGCTGCTGGCCGGGCACGTGCCGGGGGCGCTGCGCCGCCCCGAGGTGCTCGCGATCGTCTCGCTCCCGGTGCTGGCCGCCTATCTGGCCCGGGACGAGGCCACCCGGCCCGACGGCTTCGTGATCGAGACCAGCGGGGCGGGCGGGCACAGCGCACCGCCGCGCGGTCCGATGCGGCTCGACGGGGCCGGGGAGCCGGTCTACGGGCCGCGCGACCGTCCGGACCTCGCCAGGATGGCGGCGCTGGGGCTGCCGTTCTGGCTCGCCGGCGGCCAGGCGAGCCCGGAGGCGGTCGCGGCCGCCCGGGCCGCGGGAGCGGCCGGGGTGCAGATCGGCAGCGCCTTCGCGCTGTGCGAGGAGTCCGGGATGGCGCGCACGCTGCGCGAGGAACTCCTGGACCGGGCGCGCGCGGGCACCCTGACGGTGCGCAACGACCCCGAGGCCTCGCCGAGCGCGTTCCCCTTCAAGGTGGCGGAGCTGCCGGGCACGGTCTCCGAACCGGAGGTGGCCGCGGCCCGGCGCCGGGTCTGCGACCTGGGCTTCCTGCGGACTCCCGTGCGGGGCCCGCGCGGTCTGGTCTACCGGTGCGCGGCCGAGCCGGTGGCCGCGTACGTCCGCAAGGGCGGGGACGCGGCGGACACCCGGGGGCGGCGGTGCCTGTGCAACGGCCTGCTGGCCACCATCGGCCTGGCTCAGCGGCGGCCGGGCGGGCGGGCGGAGCCGGCGCTGGTGACGATCGGCAAGGACCTGTCGTTCCTGCCGCGGATCTCCCCGGACGCGTCCCCGTACACGGCGGCGGACGTGGTGCGGTGGCTGGCGGCGGGGGCCGGGGCCTGAGGAGTGCACGGGCGAGGGCCCGGCACCCTCGGGGTGCCGGGCCCTCGCCCGTGCTCGGCGGACCGGAAGGTCAGCCGATGCGCCGGAAGGCGGAGCGGAAGTCGTCGTCGTCCCAGCGCGAGTCGCCGCAGCCGCCGCCCCGGAACTCGTCGCGGCAGTCGTCGCCGTGGCTGCGCAGCGGCACGAACGTGACCGAGCGGACCGAGACGTCGTACACCGTGTCGCCGGGCTGCAGCTCGCGCTCCACCCGGCCGCCGCAGCCGAAGTTCGCGTAGAGCACGGCCCGCGAGTCGGTGCCGTTGTGCACAGCCGTCGCCGGGCGGCCCCGCGAGGTGCCCGTCAGCTCGTAGCAGGTGTCGTTGTCCGCGGGGCGGATCTGCGCGCGGTCGTCGTTGTCGATGATGTATTGCAGTCGGCCGAGGTCGTCATGGCCGCCGGCCAGTGACGGGCCGGCGGTCGGCAGGACGAGGGCGAGGGCGCCGAGGAACGCCACGGCGGTCGGGCGAAGACGCATGGGGAGGCAGTCCGTTCTGTGGGCACAGGATGCCGGTCCGAATGGCACCCAGCGGTCAGCGTTGAGAGCGGTATTCCACGCCGGAGCACTGCGGCATGCCCAACATGTTCGAATGTTCACCCTTTTGGGAGGGCCGCCTGCGCCCGTACGGCCCCACCCCCGACCGCTAGACGGACATGCGTTCGGACGCGGGGGAGCCCTCGCCCGCCTGAGCCGGGACACCGGCGCCGGCGCCGGCCGCGACGGGAGCCTGGGCCCGGTCCTTCGTACGGACGAGAACCAGCACCAGCAGCGCGCCCGCCAGCCCCATCAGCCCCGAGACCAGGAACGTCTCCCGCAGCCCGCTCGCGAAGGCCTCCTCCACCCAGACCCTGGCCGCCGGACCCGACGCCAGCAGCTGCCCGGCCCGCCCCGAGGCCAGCGCCTCGGCCGTGCCGTGCCCTTGGCCGGAGCCGCTGAGCCCGTCCCGCAGCCCGGCCTGGAAGACCGCGCCGAGCACCGCGACGCCGAGCGCCATGCCCAGCTGCCGCGCGGTGTTCAGGGCCCCGCCGGCCATGCCCGCCCGGGCCGGGGCCACGGCGCCCATCGCGGCGGCCGCCAGGGCCGGGGTCGCCATGCCCACGCCGAGCCCGGTCACCACCAGCCCCGGGACCAGGGCGGACCAGCCGTCGCCCGCGTCCGTCATCCAGGCCTGCAGCAGCGCGCCCGCTCCGATCAGCAGCATCCCGCCGCCGATGGTCAGCCGCGCCGGAGCCCCGTGCAGCAGCCGCCCGGCCACCGCGGAGACGGCGAACGAGGAGATGCTCAGCGGCACGAGCACCAGGCCGGCGGAGACCGGGCCCATCCCCTCGGCGGACTGCAGCCACAGGGACACGTACATCAGGTACGAGAAGGCCGCCCCGGACAGCAGCAGCGCCCCGGCCATCACGCCGACGAAGGAGCGGCTGCGGAACAGCGAGAGGTCCAGCATCGGGCGGGAGCTGCGCAGTTCGACCAGGACGAAGGCGGCGAAGGCGGCCACGCCGAGGCCGAAGAGGCCGAGGGTGGCGGCCCCGGTCCAGCCGTTCTCGCCGACGCGGATCAGCGCGTACGTGACGGCCGCGGCCCCCGTGGTGAACGCGGCCATCCCGGGCAGGTCGAGACCCTTGGCGCGCGGGTCGCGGGACTCGGCGACCGACCGGAGGGTCACGTACACGGCCAGGGCGCAGACGGGGAGGTTCACGAAGAAGATCCAGCGCCAGCCGAAGTGCTGGGTGAGCAGCCCGCCGAGGATCGGGCCGGCCGCGGCGGCGGCGCCGTTGACCGCGCCCCAGACGCCGAAGGCGACCCCGCGGTCGCGGCCCTGGTAGGCGCTGCTCAGCAGGGCCATGGTGGTGGCGAACATCGCGGCGCCGCCGATGCCCTGGACGGCGCGGAACGCGATCAGCGCGGCCGGCCCGTCGGCCAGCCCGCAGGCGAGCGAGGCGGCGGCGAAGATGCCGAGCCCCGCGAGGTAGACCCGGCGGCGGCCGATCCGGTCGGCGAGGGACCCGGCCCCGAGCAGCAGCGCGGCGAGGGCCAGGGCGTAGCCGTCGATGACCCACTGGAGTCCGGAGAAGGAGGTGTGCATGTCGGCGGCCATGTCGGGCAGGGCGACCATCACGATCGTGACGTCGACCAGGAGCATGAACGCCCCGAGGCACACCGCGGTGAGCGGGAGCCATTTGCGCATGGGAGAACTCCTCGGGACCCGGAGGCCCGGCAGGGGATTGATAAGAGACCGGCGGTGGTTCCAAACTCCCATCCGGACGGCCGATCCCCCACCCAGACCCGTCCGGCTGCCGGATTTCCCCCATCGCACGCCCTGCCATGATGGAAACCATGACGACACCCGTACAACTGGATGAGCTGGACCGGGGCCTGATGGAAGCCCTGATGATCGACGGGCGGGCCGCCTTCAGCAAGATCGCCGAGGTGCTGGAGGTCTCCGACCAGACGGTGGTGCGCCGCTACCGCCGGCTGCGGACCTCGGGGCTGCTCCGGGTGATCGGGCTGCCGCTCGGCAGCCGCGTCGGGCTCTTCGAATCCTGGCTGCGGGTGCAGTGCGCACCGGACGCCGCGCTCGCGGTGGCCGGGGCGCTGGCCCGGCGGTCGGACATCTCCTGGGTGAAGCTCGGCTCCGGCGGGACCGAGATCAACTGCCTGACCAAGGCCCGCACCCGCCAGGACCGCGACGGCCTGCTCCTGGACAAGCTCCCGCGCACCCGCCGGGTGACCGGGGTCATCGCCCACACCATCCTGCGGGTGTACATCGGCGGCCCGTCGGGGTGGTGCGGCCTGGACGTGCTGCGGCCCGAGCAGGTCGAGGCGCTGGGGTCGGCCCCGGCCAGGCCCCCCGTGGTGCACGGGCGGGAGCAGGAGCGGTACGCCCTGGACGAGGCCGAGCACGCGCTGCTCGCGGTGCTGGCGCAGGACGGCCGGGCCGGCTATCCGGAGCTGGCCCGGGCCTCGGGCCTCTCGGAGTCCACCGCGCGCCGGCGCCTCGACCGGCTGCGGGAGCTGCGGGCGCTCTACTTCGACCTGGAGCTCGTGCCCTCGACCCTGGGCTTCGACGCCGAGGCCACGCTGCTGCTGACCGCGGCCCCGGCCCGGCTGGCGGAGGCGGGGGCCGCGCTGGCCGGCCATCCGGAGGTTCCGTTCGCGGCCGCGGTGACGGGTACGGCCAACCTGATGGCCGCGGTGGTGTGCCGGGACACCGACGAGCTCTACACGTACATGACCGAGCGGATCGGCGCGGTGCCAGGCATACAGCACGTGGAGGTGATCCCGACCCTGCGCAACATCAAGCGGGCCGGGATGCTGGTCGAGGACGGGCGGCTGGTCGATCCGCCGCCCGCCCCCTGACCGTGCCCGGAGCCTCGAAGGCCCGAGCCGCTAGCGCAGCAGTACGCCGCCGCCCCCCGCCTCACCGGCCGCGTCGGTCTCCACCGGGGCCGCGACCAGCCCCAGTTCGGCCGGGGTCGCCAGCATCGCGTGCGCGGGCAGGATCCGTACGGTGTAGCCGTAGGGCCCCGTACGGTCGAGGGCGAGCGGGCCCTCGTACATCCAGCGCCCCTCCAGGTCGGGCCCGGCGGTGGGCTTGAGCGGGAAGGAGCGTCCGCCCTGGATCACGTCGTGCGGATCCACCCGCCCGGCGACCGCCTGGACCTCCACGTCCTCGGGCGTGAGGGCGTCCAGCGCGACGCGCACCCGCAGGCCGAGGGTGGTCCCGAGCTCGGCCGTGCCGTTGACCGGGGCCGCCGCCAGCGCCTCCACGTGCTCGACGGTGACCCGCGGCCAGGCCGCCCGGACCCGCCCCTTCCACCAGGCCAGGTCCCGAGCCGCGTCCGCGTTCAGGGTCCGGTGGGCGCGGGCGGCCGGAGCGTACAGCCGCTCCACGTACTCGCGGACCATGCGGCCCGCGAGCACCTTGGGCCCCAGGGAGACGAGGGTGCGCCGGACCATCTCGATCCACCGCACCGGCAGCCCGCTGCGGCCCGCCCGGTCGTAGAACCGCGGCGCGACCCGGTCCTCGATCAACTCGTAGAGGGCGCCCGCCTCCAGGTCGTCGCGCCGGTCCTCGTCCGTTCCGAGCCCGTCGGCCGTCGGGATGGCCCAGCCGAAGTCCGGCTCGAACCATTCGTCCCACCAGCCGTCCAGCACGGACAGGTTGAGGCAGCCGTTGAGCGCCGCCTTCATCCCGCTGGTTCCGCAGGCCTCCAGCGGCCGCAGCGGGTTGTTCAGCCAGACGTCGCAGCCCGGGTAGAGCTTCTGCGCCATGGCCATGCCGTAGTCGGGCAGGAACACGATCCGGTGGCGCACCCGCGGATCGTCGGAGAACCGCACCAGCTCCTGGACGAGCCGCTTGCCCCCGTCGTCGGCCGGGTGCGCCTTGCCCGCGACGACGATCTGCACGGGCCGGTCCGGGTCGAGCAGCAGCGCGCGCAGCCGCTCGGGGTCGCGCAGCATCAGCGTGAGCCGCTTGTACGAGGGCACGCGCCGGGCGAAGCCGATGGTGAGCACGTCCGGGTCGAGCACGGAGTCCACCCAGCCGAGTTCGGCCTCCGCGGCCCCGCGCTGGAGCCACGAGGCCCGCAGCCGGTCGCGCACCTCCTGCACCAGCTGCTCGCGCAGCACGCGCCGCAGGTCCCAGATGTCCTGGTCACCGATGTCGGCCACCGCGTCCCAGCGCTGGGAGCCGCCCACCGACAACGCGTCCTCGGTCCGTCCGGCGCCGATCTGGCGCGCGCCCAGGCGGACCACCTCGGGGGCCACCCAGGTCGGGGCGTGCACGCCGTTGGTCACGGAGGTGATCGGCACGTCGGCCGGGTCGAAGCCCGGCCACAGCCCGGCGAACATGCCGCGGCTGACCGCCCCGTGCAGGGTCGAGACCCCGTTGGCCCGCTGGGCCAGGCGCAGCCCCATGACCGCCATGTTGAAGACCCCGGGGTCGCCGCCGGGATAGGACTCGGCGCCCAGCTCCAGGATCCGGTCGACCGGCAGGGCGGCCAGCTCCGCGCCGGGCCCGAAGTGCCGGGCGACCAGGGCCCGCTCGAAACGGTCGATGCCGGCGGGCACCGGCGTGTGCGTCGTGAACACGGTCCCGGCGCGCACCGCCTCGACGGCGGCCTCGAAGCCGAGCCCCTGCTCCCCTTCCAGTTCCCTTATGCGTTCGAGCCCGAGGAAGCCGGCGTGCCCCTCGTTCGTGTGGAACACCTCGGGGTCGGGGTGCCCGGTGATCCGGCAGTACGCGCGCACCGCGCGCACGCCTCCGATGCCGAGCAGCATCTCCTGGAGGAGGCGGTGGTCGCTGCCGCCGCCGTAGAGCCGGTCGGTCACCTCGCGGGCGCCGGAGTCGTTGTCCTCGACGTCGGAGTCGAGGAGCAGCAGGGGTACGCGGCCGACGCGGGCCTGCCAGATGTGCGCGTGCAGGGCCCGGCCGCCGGGCAGGCTCAGGGTCACCCGGGCCGGTGCCCCCTCGCCGTCGCGCAGCAGGGAGACGGGCAGTTCGTTGGGGTCGAGGACGGGATAGTGCTCCTGCTGCCAGCCGTCGCGGGAGAGGGACTGGCGGAAGTAGCCGTGCCGGTACAGCAGTCCCACGCCGATGAGCGGGACGCCGAGGTCGCTGGCGGCCTTGAGGTGGTCCCCGGCGAGGATCCCGAGCCCGCCGGAGTACTGCGGCAGGGCGGCGGTGATCCCGAACTCGGGGGAGAAATAGGCGATCCCGGCGGGCAGCTCGGCATGGTCCTCGTGGCTCTGGTACCACCTCCCGCCGTGGACGTAGTCGTCGAGGTCGGCGGCGATGACGGCGAGGCGGCGCAGGAACCGCCGGTCGCCGGCCAGTTCCTCCAGCCGGGGTGCGGAGACCGCGCCGAGCAGCCGGACGGGATCGCCTCCGGCGGCCTGCCAGCCTTCGGGGTCGACGGATTGGAAGAGTTCACGGGTCTCGGCATGCCACGACCAGCGCAGATTGCGCGCGAGATCGGCAAGCGGAAGCAATGGTTCCGGGAGGACGGGGCGCACGGTGAATCGACGGATAGCCTTCACACGTTCTACCTTCGCAGGCGATTGCGGATCGAAGCGGCCGCACCACGCTGTGCGCCCGCGCATCACCCCGGGAAGGCTAGCTTCACCGGGGCCCCGCCTGCCACGGTGCCTCGGGCTCCGCGCGCCGCCGCGGACCCGCCCCCGTCCCCGCCCCGAACGCCGCCGCCCCGGCCGCCGCGTGCGGTGCACGGGCGGCCGGGGCGGCGGGGGTGTCGGGGTCCCGGGGCGTCAGGGCTGCGTGAACCAGCCGAGCAGGTCGGTGATCACGTGGGTGCTGCCGCCCCAGCTGTTGGCGACGGTGACGCGGCCGCCGTCGCCCACCGGGGTGGTGACGTGGTTGGGGACGGTGTCACCGGGACGGGTGTTGAGGCTGCTGGCGTCCGGGCGGGCGGAGCCGTACCCGTACACGGTCAGGAAGCCGGGGCCGGTGGAATCGGTCGCGGTGACGTTCAGGGCCGCGCCGATCGCGCCGGCGGGCAGTCCGGTGACGGTGGTGGTGGCGCCGGGTGCGAGCTTGCCGGTGGTGCGGGTGTCGGCGAGGCGGCGCGGGGCGGCCGGGGTGAACAGGGCCTTGCCGTCCTTGCCGTACCAGCCGACGGCGTCCAGGACCAGATGCGTGGAGCCGGTGTTGGTGTAGAGGGTGATGGTCCCGTCGGGACCGACCGGGACGATGGCCTGGTTCGACCTGTCCTTGCCCGGTTCCAGGTTGAGGTTCGAGGTCGCGGGCCGCTTCGCCGGGTCGGGATAGGCGATGACGTGCGCGTTCTCGGTGGAGCCGGTGCCGGTCAGGTTGAAGGCGACGGCGGTGGCGTCGGCGGGGATGCCGTTCACCCCGGCGACCTTGACGGTCCGGGTCTGCCCGCCGCCGAGCGCGCCGCCCGCGGTACGGGTGTCGGCGAGGCGGGTCGGGGCGATCGGGCTGAACCGCTGCCCGATGCCGGGCTGATAGTAGCCGACGAAGTCGACGATCAGCGCGGCGCGGCCGGAGTTGAGCTGGGCCGAGACCTTTCCGTCGGCACCGACCGGGACCGTGACCGTGTTGGAGGAGGTACCGCCCGCCTTGACGTTGACGTTCGAGGTGGCGGGGCGCGACTGGCCGGACGGCCACACGCTCAGGTGGGTGTCCTCGCCGGCCCCGGTCACGGTGACGTTGAGGACGGCCGCGGCCATGCCGGCGGACAGGACGTGGTCCGGCACGCTGAGCCCGACGGGCAGGGTCACGGCCGTGGGGCTCCCGCTCTGCAGGACGGTGCCGTTGGCACGGGTGTCCAGCAGGCGGAACGGCGCCGTGGCGACGTAGCCGGAGGGGGCGTAGTCGACCTTCACGCTCCGCGTGGCCGTGGAGGTGGCGCCCTTGGTGTCGCGGAGGGTGAGCGTCACCTTGTACTCACCCGGGCGGGCGTAGGTGTGATCCGTGCCGGACAGGCCGTTGTGGTGCCAGGTGGTGCCGTCACCGAAGTCGAAGTCCACGCTCTCCACCGGCCACGGCGCAGCGGAGGGCGAGATGTCGACGCCCACGCTCAGCGGCGGGGTGTGGCCGATCGGGTTGTCCGAGGTCGGCAGAACCGGATCCACGGTGAGAGCGGCGGTGAGCGGGCCGGCCGCGGTCACCTTCGTCGACTTCGTGTCGGACACCGTCTCCCCGGCGTCGGAGACGGCCGTCACCGTGACCGCACACCAGGCACAGGGCGCGCCGTAGACGTGTTCCGCGGTGGTCGAGCGGGTCACGGCGGGGGCCGTGCCGTCACCGAAGTCGTAGCGGAAGGTCAGTGCGCCCGGCCAGCGGTTGTCCGCAACGGCCGTCGCCTTCACGGTGGTGCCGACCGGCGCCCAATACTGATCGAGGTCCAGCCGGACACCCCTCAGCCGGTCTTGGGTCTCGGCGGCCCCGCGGTCCATGTACCCGCCGTCCTTGCCGGTGTTCGGGACGCGGGGGTCGTCGGTGGCGGGCTTGCCGTAGATGTCGGTCGACAGGGCGCCCGGAGCGGTCGCGTCGGCCGAGTCGACGGTGGGCGAGCCGTCGATCGCGCCGACCTTGTAGCCGTCGGGGGCCAGGAGGTCGTGCGCCCCCTGGCCGGTGGCGGCCTGGAGGGCCGCCGGGCTCGGGTAGGCCTTTCCGGCCCAGGTGTACGGGTTCACCGCCGGCGTTCCGTGACCGCTGAGCACGTTGTAGTCGACCCGCGTGCCTTGGGCCGCGCTCTGCGACACGTCGACGCCGCCCCGCGGACCCGCGGACCGGCAGCCGCTGTGGGTGGACTCGCTGAAGATCACGTTGTTGAACAGTGCGGAGCCGGTCGAGGCGCCGCCGAACGACACGGTCGCCCCGCAGAGGGCGGAGAAGTCGTTGTTGGTGATGACCGTGCCGGGCGCGTCCACCACGGCCACGTTGCTCGCCCCGAGGGTTCCGTTGAGCTCGTTGCGACTGAGGACGGTGCCCCGCGCGCCGCCCTCGATCCGGACCCCCCACACCGAGCCGCGGGTGAAGCGCACGTCGGCGCTCCCCTCCCCGACGACGAGGCCGTCGAAATCACCCCCGCCGCCCTGCATCCGGTCCAGCTCGACGTCCGTGGACCGGGAGACGCGGATGCCGTCGCCGACGTACATCCCGCGCACCACCACGTGGCCCGCACCGGTGACGGCCAGCGCCTTGCCGAGAGACACCCGGCCTCGGCCGTCGGCCGCACCGGACACGAAGGAGATCGGCTTGCCCGGCTCGCCGGAGCGGTCGACGGTGACGGCCTCGTCGTAGGTCTCACCCGGTTCGATCCGCACGGTCTGGCCCGGCCGCACGATCTTGGCGGCCGCGGAGATGGTGCAGAACGGGGCGGCCTGTGCGCCGGACCCCGCGTCCGAACAGTTGGCGTCGACGTTGTCGACGTAAAGCGTGGCCGGCGTTTCGGCAGCCGCGGCGCCCGGGACACCGAGAAGGGTGACAAGGCCCGCGGTGAGCAGGCCCACCGTACGAGTGGCACGCAACAGGAACGTTCCTTCAGAAAAAGGGGATGTGGATTCAGGACATTCCGGCAGTCGGAACCCCCCATGGAAGCCACTGAGACGGACCCCATGATCCCTCCTCAGGGGGACGCTGTCACTCGGGATATACCGCTCTCACCGCCCCAAATCACCGGTCACGAATGAGGTCCGTGGTACCGGTGGGACAGGGGGCGTCAGGGCGTACATCCGTTAGTCCCAACCGACTTGACTGAGCCTCGGCGGATGTCGGCCAAGACCTTGGTACGGGCCGCGCGACTACGTACGAGTAGTTAACCGAGTGCACTGATTGAGCGGGGTGAGAGTGGGCAGGGCTCCCCGCGTACACGCACGGCACCCCGCCCCACCACCTCTCCCCGCCACCCGAGTGAACGCGGACAGGAGCGGCCATGCCCGCAGCCCAGCCGTCTTCCGAGCGGCTAGAAACAGAGCGAACAGAGCGTGCACGACCAGCCGGTGTTCCGGCTGGGCTGTTGTCACCGAGCCCTGCGAACTGCCCCCAGGTGATCCCATCATGATCGGTCGCATTCCCGTTCTGGACGTCCGCCCCGCCGTCGACTGCGGCGCCAGACCCGCCAAGGCGGTCGTCGAGGAGGTCTTCGAGATCTCCGCCACCGTTTTCCGCGAAGGCCACGACGCCGTCGCCGCCCATGTCGTGCTCCGCGACCCCAGCGGGCGGCTGCGGCCCCCCGTGCCGATGCGGGAGCTGGCGCCCGGCACCGACCGGTGGGGCGCTCGGGTCTGCGCCGAGGTCGAGGGGAGGTGGACGTACACCGTCGAGGCGTGGAGCGACCCGGTCGGCACCTGGCAGGCCCACGCAGCCATCAAGATCCCGGCCGGCATCGACCCCGGGCTCACCCTGCTCGAAGGCGCCGAGCTCTACGAGCGGGCCGGCTCCCGGATCCCCAAGAAGGACGGCCGCGAGCACGTGCTGGCCGCCGCCGAGGCCATGCGCGACGAGGACCGCCCCGTGGAGCTGCGGTACTCCGCCGCCCTCGCGGCCCCGGTGCAGGACGCCCTCGTACGGCGCCCGTACCGGGAACTGGTCACCGCCTCCAAGGCCCTGCCGCTGGTCGTGGAGCGCAAGCGGGCCCTCTTCGGCTCCTGGTACGAGATGTTCCCCCGCTCCGAGGGCGCCGTCGTCGAGCCCGGCGCGGAGCCCGTGAGCGGCACGCTGCGCACCGCCGCCGAGCGGCTGCCGGCCATCGCCGCGATGGGATTCGACGTGGTGTACCTGCCACCGATCCACCCCATTGGGAGTACGTACCGCAAGGGACCGAACAACACCCTTTCGGCCGGAAGTTGGGACCCCGGCGTGCCGTGGGCCATCGGTTCCACCGAAGGCGGCCACGACGCCGTCCACCCCGACCTCGGCACGATCGAGGACTTCGACGCCTTCGTCGCCCGCGCCCGCGAGCTGCGCCTGGAGATCGCCCTCGACTTCGCGCTCCAGTGCTCCCCGGACCACCCCTGGGTGGAGAAGCACCCCGAGTGGTTCCGCCACCGGGCCGACGGGACGATCGCGTACGCCGAGAACCCGCCGAAGAAGTACCAGGACATCTATCCGATCCACTTCGACACCGACATGGCCGGGCTCGTCGAGGAGACGGTCCGCGTCCTGCGGTACTGGATGGACCACGGCGTCCGCATCTTCCGTGTGGACAATCCGCACACCAAGCCGGTCGTCTTCTGGCAGAAGGTGATCGCGGACATCAACAAGTCCGACCCCGACGTGATCTTCCTGGCGGAGGCCTTCACCCGGCCCGCCATGATGCGCACGCTCGCCGCGATCGGCTTCCAGCAGTCGTACACGTACTTCACCTGGCGCAACACGAAGGCCGAGCTGACCGAGTACCTGACCGAGCTCGCGGACGTCCGCTCGGCCTCCGTCATGCGGCCGAATTTCTTCGTCAATACGCCCGACATCCTCCACGAGTACCTCCAGCACGGCGGCCGCCCGGCCTTCGAGGTGCGCGCCGTCCTCGCCGCCACCCTCTCCCCCACCTGGGGCGTCTACGCGGGGTACGAGCTGTGCGAGAACACCCCGGTCCGGGAGGGCAGCGAGGAGTACCTGAACTCGGAGAAGTACGAGTTCCGGCCACGCGACTGGGCGGCCGCCGACCGCGAGGGCCGCACGATCGCCCCGCTGATCACCTCGCTGAACCGGCTGCGCCGCCGCCACCCGGCGCTCCAGCAGCTGCGCGACATCCATTTCCACACGACCGACAACGACCAGGTGATCGCCTATTCGAAGCACGCGGGCGCCAATTCCGTACTGGTGGTCGTCAACCTCGATCCGCACCACACCCAGGAGGCGACGGTCTCGTTGGACATGCCGGCACTCGGCCTCGACTGGCACGGGTCCCTCGCTGTGCGCGACGAGCTCACCGGCGAGACCTACCACTGGGGCAGGGCCAACTACGTACGCCTTGAGCCGGGTCGCACGCCCGCTCACGTACTGGCGGCTCTGCGACCGTCCCCGCCCACCGGAGGGTCACCCACCACATGATGATCAACGATCCCGTCCACGACACGTTCGAGGACACCCCCGCGAAGGACCGCGACCCCGACTGGTTCAAGCGGGCGGTCTTCTACGAGGTGCTCGTACGGTCCTTCCACGACAGCAACGGTGACGGCGTAGGGGACCTGAAGGGGCTCACCGCCAAGCTCGACTACCTGCAGTGGCTGGGCGTCGACTGCCTCTGGCTGCCGCCGTTCTTCGCCTCCCCGCTCCGCGACGGGGGCTACGACGTCGCGGACTACACCTCCGTGCTGCCCGAGTTCGGCGATCTCGCCGACTTCGTGGAGTTCGTGGACGCCGCGCACCACCGCGGCATGCGGGTGATCATCGACTTCGTCATGAACCACACGAGCGACCAGCACGAGTGGTTCCAGCAGTCCCGCAAGGACCCGGACGGTCCGTACGGCGACTACTACATGTGGGCCGACAACGACAAGCAGTACCAGGACGCCCGCATCATCTTCATCGACACCGAGACCTCCAACTGGACCTACGACCCGGTCCGCAAGCAGTACTACTGGCACCGCTTCTTCTCGCACCAGCCGGACCTCAACTACGAGAACCCGGCCGTCGTGGAGGAGATCGTCTCGGCGCTGCGCTTCTGGCTGGACCTCGGCATCGACGGCTTCCGGCTCGACGCCGTGCCCTACCTCTACGCCGAGGAGGGCACCAACTGCGAGAACCTGCCGCGCACCCACCGGCTCCTCAAGCGGGTCAGGGCCGAGATCGACGCGCACTACCCCGACACCGTGCTGCTGGCCGAGGCCAATCAGTGGCCCGAGGACGTCGTCGACTACTTCGGCGACTTCGCGAAGGGCGGGGACGAATGCCACATGGCCTTCCACTTCCCCGTCATGCCGCGCATCTTCATGGCCGTGCGAAGAGAGTCGCGCTACCCCGTCTCCGAAATCCTGGCCAAGACCCCGGCGATCCCGGACCGCTGCCAGTGGGGCATCTTCCTGCGCAACCACGACGAGCTCACCCTCGAAATGGTCACCGACGAAGAGCGCGACTACATGTACGCCGAGTACGCCAAGGACCCGCGGATGCGGGCCAACATCGGCATCCGGCGCCGGCTCGCCCCGCTCCTCGACAACGACCGCAACCAGATGGAGCTGTTCACCGCCCTGCTGCTGTCGCTGCCCGGCTCGCCGGTGCTCTACTACGGCGACGAGATCGGCATGGGCGACAACATCTGGCTCGGCGACCGCGACGGGGTCCGCACCCCGATGCAGTGGACCCCGGACCGCAACGCCGGTTTCTCCTCCTGCGATCCGGGCAGGCTCAACCTGCCGGTCATCATGGACCCGGTCCACGGGTACCAGGTCACCAACGTAGAGGCAGCGATGGCATCGCCCTCGTCGCTGCTGCACTGGACCCGCAGGCTGATCGAGGTCCGCAAGGCGAATCCGGCCTTCGGCCTCGGCTCCTACACCGAACTGCCCTCGTCCAACCCGGCGGTACTGGCCTTCCTGCGCGAGTACGGGGACGACCTGGTGCTGTGCGTGCACAACTTCTCGCGTTTCGCGCAGCCGACCGAGCTGGACCTCCGGTCGTTCAACGGGCGGGTCCCGGTGGAGCTCACGGGTGACGTGCGCTTCCCGCCGATCGGCGAGTGGCCGTACCTGCTCACGCTCGCGGGACACGGCTTCTACTGGTACCGCCTGCTGGGCGAGTAGCCGCCGAGTACGGGGTGGGCGCGCGAATGGGTCAATCGCCCGCCCCTGTACGGATCATCCTGACCCGACACTCGTACACCACCGGAGAAGCAACTGACGCGATCCGGGACACTCTCCGCATTCTGTGACGGCCCGGGGAAAGGACGCGACGCCATGTCGGAGGCTGCATCCGCCGGGACGACGAGCACGACCGGACTCAGTCCGCTGGAGCCGATGCTCCGGGACTGGCTGCCGCTCCAGCGCTGGTTCGCCGGCAAGGGGCGGCGCATCGGCCGGCTCCGGATGATCTCGGCGGCCGATCTGTTGCCGCCGGGGTCCTCCCCCGGACTCGTCCACCTGCTCCTCGACGTCGACGGCGACTGCTACCAGCTGCTGCTCGGCGTGCGCCCCACCCTGCCGCCGGCGCTGGCGCCCGCGCTGATCGGACGGGCCGAGCAGGGCCCGTACGCCGGCCAGTGCGTCTACGAGGGGCTGGGCGATCCGCGGCTGGCGGCGCTGCTGCTGGAACGATTGCGCGCTCCCGGCACCCTCGGCCCGCTGCGCTTCGACCGCGATCCGAGGGTGCTGATCCCCGCGGCGCTCACCCCGCGGCCGTTGTCCGGGGAACAGACCAACTCCTCGCTGATCTACGGGGATTCCTACATCCTGAAGGTGTTCCGCCGGGTCGGCCCCGGAGTCAATCCGGACCTGGAGCTGCCGAGGGCGCTGGCGGCCGCCGGATGCGCCCGCGTCCCCGCGCCGGTCGCCTGGTACGAGGCGGCGCTGCCCGGTGGAGAACCGTTGACCCTGGGCGTGCTCCAGCCCTATCTGCGCGGCTCCGACGACGGCTGGCAGCTCGCGCTCGGCCGGCTGCGCTCGGGGGACGACTTCACCGCCGAGGCGCACGCGCTGGGCCGGGCCACCGCCGAGGTGCACAGCGCGCTCGCCGCCGCGCTGCCCACCGTCGCGCTGGGTCCGGAGCAGACCGCCCGGCTCGCCTCCGGGATGACGGCCCGGCTGGCGGCCACCGCCCGCGAGGTACCCGCACTGCGGCCGTACGAGGCGGGGCTGCGCGGGGCGTTCGACGCGCTGGCCGCCTCCCGCGGGGCCGGGGTTCCCGCCCAGCGGATCCACGGGGACCTGCACCTGGGCCAGACCCTGCGCACCGCCGACGGCAGCTGGGCGCTGATCGACTTCGAGGGCGAGCCGGCCCGGCCGCTGGCCGACCGGCGCCGCCCCGAACCCGCCGTCCGCGACATCGCCGGGATACTGCGCTCGTTCGACTACGCGGCCCGCTCCCACCGCCCGTTCGCGCCCGCCTGGGCGGACGCCTGCCGGGCGGCGTTCTGCGAGGGCTACGCCCGCACCACCGGCCGGGACCCGCGCGAGGACCTCGTCCTGCTGCGCGCGTACGAGACCGACAAGGCGGTGTACGAGGCGCGCTACGAGTCCCGGCACCGCCCCGACTGGCTGCACGTCCCGATGGCCGCCATCCGCAGGCTCGCCGCCGGCGCGGACCGGGGATTCGGCCGGGCGCAGCCTGGCGCCGCGTCCCCCGGTGCCGGGCCCGCCCCCGCAGAAGGCTTCCCCTCCCGCTCCCCCCACCCCCGCCCGCAGCCGCCTAGGAGGCCGCACACGTGAGCCCCGCCCGTCAGTCACCCTCGACCAACCCGCCGCCCGCGTCCCCGGCTCCGGCCGCGACGGCGCCGCGCAAAGCCACGGCACCGCGCGCCCGCAGGGCTCCAGCGCACGGGGTACGGCCGGCGCCCGCGCTCGGCGCCGAGGAACGGGCCCGGCTGCTGGAGGGCCGCCACCACGACCCCCACGGGGTACTGGGCGCCCGGACGCGCCGGGACGGAGTGGTCTTCCGCGTGCTGCGCCCGTACGCCAAGTCGGTCACGGTCGTCGCGAAGGGGCTGCGGGCCGCGCTCCACGACGACGGCGACGGGCTGTTCTCGGGGCTGCTGCCGCTGTCCGGCGTACCGGACTACCGGCTGCTGGTCGCCTACGACGAGGACGAGATCGAGGTGCACGACCCGTACCGGTTCCTGCCCGCGCTCGGCGAGCTGGACCTGCACCTGATCGGCGAGGGCCGGCACGAGGAGCTGTGGACCGCGCTCGGGGCCCGGCCGATGGAGCACCAGGGCGTGGCCGGCACCCGGTTCACGGTGTGGGCGCCGAACGCCCAGGGCGTCCGGGTCACCGGCGACTTCTCGTACTGGGACTCGGTCGCCCACCCGATGCGCTCGCTGGGGTCGAGCGGCGTGTGGGAGCTGTTCCTGCCGGGGGTGGGCGAGGGCGCGCTGTACAAGTACGACATCACGCGGCCGGACGGCGGCCACACCCTGCGCGCCGACCCGATGGCCCGCGCGGCGGAGGTCCCGCCGGCCACCGCCTCGGTCGTCACCGCCTCGCACCACGAGTGGCAGGACGAGCAGTGGATGGCGCGGCGCGCGGCCCGCCCGGCGCACCAGGCCCCGTTCTCGGTGTACGAGCTGCACCTGGCCTCGTGGCGGCCGGGGCTCTCGTACCGCCAGCTGGCCGAGCAGCTGCCCCCGTACGTCAAGGAGCTGGGCTTCACGCACGTGGAGCTGATGCCGGTCGCCGAGCACCCCTTCGGCGGTTCGTGGGGCTACCAGGTCACCGGGTTCTACGCGCCGACCTCGCGGATGGGCGGTCCGGACGACTTCCGGTTCCTGGTGGACGCGCTGCACCGGGCCGGGATCGGGGTGATCGTCGACTGGGTGCCCGCGCACTTCCCGCGCGACGAGTGGGCGCTCGCGGAGTTCGACGGTCGGCCCCTGTACGAGCACCACGACCCGCGGCGGGCCGCGCACCCGGACTGGGGGACGCTGGAGTTCGACTACGGCCGCAAGGAGGTCCGCAACTTCCTCGTCGCCAACGCCGTGTACTGGTGCCAGGAGTTCCACGTGGACGGCCTGCGCGTGGACGCGGTGGCCTCGATGCTCTACCTCGACTACTCGCGGGGCGAGGGCGAGTGGACGCCCAACGAGCACGGCGGCCGGGAGAACCTGGACGCGGTCGGCTTCCTCCAGGAGATGAACGCGACGGTGTACCGGCGCTGCCCGGGCGTGCTGACGATCGCGGAGGAGTCCACGGCGTGGGGGGGCGTGACCCGGCCGACGGACGGGGGCGGGCTCGGCTTCGGCATGAAGTGGAACATGGGCTGGATGCACGACACCCTGCGCTACGCGACGAAGGACCCGGTGCACCGCAAGTACCACCACCACGACATGACGTTCGGGATGATCTACGCGTACAGCGAGAACTACGTGCTGCCGATCTCGCACGACGAGGTGGTGCACGGCAAGGGCTCGCTGGTGTCGAAGATGCCCGGCGACTGGTGGCAGCAGCGGGCCATACACCGTGCGTACCTGGGCTTCATGTGGGCCCATCCCGGCAAGCAACTGCTGTTCATGGGGCAGGAGTTCGCGCAGGGTTCGGAGTGGTCGGAGGCGCACGGGCCGGACTGGTGGCTGCTGGACTCCTCGTACACGGCGGCCGACGACCACCGGGGCGTGCGCGACCTGGTGCGCGATCTGAACCACACGTACACGGCCGCGCCCGCGCTGTGGGAGCGGGACACGGTGCCGGAGGGCTTCGCGTGGGTGGAGGCGGACGCGGCGGAGGACAACGTGTTCGCGTTCCTGCGGTACGCGCAGGACGGCTCGCCGCTGCTGTGCGTGTCGAACTTCTCGCCGGTGGTGCGGCACGGCTACCGGATCGGCGTGCCGCAGGAGGTGCCGTCCTGGCGGGAGGTCCTGAACACGGACCTGGAGCAGTACGGCGGCAGCGGGGTGCGCCATCCGCAGCCGTTGCGGCCCGAGCGCGTGCCCGCGCAGGGCCGCCCGGCGAGTCTGCGGATGACGCTGCCGCCGCTGGCGACGGTCTGGTTCAGGCCCTGACGGCGGCGCTGCCCGTGGCGGCGGCGCCGGTGACCTCTTCGAGCTCCTGAAGCAGCTTGCGCTTGGCGCGGGCCCCGACCATCTGCTTCACGGGCTCGCCGTCGCGGAAGACGAGCAGGGTCGGCATGGACAGCACCCCGTACCGGACGACGGTGGCGGGGTTGCCGTCCGCGTCGATCTGCACCACCTTGAGCCGGTCGGCCTCCTCGGCGGCGATGGCGGACAGTACGGGCGCGAGCTGCCGGCACGGCCCGCACCAGTCGGCGGTGAACTCCACGAGGACGGGCCGCCCCCGCTCGGCGAGCACCTGCGCCTCGAAGTCCTCGTCGGTCACTTCGGCAACACCCTTGGCGTGGATCACGTGGTTCCCCTCTCCTGCGTTCCGGTCATTTCACAGCGCGTCGACGCCGCCTCCCCGGCGGCGTCCTCGGCGGCGGCGAGCTGCCGCGCGACCTGCTCCCGTACGTCGGCCAGCTGGCCGATCAGAGCGTCGAGCTCGGCGAGCTTGCGCCGGTAGACGGCCAGGGACGCGGGACAGGAGTCCCCGGCGGGATGGCCGGCGCGCAGGCAGTCGACGAACGGGCGGGTCTCCTCCAGCTCGAAGCCGAAGTCCTGGAGCATGCGGATCTGGCGCAGCAGCCGCAGGTCGTCCTCGTCGTACGTGCGGTAGCCGTTGCCGGTGCGCCGCGCGGGCAGCAGTCCGCGCGACTCGTAGTACCGCAGGGTCCGCGTGCTGGTCCCGGCCCGCTCCGCCAGTTCGCCGATTCGCATGCCCCGACCGTAAGCCTTGACGCCGACGTCAAGGCAAGGCGCGGATCCGGGCCGAGGAGCGGGGGCCCGCCGGGATGGCGGTTCGGGAGACGGTGCGGGAGAACGGTGAACATCGTGCACGGGGGTTTCGCCCGGTCGGCCGGGACCGTACGCTGGGAAATGGATCTAGCGCTGTTCCGATTACCGGACAGTCGCCGCGAAGCTCGCGTACGGCGTCGAACTCCCTAGGACGTTCCTACGAGTTCTGGGCTTGTTTGAACGGTCTGTAGTCGCCACCCCTTGGGCACTCCTACGGTGTGCCCTGTGCACTCCAGCCCTCCCTTCAATGCCCCCGCCGCGCGTCGCCTCCGCGCAGCCCTGGGCATGGCTCCCGGTCATGTCGCCTATGGCCTGCGCGCCCAGTACGGACTGATCGTCGAGCCCGAGACCGTGATGGCCTGGGAGCGCGGTGAGATATCCCCGAGTTCCGCCGAGCTGACGGCGCTGGCCGGCGTGCTGTGGTGCGCCCCCGGCGAGCTGCTCGCCGAGCCCGTGACCCTGCGGGAGCACCGGATGGCCCGGGGCATGGCCGCGGACGAGCTGGCCCGGCGGATCGGGCTGGAGACGGCCGCGTACCAGAAGATGGAGGACACCGGGCGCTGGAAGGGCAACGAACGGCAGTCCGTGGCCCTCGCGCAGGTGCTCGGGCTCTCGCTGGCCCAGTTCGTGGCGGCGACCGGCAAGCAGGACGAGCTCGCCGAACTGCTGCGCAACGCGGTGACCACGCGCTGGCAGGCGTACGTGAAGCCGCTGGCCAAGCTGCTGCCGGTCCCCAAGCAGCACCTGGAGCCGGTCCTGGAACGGCTGCACGGTGACTACCAGTCGAAGATGGTGGCCACGCTGAGCTGGGGCGGCGCTTCGGGCGAGGCCGGCACGGGCGACGCGGGCCGCCAGTTCCTGGCCGACATCGTGGCCCACTTCTGGTCCTACGCCACCGGCCCCCGCTAGCGCGGGGGCCTTTCGCGGCCGCTACTTCAGCGGTGCGTACACCACGGTCGCGGCGGTGCCCGCCCGGCCGAGGTCCTGCCGGAGCCGGCCGGCCGTCTTCTGGTCCCCCACCAGGACGGTCGGCGGGGCGGGGCAGGAAGCGATCGCGCCCTTCAGCCGGCCGAGCGATGCCTGGTACTCCTTCTCGTCGACCGCTGCCGGGCCGCCGATCTTGACGTGGAAGACCTCGTAGAGCCCGACCATGGCGCCCGCCTGATGCGTCAGGATCTGGGCGAGGAACGTCGACTTCAGGTTCAGGTACGAGTCGTTGCCGTACAGGGCGATCACCGGGGAGGTGACCCCCTTCAGGTCGCGCCGGGTGAGGGCGTTCGCCGGCGGGCCGATGTCGGACTTGGCCTCGCCCCTGCCCCACTTCATCATCGGGCTGTCGTACCAGGCGGAGGGGTGGCCCCAGCCGGACGGCACCCCCCACTGGACGTTGCCGAACAGGGCGAGCGCGGCGGCCGTCGCGACGCCGGAGCGCAGCAGCAGGCCGGTGCGCCGGCGCAGCGGGGAGCCGCTCGTGCGGGCGGCGGGCTGGAGCATCAGTCCGATCACGCCGAGCGAGATCAGGGCGATCACCAGGCCGGCGGCGGTCAGCTTCTCGAAGTAGTACGAGTAGTAGCCGATGGTGAGCTTCTGCCAGGCACCAAAGACGCCGATCACGGCGGTCGCGCCAAGGACCAGGGCCAGGACCGTCTGCCCGGTGCCCGTCTTGCGGTTCACCGGCAGGGAGGCGGCCACCAGGGCCAGCAGCCCGCAGCCGATGAACACCGGGCGGTCGGGGATGACCATCGGTCCGGCCAGGTTCGAGGTCTTGGCGACGTCCAGCTTGGTCAGGACCGAGAAGACGCTGGGCAGTCCCGCGATCAGGGTGCCGCCGGCCAGGGCGCCGATGACCAGGCGACGGCGCGCGGCGAAGCGCCGGCGGTGGATCACCAGGACCGCGGCCAGGGTGATGCCGACGAGGACGCCGTAGAGGTTGTAGACGAAGGTCACCGAGACCAGCGCGGCCACCCCGACGAGCACGAACTCGGCCCGGCCCATGGCCGGCCGCACGAGCAGCGCCAGGGCGACGGCCAGGAACAGCAGGCCGATGGTCTCGGAGTCGAAGCCGCGCTCGACCAGTTGCGCCATCGAGCCCGACATCATCACGGCCGTCACGGTCGCGCAGACCGCGGCCGTGCGCCAGCCGCGCAGGCGCGGGCCGCCGATCCAGCGGGCGGCCCAGACGAGGGCGCCGCAGAACAGCGCGTAGGCCGCCAGGACGTACAGGAGGTAGCGGTGCGTCATGTCGAGGGCGGAGCCGCCGTCGGTCGAGGACTTGACCAGGACGTCGATCCAGGCCAGCAGGAAGTGCGAGCCCTGCGGGTAGACCGCCTCGGCCGGGGACATCATGTACGCCTTGGCGGCCTCCTGGTGGAGGAAGGCGTAGCCGCCGACGTGGTGGATGCCGTCGAAGTACGAGAAGTGTCCGAGCCGGTCCTCGGAGGTCACGAAGTACGCCAGCCGGTCGACGGCCGACTTCCCGGCCACCGGGTGGTGCAGGTAGCGCCAGACCACGGCCACGGTGGCGAGCACGAGGGCGTCCGAGCCGCGCAGGCGCAGCGGTATGTGGGGTCTGCGGCCGCCGAGCCAGCCGGTGACGGACAGGACGGTCAGCAGCAGTCCCGTGCCGGGGACGGGGGCCAGCCCCCACGGCCAGACGGAGAAGAGCAGACCGAAGGCCATCACCGCGCCGCACAGGAGGAAGGACGCGACCACCAAGCGGTCGAGAAGCCCTCCACCCACGCGGATCAGGGAGGCGATCGCCAGCACCAGGACGGGGATGAGCACCACGTCCAGGGAGAGCGTGTGGAGCAGGAGCGGAAGCGCCCAGGACAGGGCCACGGCCGCACCGAGGACGGGCCACCGCCTCCCGCCGTCGGCCCGCACTTCGGCCGGGCGCGGCGGCCGGACGCCGGCGGGCTTGCTTGTCGGAACGGCAGAGCGGGTGGCCACGGGAGACGGGCACCTTCCATCGAGCGGTGGGAGCGGATGACGGGGCCGGACACAACGGCCCGATCCGTCCACACGACTCGGCCACACACCCCAACCCCCGATCGGAAATCATATCGGCCGGGTGTGGGCGCGGGAGAAAGCCCCGGAGAACGGATCTCCGGGGCAGGGCGCTGCGGGGGCCTTCGGCCTGCGCGACTCAGGCCGAAGGTCCCGCCGGGGCGGGGCCTTCGGTCTGGTGCGGAGCGGGTCAGAAGACCGATTCGGCCTCGTACATGCGGTCCTCCGGGACCGTCTTCAGTTCGGTGACGGCCTGGGCCAGCGGGGCCATCACGATGTCGGTGCCGCGCAGGGCGGTCATGTTGCCGTAGTCGCCGCGGTGGACGGCCTCCACCGCGTGCCAGCCGAAGCGGGTCGCCAGGACGCGGTCGTAGGCGGTGGGGACGCCGCCGCGCTGGACGTGGCCGAGGATGACCGGGCGGGCCTCCTTGCCGAGGCGGTGCTCCAGCTCGACGGCCAGGCGGTTGCCGATGCCGGCGAAGCGCTCGTGGCCGTACTGGTCGATGGCGCCCTTCTCGTACGGCATGGAGCCCTCGGCCGGGTGCGCGCCCTCGGCGACGCAGATGACGGCGAACTTCTTCCCTCGGGAGAATCGTTCTTCCACCATCTTCACCAGGGCGTCCACCTCGAAGGGGCGCTCCGGGAGGCAGATCCCGTGCGCGCCGCCGGCCATGCCGGACTCCAGGGCGATCCAGCCCGCGTGCCGGCCCATGACCTCGACGACCATCACGCGCTGGTGCGATTCGGCGGTGGTCTTGAGGCGGTCGATGGCCTCGGTGGCGACCATGACGGCGGTGTCGAAGCCGAAGGTGCGGTCGGTGGTGGAGATGTCGTTGTCGATGGTCTTCGGCACGCCGACGACCGGCATCCCGGCGTCCGACAGCATCCGGGCGGCGGTCAGGGTGCCCTCGCCGCCGATCGGGATCAGGGCGTCGATGCCGTAGCGCCGCGCCAATTCCTGGGCGTTCTCGGCGGCTTCGTGCAGCCGCGCGCGCTCCATGCGGGCCGAACCGAGGATCGTGCCGCCACGGGCGAGGATGCCGCTGACGGCGTTGATGTCGAGGGGGCGGTGGTGCCCGTCCAGCAGGCCCTTGAAGCCGTCCTCGAAGCCGATGACTTCGTCCCCGTGTCCGACCACGGCGCGGTGCACGACCGAACGGATGACAGCGTTCAGGCCCGGGCAGTCGCCGCCTGCGGTGAGAACTCCGATACGCATCGTGCTGTGTCTCCTGCTCCTGGTCGTACCGGGCCGTTCGCGTGCGGGCGGACGGCCGTACATCCGAAAGGCGTCGTGTTCGTCATGGTGAAGCCTGTCCGATTGTTCCACGGGCCAGGGGTGCGGCGCTTTGCGCGCTGCTCCGCCCACCAGGCCTTTCGACCCCCGAGAACAGGCCTTCCCGGGGGGCGCCCTATCTGGCCGCCGAGGTATTGTCAAGAGGTCAGGCCCACCCTAACGGGGAAAAATCCACTACATCCACTGCATGTATGGCATTCACGACATCCACACGATGGGACGGAGACCACGCGTGACGCGCAGCGTGTACGTGACCGGTATCGAGCGGGGGGACGGCCGCCAGGTCGTCGAGCTGGGGATCATGGAGCTCCTGACCCGCCAGACGGCGCGGGTCGGCGTCTACCGGCCGTTGCTCCACGACGCACCGGACCGGCTCTTCGACCTCCTGAAGGCCCGCTACCGGATCGACCAGGACCCCCGGGCGGCCTACGGCATGGAGTACCACGAGGCCTCCGCCATCCTGGCCGAGAAGGGCACCGACGAGCTCGTGTCCCAGCTGGTGGACCGTTACCACCGGGTGGCCCGCGACTACGAGGTCATGCTCGTCCTCGGCACCGACTACGCCGACACGAACCTCCCCGACGAGCTGGCGCTCAACGCCCGCCTCGCCAACGAACTGGGGGCCGTCGTGGTGCCCGTGGTCGGCGGCACCAGGCACCCCGCCGACTCGGTGCGCGCCGAGGCCCAGAGCGCCTTCCGCGCGTACCGGAGCCTCGGCTGCCACGTCGTCGCGATGATGGTCAACCGGGTGGCCGCCGAGGACCGGGACGACATAGCCGAGCGGCTGGCCGCCCGGCTGCCCGTGCCCTGCTACGTGCTGCCGGACGACAAGTCGCTCTCCGCCCCGACCGTCGCCCAGATCACCCGGGCGCTCGGCGCCGAGGTGCTCCTCGGGGACGACGCCGGGCTGGCCCGCGACGCCGTGGACTTCGTCTTCGGCGGCGCCATGCTGCCGAACTTCCTGGGCGCCCTGACGCCCGGCTGCCTGGTGGTCACCCCCGGGGACCGCGCCGACCTGGTCATCGGGGCGCTGGCCGCGCACGCCTCGGGCACCCCGCCGATCGCCGGCGTACTGCTGACCCTGAACGAGCGCCCGGGCCCGGACATCCTGACCCTGGCCTCGAAGCTGGCGCCGGGAACGCCCGTGGTCTCGGTGGCCGGCAACAGCTTCCCGACGGCCGCCGAACTGTTCTCGCTGCAGAGCCGCTTGAACTCCGCGACCCCGCGCAAGCTGGAGACCGCCCTCGGCCTGTTCGAGCGGCACGTGGACACCGCCGAGCTGCGCGGGCTGCTGTCGGTGGCCCGCTCCGAGCGGGTCACGCCGATGATGTTCGAGCACGAGCTGCTGGAGCGGGCCCGCTCCGAGCGCCGCCGCGTGGTGCTTCCCGAGGGCACCGAGGAGCGCGTGCTGCGCGCCGCGGACGTGGTGCTGCGCCGCGGGGTCTGCGACCTGACCCTGCTGGGCGAGGAGCAGGCGATCCTGAAGAAGGCCGCCGACCTGGGCATCGACATCTCGGGCGCCCAGCTCATCGACCCGGCGACGTCCGCGCTGCGGGAACGGTTCGCCGAGTACTACGCCCAGGCCCGCGCCCACAAGGGCATGACGGTCGAGCTGGCCCTCGACGTGGTCACCGACGTCAACTACTTCGGCACTCTGATGGTCCAGGAGGGCCTCGCCGACGGCATGGTCTCGGGCTCGGTGCACTCCACGGCCGCGACCATCCGGCCCGCCTTCGAGATCATCAAGACGAAGCCCGACGCCTCGATCGTCTCCTCGGTCTTCTTCATGTGCCTGGCCGACCGGGTCCTCGTCTACGGGGACTGCGCGGTCAACCCGGACCCGGGCGCCGAGCAGCTCGCCGACATCGCCGTGCAGTCGGCGGCGACCGCGGCCGCCTTCGGGGTCGAGCCGCGGATCGCGATGCTCTCGTACTCGACCGGCACCTCGGGCAGCGGCGCGGACGTGGACAAGGTCCGCAAGGCCACCGAGATCGTCCGCGCCCAGCGCCCCGATCTGCTGGTCGAGGGACCGATCCAGTACGACGCCGCCGTCGAACCCTCGGTCGCCGCGACCAAGCTGCCCGGGTCGCAGGTGGCCGGCCGCGCGAGCGTGCTGATCTTCCCCGACCTCAACACGGGCAACAACACGTACAAGGCCGTGCAGCGCTCGGCGGGCGCCGTCGCGGTCGGCCCGGTGCTCCAGGGTCTGCGCAAACCGGTCAACGACCTCTCGCGCGGCGCGCTGGTGCAGGACATCGTCACCACCGTGGCGATCACCGCCATCCAGGCGCAGGGCGCCCGGACCGCGCCGGCGCCGACCGCCTGACCACCCGTACCGCCCCGGCCACCCCGCTTCCGAACGAAAGACGCCCATCGTGACCACCGCATCGCGCGTACTCGTCCTCAACTCCGGCTCCTCGTCGGTGAAGTACCAGCTGCTCGACATGGCGGACTCCGCCCGCCTGGCCGTCGGCCTGGTGGAACGGATCGGGGAAGGGAGCTCGCGCCTCGTGCACGAGCCGCTCACCGGTCCGGGCGCGGAGGGCGGCAAGCGCGAGCGGCTCGGCGCGATCGCGGACCACGCGGCCGCGCTGCGGGCCGTCGCGGCGGAGCTCGCCGCCGACGGGCTGGGCCTGGACTCCCCCGAACTGGCGGCGGTCGGGCACCGGGTGGTGCACGGCGGGACCCGGTTCACGCAGCCGACGGTGATCGACGACGAGGTGCTGGCGGAGATCCGCAGCCTGATCCCGCTCGCCCCGCTGCACAACCCGGCGAACGTGACCGGCATCGAGGTGGCCCGCTCGCTGCGCGCGGACATCCCGCAGGTGGCGGTCTTCGACACGGCCTTCCACTCGACGATGCCGGAGCACGTGGCCCGGTACGCGATCGACGCCGCGACGGCGGAGAAGTACGCCATCCGGCGGTACGGGTTCCACGGCACCTCCCACGCGTACGTCTCGCGGGCGACGGCCGCGCTGCTCGGCCGGCCGGTGGAGGACGTGAACGTGATCGTGCTGCACCTGGGCAACGGGGCCTCGGCCTCGGCGGTCCGCGGCGGGGTGTGCGAGGAGACGTCGATGGGGCTGACCCCGCTGGAGGGTCTGGTCATGGGGACCCGTTCGGGCGACCTGGATCCGGCGGTCGTCTTCCACCTGGCGCGGGTGGGCGGCTTCTCGGTGGATGAGATCGATTCGCTCCTGAACAAGAAGAGCGGTCTGCTGGGCCTGTGCGGCGACAACGACATGCGCGAGGTGCTGCGGCGGGCGGGCGAGGGCGACGAGTCGGCGCGGCTCGCCTTCGCGGCGTACGTCCACCGCTTGAAGAAGTACATCGGCGCCTACTCGGCGGTGCTCGGCCGGGTGGACGCGGTGGCGTTCACGGCGGGGGTCGGCGAGAACGCGCACCAGGTCCGGGAAGCTGCCGTCGACGGCCTCGCGGAGCTGGGGCTCGCGCTGGACCCGGAGGCCAATGCCGTGCGCTCTTCGCAGCCGCGGCTGGTGTCGCCGGATGACGCGCGGGTGGCGGTGGCCGTGGTCCCGACGGATGAGGAACTGGAGATCGCCACCCAGGCGTACGCCTTGGTTACCCGTTAGTCACTTGGACTTTCCACCAGACGGAATATTCCGCTACGAAACAAACGGATAGGATCCGCTCCATGCGCCGTTCCAAAATCGTCTGCACGCTGGGCCCCGCCGTCGACTCGTATGAGCAGCTGAAAGCTCTCATCGAGGCAGGTATGAACGTGGCCCGATTCAACTTCAGCCACGGATCCCAGGCAGAACACCAGGAGCGGTACGACCGCGTCCGGAAGGTCTCCGAGGACACCGGGCGCGCGGTCGGCGTCCTCGCCGACCTCCAGGGCCCCAAGATCCGTCTGGAGACCTTCGCCGAGGGCCCCGTCGAGCTGGTGCGCGGTGACGAGTTCACCATCACCACCGAGGACGTCCCGGGCGACAAGTCCATCTGCGGCACCACCTACAAGGGTCTGCCGGGCGACGTCTCCAAGGGCGACCAGGTCCTGATCAACGACGGCAACGTCGAGCTCCGGGTGACCGAGGTCGAGGGCCCGCGGGTCAAGACCATCGTCGTCGAGGGCGGTGTCATCTCGGACCACAAGGGCATCAACCTGCCGGGTGCCGCCGTGAACGTCCCCGCCCTGTCGGAGAAGGACGTCGACGACCTGCGCTTCGCCCTGCGGATGGGCTGCGACATGGTCGCCCTGTCCTTCGTCCGCGACGCCAACGACGTCAAGGACGTCCACAAGGTCATGGACGAGGAGGGCCGCCGGGTCCCCGTCATCGCCAAGGTCGAGAAGCCGCAGGCCGTCGAGAACATGGCGGCCGTGGTCGACGCGTTCGACGCGGTCATGGTGGCCCGCGGCGACCTGGCCGTCGAGTACCCGCTCGAAAAGGTCCCGATGGTCCAGAAGCGGCTCATCGAGATGTGCCGCCGCAACGCCAAGCCGGTGATCGTCGCGACCCAGATGATGGAGTCGATGATCACCAACTCCCGCCCGACGCGCGCGGAGGCCTCCGACGTCGCCAACGCGATCCTCGACGGCGCCGACGCGGTCATGCTCTCGGCCGAGTCCTCGGTCGGCGCATACCCGATCGAGACGGTCAAGACGATGTCGAAGATCGTCACGGCGGCCGAGGAGGAGCTCCTCTCCAAGGGCCTCCAGCCGCTGGTCCCGGGCAAGAAGCCCCGTACCCAGGGCGGCTCCGTCGCCCGCGCGGCCTGCGAGATCGCGGACTTCCTCGACGGCAAGGCGCTCATCGCCTTCACGCAGTCCGGTGACACCGCCCGCCGGCTGTCGCGCTACCGCGTGACCCAGCCGATCCTGGCCTTCACCACCGACGTCAACACCCGCAACCAGCTCACGCTGAGCTGGGGCGTCGAGTCCTACATCGTCCCGCACGTGGACACCACCGACGCCATGGTCGACCTGGTGGACGGCGAGCTGCTGAAGCTGGGCCGCCACAACGCCGGCGACACGATGGTCATCACCGCCGGCTCGCCCCCCGGCGTCCCCGGCACGACCAACATGGTCCGCGTCCACCACCTGGGCGGCCAGTCCCAGGCCTGACCCCCGCCGCGCCACTGCCGCACAGACCGAGGGCGGCACTCCGGACCCCTGACGGGGACCGGGGTGCCGCCCTCGGTGCGTTGCGCGCGGCGCGGGGCCGTACGGGACTACTCGGGCGGGCCTACGTAGTTGTGCAGGCCCGGGACCGTGAGGGTGCCGCCGAACTGACCGGCCTGGACGACCTTGACGTTCGAGAAGAACGCGAACGGGACGTTCAGGGGCGGCGGGCTGTTCGGGGTGAACTCGATCGGGATGAGGCCGAAGAGGTTCCCCTTGAGGCTCTCCGTGTACATCGTCACCGTGCCGCCGCGGATCTTGGAGGTGGAGCCCGGGCGGGACTTCAGGTGGGCGACGTTCCCGGTCGTGCCGACCGTCTGGTAGAGGTCCTTGATGTCCAGCGAGTCCGCCGTGAACTTCAGGACCTTCTTCGTCTTGCCGCCTGCCGTCTTCACCTCGACTATGCCGTGGTAATCCAGGCCGTAGAGGGTCAGCAGCGAGCTGTCGAGGTACCAGGGCTCGTCCGGCAGGAGCGGGATGCCCGGCTCCAGTTCGGCGTCGGCCAGCGCCTTGGCGTCGTACGTCGGGCAGGGGAAGGGTTGCTTCCCGTCCGCGTCCTTCGCCTCGTCGGACGTGGACTTGTCCTCGTCGTCCTTCTTGCCCGTCTCGTCCTTCGGCTTCTTCTCGGTGCCCTTGACGTCCTCGGACAGCTCCTTGACGTCGACGCCGGCCTTCTTCGCGGCGTCGCGGATCGCGTCCGCGGCCGGGTCGGGGGCCGGCTTGGTCACCGGTGGCGTCACCGGTGGCGTCGTCGGGGCCGACTTCGTGGGCGTGGGCGTCGGCGTCGGGGTCGCCGACGGGCCGCCCAGGATCGGATGGGTGATGCCGTCGACGACGCCCTTGACCTTGTCGCCGATGCCGAGCGGGTCCAGCGGGTTCGGGGTCTTGGACGGGGACGGTGTGGCGGCCGGTCCGGCGGGGGCCGAGGGGGCCGTCTGCTTCGACGCCGTGGAGGACTCCGCCGACTTGCTGGCGGACGGCTTCGGGGTCGTCTTCGGCGCCTTCGACGCACCCGGCGAGGGGGTCGCGGAGGGCGACGAACCCGGCGAGGGCGACGTGGACGCCGACGGGCTCGGAGAAGCCGACTCCGCGGGTTCGTCGGACCGCGTCACGCACGGGCCGGGCGCGAAGGGGATCTCCTCGTCGGCGAGCGCCAGCTTCGGCGCCATGCCCATCCCGACGAAGACCGCGGTCGGCATGGCCGCCAGGGCCATCGTCTTGCCGACGGGTATCTGGATCTTGTTGAGCAGCGACTTCCGGGGCGCGGCGTGCCGCGGACCCCTTCGTTCACGGGACTCTGCGCTCGGGGTCACGTCCCGCTGCGTCTCGTCACCCCGCACTGTTCCTCCCGCCATCGGCATGGGCAGTCGTCTCTGTCGCGTAAGCCGTTTCCGTGTCGCGGGGACCGGGGACCCCCGGGGAACCTTCCGTGAACTGCTCCGCCTTGGCCGGCTCCGCACCTTCCGGCTTGCCCGGCGCCCATGCCAGGGCGAGGGCTCCGCCGATCAGGGAGAAGAGGAAGCCGAGGAAGAAGCCGCCCAGGTTGGACACCGGCAGGGAGACCAGCGCGAGCAGGATGGACGCCACTCCGGCGAAGACCCGGATGCCCTGCTGGAACCAGAGGGCGAGGCCGAGGGTGATCAGCAGGACGCCGATGATCAGCGAGCCCGCGCCCGCGGTCGTCGCCATGGCGATGGTGACGTTGCCCAGCCGGAGGTCCGCGTACGGGAAGTACGCGATGGGAACGCCCCCGATGAGAGTGAAGAGGCCCGCCCAGAAGGGCCGGCCACCACTCCAGGCGTGGAAGCGGTGGTACACCGCGGTGAGCCATGCGTCGTCTGCGGCGCGAACCGGGGCCTGGGGGTTCATGGACAACAGCTCCCTGGAAACGGTGGTACGGAGAACTGGGGGAGCCCGGCGGGACGGGCGGCGGCCACGGCCGCCACCCGCCTCCACCGGTCACGCCCCGGGACGGACTACTTCTCGTCCTGGTAGCACGGCTGGTCGCCGCTGAGCAGGCGCAGCTTGAGGTCGGGCAGCGTGAAGGTACCCGCCGTCGTCGCCCACGCCTTCTGACGCACGTTGGTCAGAACGGCCTTCTTGGCGCGCTGCGAGAACAGCGAGCCGTTCGCCACCGTGCCGGCCTGCGGCGCGGTGGGGTGCTTGTCGTCGGCCGCGGCGCCGACCGCGACACCGATGTCCAGGTCGGTGAACGTGGCGTCGGTGTCGAGCTCGGCGACATCCAGGTAGATGTTCTCCGCGACGGCGGGCTTGCCCTTGTTGCCCGTCCGCAGCTGCATCGTGATGTTGCCGAGGCCCGGGATCGGGGTCACCAGGGACTGGCACATGTTGGTGATCTCGGCGTGACGGAACCCGGAGATGGTGACCGGGTGCGCCGCGTCCTTGCCGTCCAGGCCCTTGCCCTTGGCGACGCTGCCGTACTGGAGCAGGTCGTCACCGTCGAGCTTGTCGGCCGAGACCTTGAAGTCCTGGCCGGAGACGCTGAAGGACGCCGCGAGGGCACCCTGCGCCAGACCCACACCGACCGCGGCGGTGGCCGCGATGCTCGGCACCATGACGAGCGCGAAGCGCTTCCATCTGGTCCCGCCACGAACCTGAGAACTCATTATTCGTTCCTCCTTCTCGGACGTACATCTCCGGTCCGGGCCGTACCCGTCCTGGGATGGGAGAAGTGCTACGTCCTCGGGAAGGAGCGCAGGCGGCCGAGCCGCGGCACAGCCGCGTCCGATACACCGGCGTCCACCCCCGAGCGACAACCACTGGGTCACGCGTTCGCGCAACCAGGAGGACAGGCTCCGCCGGTGTGGCGGAGACCCCCCTGTCCCACGGCCGGCACCCCTGGCGCCGGCCGGCCCGGTGGGGACCCTCCGCCGCGGCTCCGATGAGCGGGACTGCGGGAAGGACCGAGCGTCGCCGATCGTGGTCCATTACAGGCCGGGGCACAAGGGGGTTCGTTACTGGCGGGTAACGGCAAGATAACCGGGGATCGACCCGGCGCCATCGGGCGACGACGCTGGGTGTCACCATGGGCCACGACAGAGCGGTCGATTCATGAACACACCGGACAGTTCACGGGGTTCCACTTACTGCGAGTAACAGCAGCCGCATTTACCAAGTTTTGGCAAAGTGCGGCTGCTGTTTATCTACGTGTCAACAAATCGTCGGCACTGGGGTCGGGGCTAGAACAGCACCCGCGCGAGCGCCGTACGGGCCGCCGCCACCCGCGGGTCGTCGGCCCCGATGACCTCGAACAGCTCCAGCAGCCGGACCCGTACCGCGTCCCGGTCCGCGCCCACCGTCACCCGGACCGTGTCCACCAGGCGCCCGAAGGCGTCTTCGACGTGACCGCCGACCAGGTCCAGGTCCGCCGCGGCGATCTGGGCCGCCGGGTCCTTCGGGTCCTCGGCCGCCGCGGCGCGCACCGCCTGCGGGTTCATGTCCTTGACCCGGGCGAGCAGCTCGGCCTGGGCCAGGCCCAGCTTGGCCTCGGTGTTGGCCGGGTCGTCGGCCAGTACGTTCTTGTACGCCTGCACCGCGCCGCCGAGGTCACCGGCGTCCAGCGCGACGACGGCCGCTTCGAGCAGCGCGTCGTACGGGCCCGCAGGGGCCTCGGCCGCACCCTCGGCCGGGATGCCCGCGGGGCCCCCCTCGGCGTTCGGGTCCACCTCGATGCCGATGATCCCGAAGCGCTCCTCGGCGACCTGGACCAGCTGGGCGAGGGTCTCGCGGATCTCCTGCTCGGGGGCCACGCCCTGGAACAGCGGCAGCACCTGGCCCGCGACCACGGCGAACACGGCCGGAATGCCCTGAATGCCGAACTGCTGCATCAGCATCTGGTTGGAGTCGACGTCGACCTTGGCCAGCAGGAGGCGGCCGTTCGCCTCGACCGTCAGGCGCTCCAGGAGCGGGCTGAGCTGCTTGCAGGGCTCGCACCACTCGGCCCAGAAGTCCAGGATGACCGGGACCTCGGCGGAGAGCTGGAGGACGTCGCGTTCGAAGCCGGCCTCGTCGACGTCGATCACGAGCGCGGACGGCGGCACGGCACCGGCGGACGCGGGCGCGCCGCCCTGGGCGGCCTGCCGGGCCGCTTCGGCACGGGCCTGCTCGGCCTTCGCCTTGGCCTCGCCGGCCGCCTTCACAGCGGCGAGGTCGACGACGCCGCTCATGGACATGTTTCTGGGCTGCATGCGTACATCCTCCCCCGTGTGCGCGCGCCGACGAAAAAGATCGGCCGAAATGCCTTCTTGAGTACCCTCGGTGGTGCGTTGTTGGCGCCGGGTCCCCACCTGGCGCCGGTAGCTTCGCGTGGTCGTCGCTCTTACGCTACGAGCCGTAGCGTAACTCCCCGCGCCGCTTCGCGCCCCGTGATCTGAACCACAGCATTTCGGAGCCCGCCGCCTTGGCTACCGACGGGTATGGTCTCGGCCATGCGCAACGCCAGCCCCCCGACCGGACGCACCGGCCGCCCCCGCAGCGCCGCCGCGGACGCCGCGATCCTCGCCGCGACGCGGGACGCGCTGGTCGAGCTGGGCTGGTCGAAGCTGACGATGGGCGACGTCTCCACCCGGGCCGGGGTCGCCAAGACCACCCTCTACCGCCGCTGGGCCGGCAAGAACGAGCTGGTCGTGGACGCCGTCGCGGAACTCTTCGACTCCCTCGAACTCCCCGACCGCGGCTCCCTCGAAGCCGACATAGAGGACGTGGTCCTGCAGTTCGCGGCGCTGCTGCGGCGGCCGGAGGCCCGTACCGCCCTGATGGCGGTCGTGGCCGAGTCCACCCGCGACGAAGCCCTGCGCGACCGCATCCGGTCGGCGATCGTGGATCGGCAGAAACGTCTCGTCGTACTGGGTCGCGAACGGGCCCAGGCCCGCGGCGAACTCCCGTACGAAGAGGACGAGGAGCTCGCCTGCCGTACCACGGACCTGATCTTCGACGTGATCGCGGGCACGGTGGTGCACCGCGCCCTGGTCAGCTCCGAACCGGTGGACGAGCTGTGGGTGGCCACCTTCACGGCCCTCCTGATGCACGGCCTCCAGGGCCCCGCCCACGCCTGACGCGCCGAAGGCCGGCCGCGGGCCCCCAGAGGGTGCCGCGACCGGCCTCCGGGCCGGCGGATCAGAAGCCCGGCGGCTCCGTGTACGTGCCCCACTCGTCGCGCAGCACGTTGCAGATCTCCCCGAGCGTGGCCTCGGCGCGCACCGCGTCGAGCATCGCCGGGATCATGTTCGACCCGTCGCGGGCCGCGGCCAGCATCGCGTCCAGCGAGGACTTCACCTTCGCGTCGTCGCGCCGCGCCTTGCGGGCCGCCAGGTGCTCCACCTGCACGCGCTCCACCTCGTGGCTGACGCGCAGGATCTCCAGGTCCCCGGTCACCGACCCGTGGTGCACGTTGACGCCGACGACCCGCTTGTCGCCCTTCTCCAGGGACCGCTGGTACTGGAAGGCCGACTCGGCGATCTCCCCGGTGAACCAGCCGTCCTCGATGCCGCGCAGGATGCCCGAGGTGATCGGCCCGATCGGGTGCTGCCCGTCCGGGTGGGCGCGCAGACCGCGCTCCTTGATCTGGTCGAAGATCTTCTCGGCGTCGGCCTCGATGCGGTCGGTCAGCTGCTCCACGTACCAGGAACCGCCCAGCGGGTCGGCCACGTTGGCCACGCCGGTCTCCTCCATCAGCACCTGCTGCGTGCGCAGGGCGATCTCGGCGGCCTGCTCGCTGGGCAGCGCGAGGGTCTCGTCGAGGGCGTTGGTGTGCAGCGAGTTGGTGCCGCCGAGGACGGCCGCGAGGGCCTCGACCGCGGTGCGGACGACGTTGTTGTACGGCTGCTGCGCGGTCAGCGAGACGCCGGCCGTCTGGGTGTGGAAGCGCAGCCACATCGACTTCTCGCTCTGCGCCCCGTACACCTCCTTCATCCAGCGCGCCCAGATCCGGCGGGCGGCGCGGAACTTGGCGATCTCCTCGAAGAAGTCGAGGTGCGCGTCGAAGAAGAAGGAGAGGCCGGAGGCGAAGTGGTCCACGTCCAGACCCCGGGACAGGCCCAGCTCCACGTACCCGAACCCGTCGGCGAGGGTGTACGCGAGCTCCTGCGCGGCCGTGGCCCCGGCCTCGCGGATGTGGTAGCCGGAGACGGACAGCGGCTTGTACGCCGGGATGCCCTCGGCGCAGTACTCCATGAGGTCGCCGATGAGGCGCAGGTGCGGCTCGGGTTCGAAGAGCCACTCCTTCTGGGCGATGTACTCCTTGAAGATGTCCGTCTGGAGCGTCCCGTTGAGCACGGCCGGGTCCACGCCCTGCCGCTCGGCGGCGACCAGGTACATGCAGAAGGCGGGCACGGCCGGGCCCGAGATCGTCATCGAGGTGGTCACGTCGCCCAGCGGGATGTCCTGGAACAGGACCTCCATGTCGGCGGCGGAGTCTATGGCGACCCCGCAGTGGCCGACCTCGCCGAGCGCGCGGGGGTCGTCGGAGTCGCGGCCCATGAGGGTCGGCATGTCGAAGGCCACGGAGAGCCCGCCGCCGCCGGCGGCCAGGATCATCTTGTAGCGCTCGTTGGTCTGCTCCGCGTTGCCGAAGCCGGCGAACTGGCGGATGGTCCAGGTCCGGCCGCGGTATCCGGTGGCGTGCAGGCCGCGGGTGTACGGGTACTCCCCCGGCCAGCCGATGCGCTCGAATCCCTCGTACGCGTCGCCGGGGCGGGGCCCGTAGACGGGATCGACGTCATCCCCGGAGAGCGTGGTGAAATCGGCCTCGCGCTTGCGGGCCTTGTCATAACGGGCCTGCCAGCGGCGGCGGCCCTCCTCGATGGCGTCAGCGTCCATACCCATGAATTTACTAGGACGTCCTAGTAAATGTCGATGGGAAACCCCGGGGAGTCTCCCCGGGGTGTCGGTACGCGAGCCGCGCTCTAGGCGTCGGCGGTGGCCAGATCGCCCTCGACGAGCGGCTCGACCTCGGCGCGGACCTTGCGCTCGACGAAGAAGGCGGCCAGCGGGATCGTGCCGGAGACCAGCACCCACAGCAGCTTCGGGAACGGCCAGCGGGCCTTGGACCCGAGGTCGAAGGCGAACACCAGGTAGATCATGAACAGCACGCCGTGCACCTGCGAGACCGCGAGGGTCAGGTCGGCGCCGGTCTCGAAGCCGTACTTGAAAACCATGCAGGTGCAGAGGATCAACAGCATGACCGCGGTCAGGTAGGCCATGACCCGGTAGCGGGTCAGCACGCTCTTCTTCATGCCGACGAGCCTAACCGTCCGTTTTGCTCGATCTTGACGGGGGCCCGGCGAGCGCGCTCCGCTACTCCTCGAAGTCCGCGGCGGCGACCCGCAGGGGGCGCAGGAGCGCGAAGATCTCCTGGCATTCCTCGGCGTCGTACGCGCGCAGCCCGAAGTCGACGGCCATCAGGTCCTCGGTCGCCGCCTCGACGACCTCGCGCCCCTTGTCCGTGATGGACGCGAGCGTGCCGCGGCCGTCGTTCGGATTGGGCCGCTTGGCCACGAGCCCGGAGCGCACCAGCCGGTCCACCGTGTTCGTCACCGACGTCGGGTGGACCATCAGCCGCTCGCCGATCTTCGACATCGGCAGCTCACCGGCCTTGGAGAAGGTGAGCAGCACCAGCGCCTCGTACCGGGCGAAGGTCAGCCCGTACGGCTTGACCACCGCGTCGACCTCGCCGAGCAGGATCTGGTGCGCGCGCATGATCGAGGTGATGGCGGCCATCGAGGGCACCGGCCCCCAGCGGCGCTGCCAGAGCTCGTCGGCGCGGGCGATGGGGTCGAAGGGGAGGCTGAGCGGCTTGGACACGCACCCGACCCTACCGGGCGGTCATTTGGCGGCGGGCCCCGTCTCATTCTTCGGTCGGCCCTCCCGCGGGCCCGCGGACCGCAGTTCGGCGAGGAGGAGCAGGACCACCGCCGTACCGAGCACACCCGCGCCCGCGACGACCGCGTGCACCGGCAGGAATTCGGCGGCCAGCCCGGCCAGGGCCATGCCGACGCCCTGGAGGGTCATCAGCCCGGTGCTCAGCAGGGTCATCGCCCGGCCGCGCAGCGCGTCCGGGACGGCGTCGACGTACCACTGGTCGAGGCCGAGGGTGTAGGCGTGCGCCAGCCCGGCGAGCAGCAGGGCGGCGAGCACGGCCGTCACTCCGGGCCGGAAGGCGTAGACGAGCAGCGGCAGCAGGCCGGCGGCCGCGAGCGGGGCGACGATCCGGGAACGGGTGCGCGGGCCGAGCACCGAGCCGGCCCACAGTTCACCCGCGATGGTGCCGACGGGCAGCGCGCACATCATCACTCCCAGGGCGGCGGTGCCGGCGCCGATGCCGTCGGCGTACGGAACGAGCAGCGCCTCGGGGGCGATGACGAAGACGGGCGGCAGCCAGAACAGCAGGATCAGGGCGCGCCGCCGGCGGTCGCCGAGGACGGCCCGCGCCCCGGCGAGCGGGGAGGTGCGGGCGGCGGCGCGGGCGGGACGGGAGCGGGTGCCGAAGCGCAGCAGCAGGGCCGAGCAGAGGAAACCGGCGGCGGTCAGCGCGATGGCGGCGCGCGGGGCGAGGACGGTGAGCAGCAGCCCGCCGAGACCGAAGCCGATGAGCTGGGCGCTCTGGGCCACCATGCGCATGAGGGAGCGGCCGAGGACGTAGCCGTCGCCGGGCCCGAGGACGTCGGCCAGCGAGGCGTTGCGCGTGCCCTGGAACAGCGGGGCGACGAAGGCCATGGCGCAGCGCAGGACGAGCAGCCCGGCGACGGGGGTGGCGGGCAGGACCATGGCCGTCGCGCAGGCGGCGCAGACGAGGTCGCAGCCGACGAGCACCCGCCGGGCGGGCCGCCGGTCGGCGACCCCGGCGAGGAGGGTGCCGCCGAGGGCGTACGGGAGGAAGCCGAGCGCGAAGGTGAGCGCGCTCATCAGGGGCGAGCCGGTCGCGCGGAACACGAGGACGGTGAGGGCGATCTCGGCGACGACGGTCCCGAGTACGGAGAGCAGGTGCGCGGCGAACACGGGCCGGAACTCCCCGACCCGGAAAACGGACCGGTAGCCGCCCGCGGCCTCGTTGACGGTGATGGACATACGGAGACCCTGCGGGGCTACCGTGGGCGTACGGCAGTGATTCGTCCTGCGGCGAATCACTCACGCATCACGCGCCCGGGAGGGACATGGCGTTCCACTTCCGGTTCGGGGCCGGGGACCTGCTCCGCTGCCGGTTCTCCGTCTCGCCCCGCTGGGAGACCCAGGAAGCGGTACGGACCCTGCTGCGGCCGGCCCGCCAGCAGTACCACCTGCCTTGGCTGCGCCGCATCGGCGCGGCCGCCGACGGCCTCGACCTGCGCCCCCTGTGGCTCCTGATGCCGCAGAGCGGACACAACCCCGACTTCCTGAGCCCGCCCCCGCTCGGCCCCACCGTGACCTTCGAGGAGGAGCTGGCCCGCGTCCGCTCGGCGGCGGCCGCCGCGGATCCGGAGGCCGTGCGGGAGGACCTGCGGCGCTCCCTCGTCTGCACGCCGGGCGCCGCCGAGAGCGAGCTCGGGCGGCGGATGCTCGCCGATCCGGTGCGCGCCGTACGGGAGCTGGCCGACCTCTTCGAGCAGGCCTGGGCGGCGCTGATCGCCCCGCACTGGCCCCGGCTGCGGTCCCTGCTGGAGGCCGACATCGTGTTCCACTCGCGGCGGCTCGCCGCCGGCGGGCTGGAGGCGCTGTTCGACGGCCTGCACCCGGACCTGCGCTGGTCGGACGGGACGCTCACCATCGACCGCCCCACCCACCACGACCGCTCCCTCGACGGGCAGGGCCTGCTCCTCATGCCGAGCGCGTTCGTCTGGCCGGAGGTGGTGGGCGGCTACGACCCGCCCTGGCAGCCGACGCTGGTGTACCCGGCCCGCGGCATCGGCGCGCTGTGGACGGGCTCGGCGGGCCCGACCCCGCAGGCGCTCGCGCGGCTGCTGGGCCGGGGCCGGGCCGACGTGCTGTGCGCGCTCGACGAACCGGCTTCCACGACGGACCTGGCCCACCGGCTGGGCCTGGCTCCGGCCACGGTCTCGGCGCACCTCAAGGCCCTGCACGGCGCGGGCCTGCTGATCTCGGCCCGGCACGGTCACCGGGTCCTGTACGAGCGCACCCCGCTCGCCATCGCCCTGGCGACGGGCGGCCGGCCCCGGAGGCAGGCAGGCAGGTCCGGTGTCGCGGAACCGGGGTGACTGACCGTCATGTCACGATGTGCCGGTCGTGATTTCCGTGTGTCGACCCTTCGAGGAACCCGGATGCCAGGCCGCCCCCGCCCCAGATCCCTCGCCGCCGCGCTCGGCGTCGCGCTGCTGATCGCCGCGGTCCCCGGCTGCGGGAGCGAGGAGTCCGCCCCCTCGCCCGCGCCCGCCGAGGCCGCGCCCGCCGGATCCCCGTACTGGGTGGACCCGGAGAGCGACGCGGCCCGGCAGGTCGCCGCCTGGGAGGCGCAGGGCCGCAACGGCGAGGCGCAGCTGCTGCGCCGGATCGCGGAACGGCCCATGGCCCTGTGGGGGCCGGGCGACGACCCCGGTCCCGCGATCCGCCGGGCCGCGAAGGGCGCGAAGGCGGCGGGCCGGGTCCTCCTCCTCACGGCGTACAACATCCCCCACCGCGACTGCGGCCTGCACTCGGCGGGCGGGGCCACGGGCGCCACCGCGTACCGCGACTGGATCGGAGCCTTCGCCGACGCCGTCGGCGACGCCAGGGCGGTGGTGGTCCTGGAGCCGGACGCCGTCCCGCACGTCGTGGACGGCTGCACCCGGGCCGCCCACCACGAGGAGCGCCTGCGGCTGCTCTCGGAGGCCGTCACCCGGCTGAAGAGGAACCGGAACACCAAGGTCTACCTGGACGCCGGCAATCCGGCCTGGATCCCGGACCCGATGAAGCTCGTCGAGCCCCTCTTCAGGGCCGGGCTCGGGCAGGCCGACGGCTTCTCCCTCAACGTCTCCAACTTCCAGCCCGACGCGGCCGGCCGGGAGTACGGCGCCCGGATCTCCGCGGCCGCCCACGGCAAGCACTTCGTCATCGACACCAGCCGCAACGGCCAGGGCCCGCTCCCGGGCGGCGGCCACGAGTCCTGGTGCAATCCGCCGGGCCGCGCCCTCGGGATCGCGCCGACCGACCGGACGGGCGACCCGCTCGTCGACGCGTACCTCTGGATCAAGCGGCCCGGGGAGTCCGACGGGCCCTGCCGCGGCGGCCCGGCGGCGGGCCGCTGGTGGCCGGAGTACGCGCTGGGCCTGGCGAGCCGCGCCGCGCGGTAGCCGGCCGCCCGCGCCCCCGTCTACGGCTCCGGCTCCGGCCCCGGCTCCTCCCCCGACGGCCGCTGCGGCTCCCGTACCCGGATCCAGCGGGCCTGCGAGGGCGTGCCCTCCGCATCCGTCGCGAACAGCATGTACCAGCCCGGCGGCACCAGCGACGGGTCCTTCGGCACCTCGACCGTCACCGACCCGGCCCCCCGCGTCAGCCCGAGCTCGATCGAGCGCTGCTCCACGTCCGTGGTGTGCGTGACCGCGCTCGGCCGCATCAGCCGGGCCCGCCGGATCCGCTCCGGGTGCGCCGTCGCGAACGTGGCCCGGCCGCCTCGGCCCACCTCGGCCGGCCCGGCGCCCAGGGCCGGCCGCAGCGCCGGGTTCCGGTAGAGGTAGGGCGGCGAGTACACCTCCAGCCGGTGCTCGAACTTGCCGAGCCGGGTGTTGTCCTTGTCCGCGAAGAGCGGGTCGGAGCCGAAGGTCGCGATCCGCCCGTCGGGCAGCAGCAGCGCCTAGGAGTGGTAGTTGCGGCCCACCGTCGGATCGGCGGCGGCCACGAAGGAGTCGGTGCGCGGGTAGTAGAACTGCGCCTTGTACACGTCGCTGGCGCCCCGGCCCCGGTAGTCGCGGGAGCCGCCCGTGGTGAACACGGAGTCGTCCGGCAGCAGCACGCTGCTCAGGTACCGGGTGCCCTGCGGCAGCCGCGCGGAGGAGCGGAAGACGGGGTCGTCCTCCTTGAGGTCCACGATCGCCGTCCGGCTCGACGACAGCTTCGACTCGCCCACCCCGCCGCCGCCCAGCACCATCACCCGCTGGTCCTGGGCGGGGGGCAGCAGCACCGAGGACGAGGTCTCCAGCTGGTCGGGGTCGGTCAGCCCCGCCACCTTCGTGAACGTGTTGGCCGTCAGATCCCACACGCCGGGCTCGCGCCCCTTGTCCGCCGGGCCGTAGCCCGCGTTGGACCCGGTGTAGAGCAGCTTGCCGCCCTGCACGAGGAAGAGCGCGGGGTAGGTCGGGAAGTAGCGGGAGGGGCCGCGGGTCCACTTCCTCGTCTTCGGGTCGTAGTACTCGTTGTCGCCGGGGACCACGTCCCCCACGTCGTTGAGCCCGGAGACCGCGAGGACCCGCCCGTCCTGGAGGGGCACCAGCGTCGGGTACCAGCGGGCGTCCTTCATCGGGTCGACGGGGACGTACTTCTCGGCCTTCGGGTCGAACTCGTACGCCGACCTGATGCCCTGGAAGTCCTGCTTCTCGACGCTGAGGCGCTCCGCGAGCCCGTAGACGTCGTCGGCGTCCTTCCCCTTGAGCCCGAGGACCCGGTACTGCGCCGCCTCGGTCGTCAGCCCCTCGGCACCCGTCTTCACCGCCTCGACGAAGACCCGCGCCTCCGAGGCGACCACCTTGCTCCGCCAGGGTTTCAGGTGGCCCTTCTTCCCGTACGTGATCTCGAACTCGCGCTTGGCCTTCGGCACGGTGACGTCGAACTTCGACACGTACTCGACTCCGGACGGGGACCGGAACCGGGTGCCCTTCTTCAGCCGGGCCACTTTGTCGGGGCTCTCGTTCTTGACCCGCATGCCGCCGCCCGCGCGGGTCACCTTCCCGTCGAGGACCTCGTAGCGGGCGGTGCCGCCCGCCACCAGCAGCCGCCCGTCCGGCAGCTGGCTGTGGCCGGAGCAGAAGAAGTCCTCGGGCGTCGGGATCTTCTTGAAGCTGTCGTCCCGCGGGTCCCACAGGACGGTGTCGAAGGTGCCCCGGTCGAACTTCCTCTGGTTGTTGCCGGAGCCCGCGATCAGCAGCACCTTGCCCGTGTGCAGCAGGGCCGCGTGCATCGCGTTGATCCGGTACTCCTCGGGGAGCCGGACCTGCCCCCACGAGCCGTACTGGATCTTGTAGCTGGACTGCCCGATCTTGTACGAGTGGTAGCGCTCCTGCGCGAAGGACAGCGCGGCGGGGGCGTTGAGCGCGGCCAGCACCACCACGGCCCCGGTGCCCAGCACGGTGTTCTTGAACTGCTTCGACGGCCGGTGGGCCATGGGTCAGCTCCCTCCCGTCGGCGTGGCGAACGCCGGCTCCGGCTCCTCGCCCGGCCCGTGGCCGAGCCCGAGGACCGGGGACCCGGCGGCCCGGGAGGGGGCGGCGGCCCGGGCGCGGCCCCCGCGCAGCAGGGTCCAGGCCCACACCGCCACCGGTGCGAGGGCGATGAGCAGGGCGAGCACCGCCCAGGTGCGCATGGCGGCGTGCGTGTGGCCCAGGCGGACCGAGGCCGCGAGGGAGAGGGCCAGGACGGCGGCCCAGCCGAGGTGGATCCGGAAGGTCGCCGGCCGGTCGGGGCTGGCGTCGCCGCCCTTGGGGGTGACGACGAACCCGCCCCGGGTGCGCATCAGGGCCGAGGCCAGCGAGGCGAGGTAGACGGGGGCGCAGATCGCGGACATGGCCATGCCGGCCAGGCCTCCGGAGCCGTCGGGCTCGTGGGGGGAGACGTTGTGCCGGCGGTTCCACAGGTACAGCCCCACCTGGAGGGCGGCGGCGTCGGTGTAGAGCATGAGCCAGACCTCGGAGGAGACCTGGGTGCCGGAGGCGCCGAACCACAGGAACAGGACGCAGCTGAGGATGCCGAGGAGCCAGTTGACGGCCGTCATCGGGTAGTAGACGAGCATCAGCGTGTAGTTGAGGGCCCGCCCCGGGGGCATCCGGAAGAAGCCTTTCCAGTACTGCCGCAGGAGGGTCTCGTACGTCCCCCGCGACCAGCGCAGCTGCTGCGTGAAGAAGTCGGTCCACGAGGCCGGGCCCTCGCCGACGGCGAGCACGTCGGGGGTGTAGACCGACCTCCAGAACCGCCCGGTGGCCGGATTGCGCCGGCGGTGCAGCTCGAAGCCGGTCGCCATGTCCTCGGTGAGGGAGTCGTAGAGCCCGCCGATCTGCCGGAGGGCGCTGATCCGTACGGCGTTGTTGGTGCCGACGAACATGGGGGCGCCGTAGCGGTTGCCGGCGCGCTGGATCAGCGCGTGGAAGAGGTACTGCTGGGATTCGGCGGCCTTGGTGACGGCGCCGGTGTAGTTGCCGTACACCTGCGGGCCGACGACGAAGGCGATGTCCGGGTCGCGGAAGTAGCCGAGCATCCGCTCCAGGAAGTTCGCCAGCGGGACGTGGTCGGTGTCGACGGAGGCGAAGAACTCGTAGTCGTCGCCGTGCGCGACCAGCCAGGCGTTGTAGTTGCCGTGCTTGGTCCGCTCCCGGTGGGGGCCCTTGGGGGTGTTCCAGCCGGCGATGCCCTTGCGGGTGAAGTGGCGTACGCCGAGCTCCGCGCACAGGGCCCGGACCTCGGGGTCGTCCCCCTCGTCGAGCAGCCATACGTCGAGCGGGCCGTCGTGGCGCAGGGCGACCGCCCCCAGGAGGGTGCCCCGCACCATGGCGAGCGGCTCCTTGCCGGGGACGTACGTGGTCAGGAAGGCGACCTTGGTGCCGGGTTCGGGCGGCACCGGTACGGGATCGCGGGCGACCATCGTGGCGTGGGCCACCGACAGGACGTTGACCAGCATGAAGAGCATGATCAGCGCGATGGATACGAGCATCGCGGCGTCGAGGTGGACCAGCCAGCGCTCGCCGCCCTCGCGGACGGTCCAGTGCGCGGGCCAGACGAGGTAGAGCAGCAGGCCGGCCGCGGCGAGCGGGGCCAGGGCCATCAGGAGGACGGCGCGTATTCGGGTGCGGAGCTGCTCGCGCGACAACAGGGAGCGGTAGCCCACGCGGTAGGGGGCGGCGGCGGTGCGGTCCGGCTCCGCGAACGGGCCGGCGAGCTGGCTGTGGGTCTCGTAGTCGAAGCCTTCCGGCCGCACGGCCCCTCCAGTGCTCGAAGCCCAGGGTTATATCACCACGAAAGGTGACAAACCCTGGGCGTGTCGAACGGGGCTCGGCCGAACGGGGGGTTCCGCGCACCCGCCTGCGGACAGGGCCGTCCGGGTGGCGGGGACGGGGGGGTGGCCTAGGCCAGGTGGCGCTCCACCGTTTCCACCTTGGTCGTCAGGCCGCCGACCACCCCGGGGCGGATGTCGGCCTTGAGGACCAGCGAGACCCGCGGCGCCCTCTCCTCCACCGCGGCCACCGCGCGCTTGACCACGTCCATCACCTCGTCCCACTCCCCCTCGATCGAGGTGAACATGGCGTCCGTGCGGTTCGGCAGTCCCGACTCCCGTACGACGCGCACCGCGTCGGCCACGTACTCGCCGACCTCTTCGCCGACCCCCAGCGGGGTCACCGAGAACGCGACGATCACGCTGCGTTCGCCGCCTCGCGCCGGGCGCGGGCCGCCATGACGCTGTCGGCCTCCTCGCGCTTGAGGAGCTTGTCGCCGTAGAGGCCGCCGAAGGGCAGCAGCGCCAGCAGGAAGAACAGGGCGACCTTCTTGACCGGCCACTTCGCCTTGTTCCACACGTCCAGCAGGAAGACCGCGTAGATGACGAACAGGATCCCGTGCAGGATGCCGAGCGGCATCATCAGGTAGTCGATGTCGGAGATCCGGCTCAGCACCGATCCGAAGATCAGCAGGGCCGGGAACGACAGCGCCTCCGGTACGGAGATGAGGCGCAGCCGGTGCAGGGCGGAAGCGGTCTTGATGTCCACGATGAGCCTTCGGGGTGGTGGCCGGGGGTCCGTTCCAGTCTCTCAGCCGCGCTGCCGGATCTTGAGGCGGGGCCGCCGCCGCGGGCGGGCGGCGGGGTGTCCCGGGTGTGTGAGATGCCGCAGTCGCCGGATATCGGCCACCGGGCCCTGTTCGCCTCCGCCCGCTGCCGATAACGTCATCCCGTGGCTCAGTTCCGACTCCAAGGCAGCAAGGTGCTGGCCGTCGACCTGACCGGGGACGCCGTGAAAGCGAAGAACGGCTCCATGGTCGCGTACGACGGTCAGATGGCCTTCAAGAAGATGACCGGCGGCGGCGAAGGTTTGCGCGGCATGGTGACCCGTCGGCTGACGGGTGAGCAGATGACCGTGATGGAAGTGCAGGGGCACGGCACCTGCTTCTTCGCCGACCGCGCGAGCGAGATCAATCTGGTCAACCTGCGCGGCGAGAAGCTGTACGTGGAGTCCAGCAACCTCCTGTGCACCGACGCCGGCCTGCGCACCGGCACCACCTTCACCGGCCTGCGCGGCGGGGCGACGGGCAACGGCCTGTTCACCACCACCGTCGAGGGCAGCGGGCAGGCGGCGATCATGTCCGACGGGCCGGCGGTGGTGCTGCGCGTCAGCGCCCAGTACCCGCTCTCCGTCGACCCGGGGGCGTACATCGCGCACACCGGGAACCTCCAGCAGTCCTTCCAGTCGGGGATCAACTTCCGCACCCTGATCGGCGAGGGTTCGGGCGAGGCGTTCCAGATCCGCTTCGAGGGCGAGGGCCTGGTCTACGTGCAGCCCAGCGAGCGCAACACCATCGGGGGCGACATCTGATGCCGTTCCGCGAGATCAACTCGAAGATGGTCGAGGCCCAGGTGATCCCGGGGCAGAAGATGTTCAGCCAGCGCGGCGCGATGCTCGCGTACCGCGGCGAGGTCTCCTTCACCCCGAGTCTGACGGGCGGTCAGGGCGGGGTGATGGGCATGATCGGGCGCCGCGTGGCGAACGAGCAGACCCCGCTGATGTCGGTCGAGGGCAGCGGCACCGTGATGTTCGGCCACGGCGGCCACCACATCCAGGTGATCAACCTGACCGGCGAGACCCTGTACGTCGAGGCCGACCGGCTGCTCGCCTTCGACGGCACGCTCCAGCAGGGCACGATGTTCATGGGCTCGCAGGGTGGTGTCATGGGCATGGTCCGCGGCCAGGTGACCGGCCAGGGCCTGTTCACCACCACCCTCAAGGGGCACGGCGCGGTCGCCGTGATGGCCCACGGCGGGGTCATCGAGCTCCCCATCACCCCGAACCGGCCGATCCACGTCGACCCGCAGGCGTACGTGGCCCACCACGGGGACGTCCGGAACAAGCTCTCCGCGGCGCTCGGCTGGCGGGACATGGTGGGGCGCGGCTCGGGCGAGGCGTTCCAGCTGGAGCTCTCGGGTCAGGGAGCGGTGTACGTACAGGCCTCGGAGGAGAAGCTGTGAGTCATTACGCCGGAACGAACGGCCCCGTGACGGGCGGGCCCGGCGCCCCGACGGTCTTCGACCCGCACTCCCTGCCCTCCGACGACAACGTGAACGCGTACACCTTCTGCGTGGAGCTCAAGGGGAGCCAGTGGTTCCTGCAGAAGGGCAAGATGATCGCCTACTACGGGCGCATCGAGTTCAACGGCGTCGGCAACGGCCGCTTCGACCGGCTCCTGCGCACGAGCTTCCACTCGCCGATGCACGCCGCCGACTGGGTGGTGGCCGAGGGCCAGGGCAAGATGCTGCTGGCCGACCGGGCCTTCGACGTGAACTCGTACGACCTGGACAACGGGAACCTGACGATCAGGTCGGGGAACCTGCTGGCCTACCAGCCCTCGCTCGCCCTGAAGCAGTCGATCGTGCCCGGGTTCCTGACCCTGATCGGTACGGGGAAGTTCGTGGCGGCGTCCAACGGACCGGTGGTGTTCATGGAGCCGCCGCTGCGCGTGGACCCGCAGGCGCTGGTGGGCTGGGCGGACTGCCCGTCCCCCTGCCACCACTACGACCACGGCTACATGTCGGGCGTCATCGGCGGGCTGCGCTCGCTGACGGGCATCGGCGGCAGCTCCGGCGAGGAACACCAGTTCGAGTTCGTCGGGGCCGGGACGGTGCTGCTGCAGTCCTCGGAGACGCTGATGGCGGAGCAGGCGATCGGGGCCGTGGGCGCCGGCGCGGAGTCGGCGGGCGTGCCCGGGGCCGGTTACGGCGGCGGGCACGGGCAGCAGGGTCCGCTGGGCCAGCTGGGCGTGCCGCGGATGCCGGGGCAGCTGGGTGACATCCAGCGGCGCCTGGGACTCTGACATATTCGACCATTCTTCTTTGTACGTAATTCAACTTCTTAGGTAGAGTTCATTCATGGAGACCATGGAGACCGAGACGGCCACACGCTGGCTGACCGAGGCCGAGCAGTGCACCTGGCGCACCCACCTGGACGTCAGCCGGCTGCTGATGCACCAGCTGGAAAAGGATCTCCAGCCCTTCGGACTCACCAACAACGACTACGAGATCCTGGTGAACCTCTCGGAGTCCGAGGGCCACCGGATGCGGATGAGCGATCTCGCGACGTCGACGCTCCAGTCCAAGAGCCGGCTGTCCCACCAGATCACCCGCATGGAGACCGCGGGCCTGGTCGTGCGGGTGAACTGCGAGTCCGACCGCCGGGGGCTGTACGCGGTCCTGACCGACGGGGGCATGGAGCTGATGCAGAAGGTCGCCCCGCACCACGTGGCGTCCGTGCGCCGGCACTTCATCGACCTGCTGCCGCCGGAGGCCCTGGCGGCGCTGCGCGCCTCGCTGGGGCCGGTCGCGAACCACCTGCGGGACGAGCGCGGCAAGGCCTGACGCCCGCGGGGCGGCGGCGGGGCGACGGTCGGGCGGCGGCGCCCGGCCGGGGTGCCGTCCGCCGCGGCTGCCCCGAGAATTGGGTGACAACGCTCGCTCGCCGGCCGCCCGCCGAGCAACCGTAAGCGCATGGCCGGCCAGAGGAGGTCAGCCATGCAGCGCAAGCACAAGGCGGCCGTCCCGGCCGCAGCCGCGGCCGCGGCCGCGCTCCTGATCGCCGGGGGCCCGGTGGCGGCCGCCGCGGCGCACACCGCCGACGCGGCGGGAACCGCCCCCGCGGCCGCCCCGGCCCGCGCCGACGTGGACGCCGCGGGCGCGGCCGCCGCCGCCCTGAAGAGGTACCCCGGTGTCGTGACGTCCCTCGACAAGGACGGCCCCGTCTGGCACGTCGACATCATCGGCAAGAGCGGCAAGCACGCGGAGCTGACGGTCGACACCCGCACCGGCAAGGTGTTCACCGAGAACGCGGACGACGACGGCGACGACGACAGCGGGAACAAGGCGTCGGCCGCCGCGAAGGTCACCGCCCAGCAGGCGATGAAGGCGGCCGTCGCCGCCCACGCGGGCCAGGTCCGGTCCGTGGAGTGGGACGACGATGACGACAACGGCTCCCGTTACTGGAACGTCGAGATCCAGTCCGGGGACAAGAGCACCAACGTGCACGTCGACGCCACGTCGGGCAAGGCCACGGTGTCCGGGTCGGACTCGGACGACGACGGCGGCGACAACTGACGCGCGCCGGTCCGCGGGTTCCCGTGCGGACCTGATCGGGCGCCCCTAGACTGGCGAACGCCCGGATTACCCCGATCTTCGAGGGAGTGGCGTCATGGCCAAGCGCGGCAACAAGAAGCGAGCACGCAAGAAGAAGAAGGCGAACCACGGCAAGCGTCCCAACGCCTGACCGTCGGTCCCGCAGACGTACGAGAGCCGCGCCCCGCGAACCCGGGGCGCGGCTCTCGCGTGAAGTGGTGCGTCAGGACTCCGTGAGCGTCGCCAGGAGCGTGTCCGCGGCCGCGTACGGGTCCAGCTCGCCGGCCGCGACCCGGGCCGCGAGGGCGTCGAGGTGCGCGTCCCCGCGCACGTCCGCCATCTTGGCCCGCAGGGCCGTCACCGCGATGGTCTCCACCTCGCGCGCGGCCCGGACCGTACGCCGCTCGGCCAGCACCCCGCGCTCGTCCATCCACGCGCGGTGCTTCTCCAGGGCCTCGACCAGCTCGTCGATGCCCTGGCCGCGCGCCGCGACCGTCTTGACGATCGGCGGCCGCCAGTCGCCCGCGCCCCGGGACTCCCCGAGGCCCAGCATGTGGTTCAGCTCCCGGGCGGTGGCGTCGGCGCCGTCGCGGTCCGCCTTGTTCACCACGTACACGTCGCCGATCTCCAGGATGCCCGCCTTCGCGGCCTGGATCCCGTCGCCCATACCGGGCGCCAGCAGCACCACCGAGGTGTCGGCCTGCGCGGCGATCTCCACCTCCGACTGTCCGACCCCGACCGTCTCGACCAGGATCACCTCGCAGCCGGCCGCGTCCAGCACCCGGATCGCCTGCGGGGCGGCCCAGGCCAGGCCGCCCAGGTGGCCGCGGGTGGCCATGGAGCGGATGTAGACCCCCGGGTCGGAGGCGTGGTCCGACATCCGGACCCGGTCGCCGAGCAGCGCACCGCCGGAGAACGGCGAGGACGGGTCGACGGCGAGGACGCCGACCCGCTTGCCGGCCTTGCGGTACGCGGAGACCAGCGCCGAGGTGGAGGTGGACTTGCCGACGCCCGGGGAGCCGGTCAGGCCCACCACGTACGCCCCGCCCGTCAGCGGGGCCAGGGCCGCCATCACCTCGCGCAGCTGCGGGGACGCCCCCTCGACCAGCGAGATCAGCCGGGCCACCGCTCTCGGCCTGCCCTCACGCGCCTGGGCCACCAGCTGGGGGACGTCCACCGTCATACGTGCTGCGCTCCTCGGTTCGGTTGGGGAAGGTCCGGCGGGCCGGGGGTTACTTCTTCTTCGGGACGCGGACGATCAGGGCGTCGCCCTGGCCCCCGCCGCCGCACAGCGCGGCCGCGCCGGTCCCGCCGCCCCGGCGCGCGAGCTCCAGGGCCAGGTGCAGCACCACGCGGGCGCCGGACATGCCGATCGGGTGGCCCAGGGCGATGGCGCCACCGTTGACGTTCACCCTTTCCGGGGTCACGCCAAGATCCTTCATTGACTGTACGGCGACCGCCGCGAAGGCCTCGTTGATCTCGATGAGGTCCAGGTCGGAGACCTGGAGCCCCTCCTTCTTCAGGGCGTGCAGGATCGCGTTCGACGGCTGCGACTGCAGCGAGTTGTCGGGACCGGCCACATTGCCGTGGGCGCCGATCTCGGCGATCCACTCCAGGCCGAGCTCCTCGGCCTTCGCCTTGCTCATCACGACCACGGCGGCGGCGCCGTCGGAGATCTGCGAGGAGGTGCCGGCGGTGATCGTGCCGTCCTTCGCGAAGGCCGGGCGCAGCTTGCCGAGGGACTCGGCCGTGGTCTCCGGGCGGATGCCCTCGTCCTGGGCGAAGAGGACCGGGTCGCCCTTGCGCTGCGGGATCTCGACGGGGACGATCTCGGCCTCGAAGACGCCGTTCTTCTGCGCGGCGGCGGCCCGCTGGTGCGAGGCGGCGGCGAACTCGTCCTGCGGGGCGCGCTCGATGCCCAGGCGGCTGTTGTGCTTCTCGGTGGACTCGCCCATCGCGATGTTCTCGAAGGCGTCGGTGAGGCCGTCGTAGGCCATCGCGTCGAGCATCTCGATCGCGCCGTACTTGAAGCCCTCTCGGGACTTCGGCAGCAGGTGCGGGGCGTTGGTCATGGACTCCTGGCCGCCCGCGACCACGATGTCGAACTCGCCCGCGCGGATCAGCTGGTCGGCCAGCGCGATCGCGTCGAGGCCGGAGAGGCACACCTTGTTGATCGTGAGCGCCGGGACGTTCATGGGAATGCCGCCCTTGACCGCTGCCTGGCGCGCCGGGATCTGGCCCGCACCGGCCTGGAGCACCTGCCCCATGATCACGTATTGCACCTGGTCACCGGCGATGCCGGCCCGCTCCAGCGCGGACTTGATGGCGAACCCGCCGAGATCGGCGCCGGAGAAGGACTTCAGCGAACCGAGCAGCCGCCCCATGGGCGTGCGGGCCCCGGCGACGATCACTGACGTGGTGTTGTTCGTTCCGGACATGGAGCACAGCCCCTTGAAGATGAGGGTGAACGAGGGTTTACATGAATGTACTGAGCAGTACCCGCGCCGTCACCGGGCAGTCGGTGTGATCGCTGGCACGTTGCGTGACGGGCCTCCGCAGCGGTGCACTGGTCCCATGCTGACAAGAATCGACCACATCGGGATCGCCTGCTTCGACCTGGACAAGACCGTCGAGTTCTACCGTGCCACGTACGGCTTCGAGGTGTTCCACACCGAGGTCAACGAGGAGCAGGGTGTCCGCGAGGCCATGCTCAAGATCAACGAGACCTCCGACGGCGGCGCCTCCTACCTCCAGCTCCTCGAACCCACCCGCGAGGACTCCGCGGTGGGCAAGTGGCTGGCCAAGAACGGCGAGGGCGTGCACCACATCGCCTTCGGCACCGAGGACGTCCTGGGCGACTCGGAGGCCATCCGCGGCAAGGGCGTCCGGGTCCTCTACGACCAGCCCCGGACGGGTTCCATGGGCTCCTCGATCACCTTCCTGCACCCCAAGGACTGCCACGGAGTCCTCACCGAACTGGTCACCTCGAACCCCGACCACTGACGGACCACTGATGGCCCGATTCCCCGGCCGGTAGAGTGGCCATGGCTCGGCCGGGGTTCGGTGCGGAGACGGGGTCGGGGCCTGTGACCCCTGCCCCGGTATCTGACACCATTCCCCGGGGGCGTCGTTCAGCGGGCGAGCGATGCTCAATTGGGAGTGAGCTTGCGACCAGGGGACGGATGGGACCGCGCTGTGCGGGGCTACGAAAGCCAGGAGAGCCATCAGGCTGAAGCCGACCATCTCTCGCGCTTCGAAGCCGAGATGGAGCGGCTGAAGAAGGAGCGCGGGAAGGCCGTCCAGCACGCCGAAGACCTCGGCTACCAAGTCGAGGTGCTGCGCGCCAAGCTCCACGAGGTGCGCCGCAATCTGGCGTCCCGCCCCGCCTACGACAGTGCGGACATGGGCTACCAGGCGGAGCAGCTGCTCCGTAATGCCCAGATCCAGGCCGACCAGATGCGTTCGGACGCCGAGCGCGAGCTGCGCGACGCCCGGGCGCAGACCCAGCGCATCCTCCAGGAGCACGCCGAGCACCAGGCGCGCCTCCAGGCCGAGCTGCACGCCGAGGCCGTCAACCGCCGCCAGCGCCTGGACCAGGAGCTCAACGAGCGCCGCCAGACCGTCGAGGCGCACGTCAACGAGAACGTGGCCTGGGCCGAGCAGCTGCGCTCCCGTACGGAGTCGCAGGCCCGCCGGCTCATGGACGAGTCCCGCGCCGAGGCCGAGCAGTCCCTGAACGCGGCCCGCGCCGAGGCCGCACGCGTCGCCGAGGAGACCCGCCGCCGGCTGACCGCCGACGCCGAGGCCGCCCGTGCGGAGACCGAGGCGACCCTGCTGCGCGCCCGCAAGGAGGCCGAGCGGCTGCTGACCGCCGCCTCCGCGCAGGCCCAGGAGGCCACCGAGCACGCCGAACGGCTGCGCAGCAGCACCACCGCCGAGGCCGAGCAGACCCGGCAGCAGACCCTCGATCTCGGCCGGGTGGCCGAGCAGCGGGCCCAGGAGGCCGACGGCGCCCTGCGCACCGCGCGCGCCGAGGCCGAGAAGCTCCTCGCGGACGCCAAGGAGAGCGCCGCCCGGCAGCTCGCCTCGGCGGAGTCCGTGAACGAGCAGCGCACCCGCACCGCCAAGGAGCAGGTGGCCCGGCTGGTCGGCGAGGCCACCAAGGACGCCGAGGTCCTCAAGGCCGAGGCCGAGCAGACCCTCGCCGACGCCCGCGCCGGCGTGGAGCGGCTGCGCGCGGAGGCCGCCGAGCAGGCCCGCGCGGCGGCGGCCGAGGACACGGCCGCCCAGCTGGCGAAGGCGGCCCGTACGGCCGAGGACGTACTGAACAAGGCCTCGGAGGACGCCCGGGCCACCACCCGCGCCGCGTCCGAGGAGGCCGAGCGGATCCGCCGCGAGGCCGAGTCCGAGTCCGAGCGGCTGCGCGCCCAGGCGGCGACCACGGCCGCCGAGCTCAAGGGCGCGGCGAAGGACGACACCGAGGAGTACCGGGCCCGGACCGTCGAACTCCAGGAGGAGGCCCGGCGGCTGCGCGGCGAGGCCGAGCAGCTGCGCGCCGAGGCCGTCGCGGAGGGCGAGCGCATCCGCGGCGAGGCGCGCCGCGAGGCCGTGCAGCAGATCGAGGAGGCGGCCCGGACCGCCGAGGAGCTGCTGGGCAAGGCCAAGTCGGACGCGGACGAGCTGCGCGGCGGCGCGCGCACCGAGAGCGAGCGGGTCCGCGCCGAGGCCGTCGAGCGGGCCACCACCTTGCGCCGGCAGGCCGAGGAGACGCTGGAGCGCACCCGCGCCGAGGCGGAGCGGCTGCGCGGCGAGGCCGAGGAGCGGGCGGAGTCCGTACGGGCCGAGGCCGACGCGGCGGCGCGGGCGCGGCGCGAGGAGACCGAGCAGGCCGTCGCGGCGAAGCGGGCGGAGGCCGACGAGGAGCTCGTACGCCTGCACGCGGAGGCCGAGAGCCGGCTGGGCACGGCCGAGCAGACGCTGCGCGACGCCCGCGGGGCGGCGGAGAACATCCGGCGGGAGACCGCCGAGGAGGCCGACCGGCTGCGCGCCGAGTCGGCGGAGCGGATCCGCACCCTCCAGACGCAGTCGGAGGCGGAGGCCGACCAGCTGCGCACGGACGCGGCGGAGGACGCCGGGCGCACCCGCGCGGAGGCCGAGCAGGTCGCCGTACGGCTGCGCAGCGAGGCGGAGTCCGAGGCCGAGCGGGTGCGCGCGGAGGCGAAGGAGACCGCGGACCGGCTGCGCGCGGAGGCGAAGGCCGCCGCCGAGCGGGTCGCCGCGGAGGCCGCCGAGGCCCTGGCCGCCGCGCAGGAGGAGGCCGCCCGGCGGCGCCGGGAGGCCGAGGAGACCCTCGCGTCGGCCCGTACGGACGCGGACAGCGAGCGGGCGCAGGCCCGCGAGCAGAGCGAGGAACTGCTGGCCTCGGCCCGCAAGCGCTCCGAGGAGGCGCAGGCCGAGGCGGCCCGCCTGACCGAGGAGGCGGAGCGGCGCGCCGCTGAGCTGGTGTCGGCGGCCGAGGCCACCGCGCAGCAGGTGCGGGATTCCGTGGCCGGGCTGCGCGAGGAGGCCGACGAGGAGATCGCCGGGCTGCGCAGCGCCGCCGAGCACGTGGCGGAGCGTACGAAGACGGAGGCCGAGGAGGAGGCCGCGCGGGTCCGCGCGGACGCCTACGACGAGCGCGAGCGGGCCACCGGGGACGCCAACCGGATCCGTACCGAGGCGCGGGCCGAGACGGACGCGGCGAAGGCGCTGGCCGAGCGCACGGTCGGCGACGCGATCGCCGAGGCGGAGCAGCTGCGGGGCGACACCGCCGAGTACGCGCAGCGCCTTCGTACGGAGGCGACGGACGCGCTGTCCGCGGCCGAGCGCGACGCGGCCCGTACCCGGGCCGACGCCCGGGACGACGCGAACCGGATCCGCGGCGAGGCGGCGGAGGCCCTGGAGTCCTCGCGCGCCGAGGGCGCCAGGATCGTCGCGGAGGCGACGGCGGAGGCCGAGCGGCTGACCGGCGAGACCGAGGCGGCGAACGCCGTGACGGTCGGCGAGGCGGCGGCGGAGGCCGAACGGCTCACCACCGAGGCGGCCGAGGCGGCGGACGCCACCCGCGCCGAGGCGGCGGGCACCCTGGACGAGGCGCGCTCCGAGGCCAACCGGCTGCGCAGCGACGCCGCGGAGCAGGCGGACCGGCTCATCACCGAGGCGGCGTCCGAGGCGGACAAGCTCACCGAGCAGACGCGCGCCGCGAACGAGGCCGCGGTCGGGGAGGCGACGGCGAAGGCCGAGCGGCTCACCCGGCAGGCGTCCGACATGCTGGCCGCGGCCGAGCGGGACGCGGCGCGGGTCCTGGTCGACGCCCGCAACGAGGGCGACCGGCTGGTCGACGAGACGCGTGCGGCCAACGAGGCCACGGTCGGCGAGGCCGCGGCCGAGGCCGAGCGGCTGCGCGCCGAGGCGGCGGGCACCCTGGACGACGCCCGCGCGGAGGGCGGCCGGATCATCGGCGAGGCCACCGCGGAGGCCGACCGGGTCACGGTCGCGGCGAACGAGACCCTGGCGAGCGCCGAGCGGGAGTCGCAGCAGACGCTCGACGACGCGCGCGCCGAGGCGGGCCGGCTGCGCGGCGAGGCGGCCGAGCAGGCGGACCGGCTCATCACCGAGGCGGCGTCCGAGGCGGACAAGCTCACCGAGCAGACCCGCAAGGACAACGAGCGCACGGTCGGCGAGGCCCGGTCCGAGGCCGAACGGCTGCGCGCGGAGGCCTCGCAGGCCCTGGCTTCGGCCCAGGAGCACGCGACCCGTACCCGCTCGGAGGCCGAGCGGGTCAAGGCCGAGGCGGCGACGCAGGCGGAGCGCACCCGTGCGCAGGCCCGCGCGGAGTCGGAGCGGCTGCTGGACGAGGCCCGCGAGGAGGCCAACAAGCGCCGCAGCGAGGCCGCGGAGCAGGTCGACCGGCTCATCACCGAGGCGGCGTCCGAGGCGGACAAGCTCACCGGCGACGCGCAGGCGCAGGCCCTGGCCGCGACGACGGCGGCCGAGGAGCAGGCCGACGCGATGGTCGACGCGGCCCGCAAGGAGGCCGCGCGGATCTCCTCGGAGGCGACGGTCGAGGGCAACTCCCTGGTGGAGAAGGCCCGTACGGACGCGGACGAGCTGCTGGTCGGCGCGCGCACGGACGCGGCCGCCATAAGGGAGCGGGCGGAGGAGCTGCGCTCCCGCGTGGAGGGCGAGGTCGAGGAGCTGCACGAGCGGGCCCGCCGGGAGTCCGCCGAGCAGATGAAGTCGGCCGGCGAGCGCGTGGACAAGCTGGTGCGGGCGGCGACCGAGCAGAGCGTCGAGGCCGAGGCGAAGGCCAAGGCGCTGGTGTCGGACGCGAGCAGCGAGGCGAGCAAGGTCCGGATCGCGGCCGTGCGCAAGGCGGAGGCGCTGCTCAAGGAGGCCGAGCAGAAGAAGGCCGAGCTGGCCCGGGAGGCCGAGAGCGCCCTCGCGCAGGCGAAGGCGGAGGCCGAGCGGCTGGTCGACGAGGGCCGCCGCGAGCTGGAGGTCCTGGTGCGCAGGCGCGAGGACATTCAGGCGGAGATCTCCCGTGTCCAGGACGTTCTTGAGGCGTTGGAATCATTCGAGGCGCCTTCGGGCGGCGGAAAGCCGGTGGTCGGCGGTCAGGGCGCGGGGGGCGTGAAGGCGGGAGCCACAGCCGGTTCCACCCGTTCGGGTGGCAAGGCGTCGGAGGGCTAGCAATCGATCAGATTGTGTGTTCCTGATGAAGGTTCAGCCGAACGAGTGACAAGCATTCTGTCGCCTTGCCACTCAAAAGGGGTGTCATTGTCCAGATCAAACGTGGATTGACTCGATGACACGCCGCTCGGGCGCCTAGGATTCCCCTAACACCTCACGTAGCACCTCATCGGTCTCATTCGACAGGAACCCCATGAGCGACACTTCCTCCCCCTTCGGCTTCGAGCTCGTGCGGCGTGGTTACGACCGCGGTCAGGTGGACGACCGCATTACCAAGCTGGTCTCCGACCGCGACAGCGCCCTTGGACGTATCAACTCTCTGGAAAAGCGGATCGAGGAGCTGCACCTCGAAACGCAGAACGCCCAGGCCCAGGTGAGCGACGCCGAGCCGTCGTACGCCGGCCTCGGCGCCCGGGTCGAGAAGATCCTGCGCCTGGCCGAGGAGGAGGCGAAGGACCTGCGCGAGGAGGCCCGTCGCGCGGCCGAGCAGCACCGTGAGCTCGCCGAGTCGGCTGCCCAGCAGGTGCGCAACGACGCCGAGTCGTTCGCCGCCGACCGCAAGACGAAGGCGGAGGACGAGGGCGTCCGCATCGTCGAGAAGGCCAAGGGCGACGCCTCCACCCTGCGCGCCGAGGCCCAGAAGGACGCCGCCTCCAAGCGCGAGGAGGCCGACGCCCTGTTCGAGGAGACCCGCGCCAAGGCCGCCCAGGCCGCCGCGGACTTCGAGACCAACCTGGCCAAGCGCCGCGAGCAGTCCGAGCGCGACCTGGCCTCGCGTCAGGCCAAGGCCGAGAAGCGCCTCGCCGAGATCGAGCACCGCGCCGAGCAGCTGCGCCTGGAGGCCGAGAAGCTCCGTACGGACGCCGAGCGCCGCGCCCGCCAGACGGTGGAGACCGCCCAGCGCCAGGCCGAGGACATCGTCGCGGACGCCAACGCGAAGGCGGACCGCATCCGCAGCGAGTCCGAGCGCGAGCTGGCGGCGCTCACCAACCGCCGCGACTCGATCAACGCCCAGCTGACCAACGTCCGCGAGATGCTGGCGACGCTGACCGGTGCGGCCGTCGCGGCGGCCAACCCGATCGTCGACGACGAGCCGGTCACCCGCGGCGTTCCGGCGCAGCAGAGCCGCTAGTACGCGCGGTAGCGCGCGCGGGAGTTCACCGGCGGTCGACCGGTCGGACTGCCGCCGTCTACCCGCCCGTGGACGAACGTCCTGCCCGAGGGCCCTATGTCACCTGTTTGAGGTGGCGTGGGGCCCTCGGGCGTTCTAGCGTGAGCGGCATGATCGAGCTTGAGGGCCTTACCAAACGATTCGGCGCGAAGACCGCCGTGGACCACCTCAGCTTCCAGGTCAGACCGGGGGTGGTGACCGGCTTCCTCGGCCCCAACGGGGCGGGCAAGTCGACGACCATGCGCATGATGCTCGACCTCGACAACCCGACCAGTGGCACGGTCCGGATCGACGGGAAGCACTACCGGGACCTGCCGGAACCGCTGAAGCACATCGGTGCGCTGCTGGACGCGAAGGCCATGAACGGCGGCCGCAGCGCTTACAACAACCTTCTCTGCCTTGCCCAGTCGAACCGCATCCCGGAACGCCGGGTCGCGGAGGTACTGGATCTTGTCGGGCTGACGCCCGTGGCGAAGAAGAAGTCGAAAGGATTTTCGCTCGGCATGGGCCAGCGGCTGGGAATCGCCTCCGCCCTGCTGGGTGATCCGGAGATCCTGATGTTCGACGAGCCCGTCAATGGTCTGGACCCGGAGGGAATTCTCTGGATCCGAAACCTTATGAAGGGGTTGGCTGCCGAGGGTCGGACGATCTTCGTCTCGTCCCACCTGATGAGCGAAATGGCGCTGACCGCGGACCATTTGATCGTCATCGGCCAGGGAAAGCTTTTGGCCGACATGTCCATGGCTGATTTCATTCACGAGAACTCGCGCAGCTACGTCCGGCTGCGCTCGCCGCAGCAGGAGCGGCTCAAGGACGTCCTGCACGAAGCGGGCATCGACGCCATCAGCGTCCCGGCCACCGGCGCGCTGGAGATCGACGGGGTCGCCCCGGAGCAGCTCGGCGAGCTGGCCGCGCAGCACCAGATCGTGCTGCACGAACTCAGCCCGCAACGGGCTTCACTGGAGGAAGCGTTCATGCGCATGACGGCGGACTCCGTCGAGTACCACGCCCACGCGCCGGGAGAACCGGGGCCGCCCCCGGGGCCCGGCTCCGCGGACAACCCCGCCCGGCCGGCCGACGTCCCCGCGTGGGGCGCCGGGTACGAGGCGACGCGCAAGGGCGGCGAGTGATCATGTCCTCCTTCCCCGCCGTCCTCCGGTCCGAGTGGACCAAGATCCGCACCGTCGCCTCCACCATCTGGACCCTGGTCGCAGCGCTGGTGGTCACGGTCGGCGTGAGCGCCGGCCTGTGCGCCGTCTTCAACGCCACCTTCAACGACATGCCGAAGGAGCAGCAGGTCACCTTCGACCCGACCCTGGCCAGCTTCGCGGGCATGACCCTCGGCCAGCTCGCCATGATCGTCTTCGGTGTGCTGGTGGTGGGCACCGAGTACAGCTCGGGCATGATCCGCACCTCGCTGGCCGCCGTACCGCGCCGGGCGAGCTTCCTGGCCGGCAAGCTGCTCGTGGCCACCGGCCTCGCGCTGGTCGTGGGCCTGGTCACCAGCTTCCTGTCCTTCTTCCTCGGACAGGCCATCCTGGGCGACCGCAGCATCGGGATCGACGAGCCGAACGTCCTGCGCGCCGTGGTCGGCGCCGGCCTCTACATGGCCATGATCGCCCTGTTCTCGATGGGCGTGGCCACGATCCTGCGCAGCTCGATGCTGTCGCTCGGCATCCTGATGCCGTTCTTCTTCCTGGTCTCGACGATCCTCGGGGCGGTCAGCGCGACCCGCAAGGTCGCCCAGTACTTCCCGGACCAGGCGGGCTCCAAGATCATGCAGGTGGTCCCGGGGGCGATGGACAGCGGCGAGGCCCCCTACGGGCCGTGGGGCGGCTTCGGGATCATGGCGCTGTGGGTGCTGGCCGCCGTGCTCGGTGGCTACCTGGTGCTGAAGAAGCGCGACGCCTGATCCAGCTGTTCCCCGCGCGCCCGAGGCGTCCGCCCTGTGGCGGACGCCTCGGGTACTACGGGTCATCCCCGGGTCGGAGTCAGGGGCAGCTCAGGGATCCGGCCCGGGATGGAACCGTAGGCGACTCGATATCCTCTTAACCCTTACGCGGACGAAAGCCGTCCGGTCCTGGCTAGGGGCAGAGCAGAGGCAGAGCAATGATCGAGGCTGTCGGCCTGACCAAGCGCTACGGCGCCAAGACTGCCGTCGACCAGCTGTCCTTCCAGGTCAGGCCGGGTCACGTGACAGGATTCCTGGGGCCGAACGGCTCCGGGAAGTCCACCACCATGCGCATGATCCTCGGCCTGGACCGGCCCACGGCGGGCAGCGTGACGATCAACGGCCGGCCCTTCCGGCAGCTGCCCAACGCCCAGCGGCACGTGGGGGCCCTGCTCGACGCGAAGGCCGTGCACGGCGGCCGCCGGGCCCGCAGGCACCTGCTCAGCCTCGCCCAGCTCTCCGGGATCCCCGAGAAGCGGGTGGACGAGGTGCTGGCCGTCGTCGGCCTCCAGGACGTGTCCAAGCAGCGCACGAAGGGCTTCTCGCTCGGCATGGGCCAGCGGCTCGGCGTCGCCGCCGCCCTCCTCGGCGACCCCCAGGTGCTGCTCTTCGACGAGCCGGTCAACGGGCTCGACCCCGAGGGCATCCTCTGGGTCCGCACCCTGATGCGCCGGCTCGCCGCCGAGGGCCGCACGGTGTTCGTTTCCTCACACCTGATGAGCGAGATGGCGCTGACCGCCGACCACCTCATCGTGATCGGCCGCGGCCGGCTGCTGGCCGACATGGGCACCCAGGAATTCATCGCGCACAACTCGGCCGGATTCGCGCGGGTGCGCGCGGCCGACAACGATCACGGTGGCCGGGATGCACTGGGTGAAGCCCTGACCAAAGCCGGCGGCCGGGTCCTCCAGGAGCCCGAGGGAACACTGCGCGTGACCGGCCTGGAGCTCCCGCGGATCTCCGACCTCGCGCACGAGGCCGGCGTACGGCTGTGGGAGCTGTCCCCGCACCGGGCCTCGCTGGAGGAGGCCTACATGCGGATGACCCAGGCCGACGTGGAGTACGCCTCCACCGAGGACCCGCGCGCCGAGCTGTGGGAGCCGGAGCCGCTGACCGTCCCCGCCTGGGAGGACGGGCTCCAGGCTCCGGAGGTGCCGCGGGGCTCCTTCTTCGCTCCCCCGCCGCCCGGGGCGGGCGGACAGCCCTTCCTGATGCCCTCCGACCCCGGCGAGCTCGCCGGCCCCGACCGGAACCCCACCCAGGACACCCGCGAGGACACCCGATGACCGGCCCCACGACCCCCGCGCACCCCAGGAACAACACAAGCACCACGGGCGCCACGGGCACCTCCGACCGGCCGAAGAGCTACAGCTCCCCGCTGGAGACGCCCCGGCCCCACCTCGGGCACGCCGTCGCCTCCGAGTGGACGAAGATGATCTCGGTGCGCTCGACGGTGTGGACGCTCGGCTCGCTGGTGCTGCTCGTCGTCGGCATCGGGGTGCTGGCCGTCTCCGAGACGCGCTCGGCCGACTACCAGGAGGTGCCGCTCACGGCGCCCGCCCTGTTCGGGCTGCTGGTGGGGCAGGTCGCCGTGATGGTGCTCGGCGTCCTGACGATCACCTCCGAGTACGGCACGGGCATGATCCGTACGACGTTCACCGCCGCCCCCGACCGGGCGCGGGTGCTGACCGCGAAGTACCTCGTCTTCGCCGGCGTCGCCTTCGCCACCATCTCCGGGTCGGTGGCCGTCGTGGGTCTCTCCTCCGCGATCCTGCGGGGTGGCGCGGGTTCCGGTTCGCACGGCGGCGGCGAATGGGCCCGTGCCCTGGCCGGCTGCGTCTACGTCACCCTGCTCGGGGTCCTCGCCCTCGCGATCGGGGCCATGCTGCGGCACTCCGCGGGAGCGATCGCCGTGATGCTGGGGCTGGTCACGCTGCCGCCGGTGGTGGGGGGAATGGTCAGCATGTGGCAGACCCTGGCCCCGCTCGGCAGCGTCATCCTCCGGTACAACGCCCCGGTCGCCCTGATGGGGCTGTTCGGCCTGCCGGACGCCGCCACCGGGAACTCTCCCGGAAGCGGGCTCCAGGTCCTGCTGATCCTGCTGGTGACGGGCGCCGCGGTGGCGGGCTCGTACGCGGTGGTCGGCCGCCGCGACGTGTGAGCGCCGGTACCGCCTAGTGCCTGGGAGCGTTCCTGGACCGCTGCACCCTTGAGGTGCGGCGGTCCTTCGCGTTCCAGCAGGCCTTGTGCCAGTGCCGGCGGTCGTCCACACCGCCGTACTCCGGCCAGGCCACCAGGTGCGGGGTGCCCGAGGGGATCTCCTGGTCGCAGCCGGGGCAGCGGTAGCGCTTGCCCGCCGCGCTCGCGCCCGCGACGTGCCGGATCTTCCATTCCTCGCCCTGGTACTCCTCCGTGCGCTCCAGCCCGTAGCGGTCGAGGCCGGTGCTGGGGCGTTCGTCCGGAGTCTCGCCGCCCCTGGGGCGGTTGTGGCGCGGTGACACGTATACCTCACGTATGGGCGGACGGAAGTGACTTTCTCCCAGACTACGCGCAGCGAGGCCGGGTACCCGCAGGGTGGCTGACAGAGGTCGGCCGACCTCGACGTGCTCGCAGTCGGCTGGCCTGACTATCCCAATAACTTTCGTGTCAGGCCGTGCCTTTGGCACGTGTCAGACGTTGTTGCCATCAGATGAACCGGTCCACCTGGGGGAGGCCGCGTCAGCCACGAGGAGGGCAAAGGCGATGCGCGTAGGAGCGTTTGTACTGGCGGCCCAGTTTCCGGGCCAGGGGCAGGGGGAGGCGCTGCACCGGGCGGTGCGGACCGCGGAGGTGGCCGAGGAGGCGGGGCTGGACTCGGTGTGGCTCGCCGAGCACCACTTCGTCCCGTACGGGGTGTGCCCCTCGGCGGTGACCCTGGCGGCCCTCCTGCTGGGGCGGACCCGGCGGCTGCGGGTGGGAACGGCCGTGAGCGTGCTGCCGAACACGCATCCGGTGGCCCTCGGGGAGCAGGCGGCACTGCTGCACCTGACCTCCGGCGGCCGCTTCACGCTGGGGGTGGGCCGGGGCGGTCCCTGGGTGGACCTGGAGGTGTTCGGCGGCGGCCTGGACTCCTACGAGAAGGAGTTCCCGGAGGGACTGGACCTGCTGCGGCGCTGGCTGGCCGAACCGCGGGTGGCGGCCGCCGGCGAGCGGTACGGGTTCCGCGAAGTGGCCGTCGTACCGCGTCCGTCGGAGGCGCTGGACGGGGACGGATCAGGGCCGGAAGTGATCGTCGCGTGCACCTCCCCCGCCTCCGTCCGGCTGGCCGCGCAGCGGGGGCTGCCGATGCTGCTGGGCATGCACTGCGGGGACGAGGACAAGGCGGAGATGGTCGCGCTGTACCGTCGTACGGCCGCGGCGGCGGGGCGGAACCCGCACGCCCCGCACGTGTCGGCGGGCGTGTGCCAGCTGGCGGACCGTACGGCGGACGCCCGCGAGGCCCTGCTGAAGGCCATGCCGGGGTGGTTGAAGCAGGGGCTGGACGCGCACGTGACGGTGGACGGCCGGGAGCGCGCGATGCGGGACCCCGTCGCCTACACGGAGCTGCTGTGCGACCTGCACCCGGTGGGCACCCCGCGGCTGGCGGCGAACCGGCTGGCGGCGACCTCGGAGCGGACGGGCATCACGCGGTTCGCGCTGCTGGCGGAGGGCTCCGGGGATCTCGCCGCGACGGAGGAGAACGTCCGGCGCCTCGGCGCCGAGGTCCTGCCCCGTCTCGGCTGAGGCTGCCGCCCCGGTATCACCTCCCCCGATACGGAGCGGCAGCGAAGTGCGGTCGGTCAGCAGTCCCGGAGTTCGGGCGACTGGTTGAGCAGCTGGCCGCGGATCGAAGTGAACTTGGCGAGCCGGTCGTCCGACGAGGGATCCAGCGGGAACACGGCCACCCGGTGGCAGTTCTGGAACGCCAGGCGCACGCCGAAGTGCCGCTGCAGCGCACCACGTATCGCGTCACTCGCGAGAGCGCGCAGCAGCTGGCCACGCGCCTGCTCGTCGGGCGGCGGCGCCTGGTTGTCGGCGAACTCTCCGCCGTCCACCTTCAGCTGGGCCACCAGCGAGCTGATCATCTCCCACGCGAAGGGCAGGGAGGTCCGGACGCAGTCGACGAAAGCGGCTTCGTCGACCTCGCCTCGCTCGGCCTGTTCGAGTAGGGCCGGTGAGACGTCGAGCGACATGGGTTCTCCTCTCGCGACCCCGGCGGTTTGGGTTGCCGGAGTCTTACGGGCAGGGAAGGGGGCCGCGACGCAGAGTGCACGCTCCGCCACCTCCTGCTCACCACGGTAGGCGCCCCATGGGTGGCGCACCAGGAGAATGCGCATACAACGCGCCATCGGCGAACGGGGCTTTCGGGGGCGAATCGCGTGCAGGCCTTCTCGTCGAGTAGCGTTGCCGACCATGCGTCTCGTCATCGCCCGCTGCTCCGTCGACTACGCGGGCCGGCTCACCGCCCATCTGCCCTCGGCACCCCGTCTGATCCTCGTGAAGGCCGACGGCAGTGTCTCGATCCACGCGGACGACCGGGCGTACAAACCGCTCAACTGGATGTCGCCCCCCTGCACCCTCAAGGAGGGGAGCGGGGATGAGGCCGGCGTCTGGACGGTCGTCAACAAGGCGGGCGAGAAGCTCATCATCACCATGGAGGAAGTCCTCCACGACTCCTCCCACGAGCTGGGCATCGACCCCGGCCTCATCAAGGACGGCGTCGAAGCACACCTCCAGGAGCTCCTGGCGGACCGCATCGAAACGCTGGGCGACGGCTACACGCTGATCCGGCGGGAGTACATGACGGCGATCGGGCCGGTGGACATCCTGTGCCGGGACGCCTCCGGCGCGACGGTGGCCGTGGAGATCAAGCGGCGCGGTGAGATCGACGGCGTGGAGCAGCTGACCCGCTACCTGGAACTGCTGAACCGGGACCCGCACCTGGCGCCGGTGCGCGGCGTTTTCGCGGCCCAGGAGATCAAGCCGCAGGCCCGCGTTCTGGCCACGGACCGCGGCATGGACTGCGTGGTCCTGGACTACAACGCCATGCGCGGCATCGAGGACGACAAGCTCCGCCTGTTCTGACGGAGCCTGGGCCGGAGCCGGCTCCGGCCGCGGTCCCGCCCCCGCCCGCCCGCCCGCCCGCCCGCCCGCCCGCCCGCCCGCCCGCCCGCTACAGCGTCGCCGTCGGGCTGGCGGGTGTTGTCGTCGCGATGGGCGTCGGCGTGGGCGTCGGTGTGGGCGGCGCCGTGGGCGGAGTCGTCGACGGGTCCGGGGACGGCGACGTCGGTCCGTTCGAGGACGGCTTCTGCGACGGCGGCGGCGTGACCGGCTTGCGCGACGGGGGCCGCGGCGGCTGGTTCGGGTCCGGCGTGAGGGTCGACTGCGGGGAGCCCGGGTCCGAGGCTTCGGGGGCCGGAGTTCCCGGGTCCGCTGCAGAATCGTTCCCGCTCGTGCCCGGCACGCCCGGTGCCGATGCTCCCGCCGTCGGCGTGGAGGACACCGCCGGACCGTCCCCGCCCGCCGGGGTCTGCGGATCGTCCGAGCCGGACATCGCCAGGGCCATCACCGTACCCAGCACCACCACCGTCAGCGCCCCCGCGGCGGCCAGCAGCACCGGCTTGCGGCCCGGCCGCGTACGCCGCGCCGGCGCGGCCGCGCCCACGGTGGCGGGCGCCGCCGGCGGCGCGGACTTCGGGGTCAGGGGGAAGGCCTCCTCGAACACCTCCGTGAGACTCGTCGGGGAATCCGAGCGGCCGATCACCGGCACCACGGGCGTCACCGGCGCCACCGGTGTCACCGGCACCACGGCTGTCACGGCCGTCACGGGCGCCGCGGGCGCCGCCGCGGGCAGCACCGTCGTGACGGCCTCGGCGGCCCCGCCGGCCGGTGCGGGCGCCGGCGGCTCCAGCCGCAGCGGCGGCGAGACCTCCACCCCCGCCTTCTCGCGGTCGGCGACCAGTGCGAGCGCCCGGCGCCCCGCCACCGTGCCCCGCTTGTCGGCGAGCGCGCCCTTCAGGCCTATGGAGGCCTCCAGTTCGGCCCGCGCCCGGTCCAGGCGCCCCTCGCACAGTGCGAGCACGCCGAGCTCGTGGTGGAAGTACGCCTGCTCCGCGACCTCCCCCGCCTTCCGGGCGGCCTCGGCACCGGAGCGCAGCACCCGCTCCCACGCCTCCCAGTGCCGCGAGGCCGCGAACGCCGGGGCCGCGGTCCGGGCCAGCAGCACGGCGGCCACCACGTCCGCGCCGGCCAGCGCCGCCAGCACCGCGTCGGCCTCGGCCGCGACCCGCTCCGGGGTCACCGAGGCGTGCCCGGTCCACCAGGCGTAGTGACGGGCGGCCGTACGGGCCTCCTCGGCCGCGGTGTCCCCGTACCCGGCCTCCTCCAGCTGGCGCAGGACCCCGGCGGCCAGCCGGTAACGGGTGCCGACCGGGGTGAGCAGTCCGCAGCCCAGCAGTTCCGCGACCGCCGCGTCGGCGTGGGTGTCCCCCACGAGCGCCGGCAGGTGGGCGTGGTGCGGGAGCTCCCCGCCCAGCGCGCTCGCGATCCGCAGCGCCGCCCGCGCCGACTCGCTGACCCGGGAGGCCAGCAGCTCGGCGGGGGCCGCGCCCTCGGCCAGCGTGGGCAGCGCCACGAACTCGGCGTCGCGCGGCCGCTCGTCGAAGACCCCGGGCTCGTCGTGCTCGTCCTCGGCGGAGGACAGGTTCCGTTCGTCGCGCTGGCGCAGCAGCGCCGCCGCCTGGACGAACCGCAGCGGCAGCCCCTCGGAGGCGAACCGCAGGTCTCCCGCCCAGGCGGTCTCCTCCTCGGTCAGCGCCCGGCCCACGCCCGCTTCCAGCAGCTCCACGCAGTCGGCCCGGCCCAGCCCACCGAGGAAGATCTCCTCCAGGTGCGAGTCGTCGGAGGGGGCGCGGACGTCGGGGGTGGCTGCCAGCAGGTAGGCGCACTCGGGGGTGGCGCGCAGCAGCTCGTCGAGGACGGCGCCGCCCATCTCCAGGTCGTCGAGGAGCACGATGGCGCCGATGTCCCGGACGCGGGCGAGGAGTTGGGTGCGCTCGGGACGCTCCAGGGGGGCCTCGTACACGGCGTCGTACAGCGCGTACAGCAGCTCGCCGGGCTGCTGGTGCCCGTATCCGCTCAGCCGTACGACGCCGTCGGGCGCCAGGTGCGTGCATTCGGCGGCGACGGCGTCGAGCAGGGAGCTGCGGCCGGAGCCGGCGGGGCCGGTCAGCCGTACGGAGCGGCCGCGGCCCAGCAGCCGTACCAGGCGCCCCCGCTCCTCGTCGCGGGCCAGCAGCGGCGGGGTCGGGGCGGCGGGGCCGGGCAGGACGGGCGGCCGCGCGGCGGCCTCCCGGGCGGCGCGGCCGGCGGCGTCGCGCTTGGCGGGGGCGCTGCCGCCGGTGCCGGGGCGGCGCGGTTCTATCTCGCTGCCGTCGACGGGGTTCACGGTGAGCGTGAAGTCCCCGGCGGTGAGGGTGACGACGCGCGCCACGCCGGGGCCGCCGGGGGCGGAGGCCGGGGCGGCCGGTGCGGGCGCCGCGGCGGCCGTCGCGGGAGGCACGGGTGCCGTCGCGGGCTGCTCCACCGGTTCGGGCTGCCCCTGCGTGCGGTCCATGACCTAGTCCCCCGATCGCGCCCTGCGCCATAGCCGTCGTGTCGTACCGTCCGGCCTTCGCACATTCCGCTGTCGCTACGGGTCCGGTTTCCGCCCGAACCCTAGACGGTGCCCGGTCGTGCGCGGAACCGCAGGGGTGCCATCACCACCGGACCGTTACGTTTCCGCAGAAGGGTAAACGGTGACCGTCTCAGACCCGCGGGAGGGATTCCGCTTCCAGTCCGCCCTCGATCGCGAGGATGCGGTGCAGCCGGGTGGCGACGAGGAGGCGCTGCATCTGCGGCGGCACCCCGCGCAGGACGAGGCGGCGGCCGGTCCGGCCGGCCCGCCGGTGGGCTCCCATGATCACGCCGAGTCCGGTCGCGTCCCAGGAGTCGAGCCCGGTGAGGTCCAGCACGAGGTCGCCGTGGCCGTCGTCGAGCGCGGAGTGGAGGGCCGTACGGGCGTCCGCCGCGCTGCGCACGTCGAGGCGGCCCCCGACAGCGAGTTCGGCGTGGTCGCCCCTGATGTGCATATGTGCTCCCGGCAGTCCTGGGTACGGGTACGTAGGGATCCGACTGGTCCGTGGTCGGCAACTCTCACCGCATCTGACTGCCGTTCGGGCAGCGAGGTTGCCGACCGTGAGCGAACCGATACCTAATTCACCCGTGCGGGTGCGGATATTCGAACTGGCGCTCAGTGTCGCTTCAGTGCTTGTAGAAGCCCTGACCGCTCTTGCGGCCGATGTCGCCGGCGTCCACCATGCGGCGCATGAGCTCCGGCGGCGCGAACTTCTCGTCCTGGGACTCGGTGTAGATGTTGCTCGTGGCGTGCAGCAGGATGTCGACGCCCGTGAGGTCGGCGGTGGCGAGCGGCCCCATGGCGTGGCCGAAGCCCAGCTTGCAGGCGATGTCGATGTCCTCGGCGGAGGCCACGCCCGATTCGTACAGCTTCGCGGCCTCGACGATCAGGGCGGAGATCAGACGGGTCGTCACGAAACCGGCGACGTCGCGGTTGACGACGATGCAGGTCTTGCCGACGGACTCGGCGAACGCGCGGGTGGTGGCGAGGGTCTCGTCGCTCGTCTTGTAGCCGCGGACGAGCTCGCAGAGCTGCATCATCGGGACGGGCGAGAAGAAGTGCGCGCCGACGACGCGCTCCGGACGCTCCGTCACGGCCGCGATCTTGGTGATCGGGATGGCGGAGGTGTTGGACGCCAGGATCGCGTCGTCCCGCACGAGCTTGTCGAGCGCGCGGAAGATCTCGTGCTTGATCTCAAGCTTCTCGAAGACGGCCTCGACGACGATGTCGACGTCCGCGACCGCGTCGAGGTCGGTGGTGGTCGTGATGCGGGCGAGCGCGGCCTCGGCGTCCTCGGCCGTCATCTTGCCCTTGGAGACGAACTTGTCGTACGAGGCCTTGATGCCGTCCGTGCCGCGGGTCAGCGCGGCGTCGGTGACATCACGCAGTACGACGTCCCACCCCGCCTGAGCGGAGACCTGAGCGATTCCGGAACCCATCAGTCCGGCACCGATGACGGCGAGCTTCCCAGCCACTGCACACCCCACGTTCTTCCATACGGCCCAGGCTCGTAGCCTCTCCGGCGGAGACTAGCGCCAGCGAGGGTTCGTGTGACCGCGAAGTAACACGCGTCACGTCTCAACTGACGGACATCACACCGCGACGGCCCAGCACCCGTGCGCGGCCGCACAGTTCACCCGCCGCCCGCGCGGGGGCGGCGCGCCGGCTCACGCAACCGCTCCGTCTCCCGGCGCGCCGCAGGCAGACGGCCGGGTTCGACGGCCGTGGCGCCCGCACTCGGCGCACACCGCCAGTTCACGCCGGATGTCCGGGTCGTCCGGGTACCGGGTGGCGAGGAAGCCCGCCGGGAGGTCGACCTGCCGGAGCGCCTCCGCCCGCTGCCGGATGTCGTACGGGTCGGTCAATCGCACCGCTCCCGGTCTCCCCCGCGCTCCCCTGCGCCGCGTCCCCGCAGGACGGCACGCCGGGCAGGGACCGCCGTGCCCGGAACCACCGCGGCGGGGCCGTCTAGGCTGGCGCCATGGTGAACCTCACGCGCATCTACACCCGTACCGGCGACAAGGGCACGACCGCCCTGGGCGACATGAGCCGTACGGCCAAGACCGACCTGCGTATCTCCGCCTACGCCGATGCCAACGAGGCCAACGCGGCCATCGGCTCGGCGATCGCCCTCGGCGGGCTGCCGGAGGATGTCGTGAAGGTCCTGGTACGGGTGCAGAACGACCTCTTCGACGTCGGCGCGGACCTCTGCACCCCGGTCGTCGAGAACCCCGAGTACCCGCCGCTGCGCGTCGAGCAGTTCTACGTCGACAAGCTCGAAGCCGACTGCGACACCTTCAACGAGCGGCTGGAGAAGCTGCGCAGCTTCATCCTCCCCGGCGGCACCCCCGGCGCGGCCCTCCTGCACCAGGCCTGCACGGTGGTCCGCCGCGCCGAGCGCTCCACCTGGGCGGCCCTGGAGGTGCACGGCGAGGCGATGAACCCGCTGACCGCGACCTACCTGAACCGCCTCTCCGACCTCCTCTTCATCCTGGCGCGCACGGCCAACAAGGAGATCGGCGACGTCCTGTGGGTGCCCGGCGGCGAGCGCTAGCGCCGGCGCTGGCGCTCGGCCGCGGCGCGTTCCTCCCGCGGCCCCGCCGCAGGGGGCTTGCGCGGCCAGAGCGTGTACGTGGCGGCGATCACGGCCTGGATGCCGAGCACCCGCAGGGCGGCGTACTGCCAGCTCTGCAGCGCGCCGGTGTCGGCCGCGTCGCCCACGTACCCGATCGCCCCCTGGAGCAGCCCGAGCGCGACGGCCGCGCCGACGAGCGTGCGCGTCCACAGCTTCCACTCGTGGACCGCCCTGGCCCTGCCGTACTTCGGGCCGGGCGGTTTCGGGCCCCCGGCGAAGCGGTACGCCGCGTGCCGGTCGAGCCACTTCACCGTGTAGTGGCCGTAGCCGACGGTGTAGCCGATGTAGAGCGCGGCGAGACCGTGCGTCCACCTCGGCTCGCCCCCGTTCTTGAGGTCCACTGCGGTGGCCACCAGCAGCACCAGTTCCAGCAGCGGCTCGCACAGCAGGACCGCCGCCCCCAGTCTCGGCATCCTCGCGAGGTAGCGCAGCGCCAGTCCGCCGGCCAGCAGCACCCAGAAGCCGACCTCGCAGGCGATGATCAGTGCGACGAGCACCGGTTTCTCCCTTCCGTTGCCGTTTGCGGCCTTCCGGCAACCGCTGGATCCAGCCTCCCTCCCGATCCCCGCCCCTTCGTCGTCGCCGGTGACGAACCGTGACTGCATCCTTCGGCGTACTGGCGCCCCGTCCGGCCTCCGCCCCCGTGGCGACGCCGGGCCCTCCCCCACCCTGTTGGATGGGTCCGTGACCCCGACCATCGCCGCCGCGACGCCGGCCAGGACCTTCCGTCCCCACCGCGACGACGTGCTCCTCGCGGTGTGCAGCGTGCTCGCGGGCCTGGCGCTCTGGTCGCTCGGCATCTACAGCACGAACAACCGGCACTTCCTGCCCCCGTGGGCGGCCCTGGTCCCGCTCCTCGCGCTCGGCCCGATGGAGCTGCTGCGCCGCACCGCGCCCACCGCCACCCTGGCCGTCGGCACGATCGGCGTGATCGCCGACCAGTTCACCGTGGGCAACCTCGGCACGGTCCTGATCTTCACGGACCTGATGTACGCGGCCGTCGTCTACGGAAAACCGGCCATGGCCCGGCGGCTCCCGATCACCACCGGCTTGGTCACCATCACCGTCACCATCACCGCGGTGGCCTGGCTGCGCACCCCGCAGTCCCTGATGATCGGCGTGATCACCGGCATCGTGAGCTTCGGCCCGGCCCTGACCGGCGCCACTCTGCGCAACCACCGCGAGGCCGCCGAGGCCGCCCGGCTGCGCGCCGAGCAGACCGCGCTGCTGGCCGAAATGGACCGTAGCCAGGCCGTCGTCGCCGAGCGCGCCCGGATGGCCCGCGAGCTGCACGACATGGTGGCCAACCACCTCTCCGCCATCGCCATCCACTCCACGGCCGCGCTGTCCATCGACACCCCCGCGACCAGCCGGGAGGCGCTCGGGGTGATCCGGGAGAACAGCGTGCAGGGGCTCGCCGAGATGCGCCGGCTGATCGGGCTGCTGCGGGACGCGGGCGCCGAGCAGGGGGCGGTCGCGACGCCCTCCCTCGACGGGCTCGACGCCCTCCTGGAGCAGGCCCGCGTCAACGGCGCCGCGAGCGGTCTGGACTTCGTGCTCCACGACGACCGGCCGCCCGGGGAGGCGCTGCCGGCCCCGGTGGAGCTGGCGGCGTACCGGATCGTCCAGGAGTCGCTGACGAACACCCTCAAGCACGCCGCTCCGGGCACGGTCCGGGTCCGCGTGACGCGGGCGGACGGGCTGCTGGGCGTACGCGTGGAGTCCCCGTACGGGGACCGGCCGGGTCCCCGCGCCCCCGGCTCGGGGGCCGGGCTGGTCGGCATGCGGGAACGGACGGAACTGCTGGGCGGGGAGTTCTCGGCGGGCCGTACGGGATCGCTGTGGCTGGTGCGGGCGGATCTGCCCGCGGAGGAGAAGGCGGTGGCCGGATGAGCATCCGGGTGGTGGTGGCCGAGGACCAGAGCGCGGTACGGGCGGGGCTGGTGCTGATCCTGCGCAGCGCGGGCGACGTGGAGGTCGTGGGCGAGGCGGCGGACGGGGAGGAGGCGGTGCGCCTGGCCCGGGACCTGCGGCCCGACCTGGTCCTGATGGACGTGCAGATGCCGCGCCTCGACGGGGTCTCGGCGACCCGGCAGGTGGTCGCGGAGGGGCTGTCCGACGTCCTCGTCCTGACCACCTTCGACCTCGACGAGTACGTGTTCGGGGCCCTGCGCGCGGGGGCGGCGGGTTTCCTGCTGAAGAACGCGGACGCGGCCGAGCTGATCGAGGCGGTGCGGACGGTCGCGCGCGGGGAGGGCCTGATCGCCCCGGCGGTGACCCGCCGGCTGATCGCCGAGTTCGCGGCTCCGCAGCCCGTCAGGGCCCCGGTGGCGCCGGAGACGGCCGCGGCGGTGGCCTCGCTGACACGGCGGGAGCGGGAGGTGTTCGGCGCTCTGGGCGAGGGGCTCTCGAACGCGGAGATCGCGGTGCGCCTGGAGATGGCGGAGGCGACGGTGAAGACGCACGTCAGCAGGCTGCTGGGGAAGCTGAACCTGCGCAGCCGGGTCCAAGCGGCGGTGCTGGCGCAGGAGTTGGGCCTCTAGAGGCATAACGGAGCGAAGGTCTGGACCTCTTGACGGTTGGTCCAGACCTTTCTACGCTCGCGGCAACTGTGGTGAGCGTGCCATGACAAGCGTGCTCACGGGCGGCGCAGGTCCCATCCCCAGTCCCGGTCGGCCCCACGGCCGGGACGGACCTACGGAGGAGCACCCTTGAGCACAGCAAGCTCGGCACCCCCACCCCGCATGCGACTGCTGCGGAGGCTCGCCGCGAGCGTGGCCGCCTTCGCCCTGCCCATCGCCGGACTCGTGGCCCTGGCCGGTCCCGCCGAGGCCGCCGCCTCCGCGAGCGCCACGTACACGAAGGTCTCCGACTGGGGCTCCGGCTTCGAGGGCAAGTGGACGGTGAAGAACACCGGCACCACCACCCTCACCAGCTGGACCGTCGAGTGGGACTACCCCTCCGGCACGACGGTCACCTCCGCCTGGGACGCCACCGTCACCAGCTCCGGAACCCACTGGACCGGCAAGAACGTCGGCTGGAACGGAACCCTCGCCCCCGGCGCCACGATCAGCTTCGGCTTCAACGGCGCCGGCTCCGGCGCCCCCAGCGGCTGCAAGGTCAACGGCGGCTCCTGCGACGGCGGTTCCAACCCCACCGACAGCCCGCCGTCGGCCCCCGGCACCCCCACCGCCAGCGGGGTCGGCGACACCTCGCTGACCATCGGCTGGGCGGCCGCCACCGACGACAAGGGCGTCAAGAACTACGACGTCTACCGCGGCGGCACCAAGATCGCCACCGTCGCCGGTACGAGCCACACCGACTCCGGCCTGACCAAGGGCACGACGTACACCTACAGCGTCATCGCCCGCGACACCGCCGACCAGACGGGCCCGGCCTCCGGCTCCGTCTCCGTCACCACGACCGGCGGCGGCACCACGCCCCCGGACCCGGGCGGCAAGGTCAAGCTCGGCTACTTCACCGAGTGGGGCGTCTACGGGCGCAACTACCACGTGAAGAACCTGGACACCTCCGGCTCCGCCTCGAAGATCACCCACATCAACTACGCGTTCGGCAACGTCCAGGGCGGCAAGTGCACCATCGGTGACGCCTACGCCGACTACGACAAGGCCTACACCGCCGACCAGAGCGTCGACGGCGTCGCCGACAACTGGGACCAGCCCCTGCGCGGCAACTTCAACCAGCTGCGCAAGCTCAAGGCGAAGTACCCGGGCATCAAGGTGCTGTGGTCCTTCGGCGGCTGGACCTGGTCCGGCGGCTTCGGCCAGGCCGCGGCGAACCCCGCCGCCTTCGCCGACTCCTGCTACAGCCTGGTCGAGGACCCGCGCTGGGCGGACGTCTTCGACGGCATCGACATCGACTGGGAGTACCCGAACGCCTGCGGGCTGTCCTGCGACACCAGCGGCGCCGCCTCCCTGAAGAACGTCCTGTCCGCACTGCGCACCAAGTTCGGCGCCAGCAACCTGGTGACGGCCGCGATCTCCGCCGACGGCTCCAACGGCGGCAAGCTGGACCTCGCGGACTACGCGGGCGCCTCCCAGTACGTCGACTTCTACAACGTCATGACGTACGACTTCTTCGGCGCATGGGACGCCCAGGGCCCGACCGCCCCGCACTCCCCGCTCACCTCGTACGCCGGCATCCCGATCGCCGGCTTCAACTCCGAGGCGGCGATCACCAAGCTCAAGGGCAAGGGCATCGCGGGCTCGAAGCTCAACCTCGGCATCGGCTTCTACGGCCGCGGCTGGACCGGCGTCACGCAGGCCGCCCCCGGCGGCACGGCGACCGGGCCCGCCCCCGGCACGTACGAGCAGGGCATCGAGGACTACAAGGTGCTCAAGAACAGCTGCCCGGCCACCGGCACCGTCGCCGGCACGGCCTACGCCAAGTGCGGCGGCAACTGGTGGAGCTACGACACCCCCGCCACCATCGCCGGGAAGATGAGCTGGACCAAGCAGCAGGGCCTCAGGGGCGCCTTCTACTGGGAGTTCAGCGGCGACACGGCGAACGGCGAGCTCGCCAACGCGGTCCACACCGGGCTCCAGTAGCCCCCGCCGGCCCGGTGGACGACGAAGCCGGGGAGACGGGGTCCGCCCCCCGTCTCCCCGGCTTCTCCACGTCGTTCGCCGGCTGAGGCCGCGTTCAGGCCACGTTCACCCTCTGCCCGGGAGGCGCCGCCTCCAGCCAGGCCAGGAAGCCCGTCAGCGCGTCCTCGCTCATCGCCAGCTCCAGGCGGGTCCCGCGGTGGAGACAGCCGAGCACGACGGCGTCGGACAGCAGCGCCAGCTCCTCCTCGCCCTCGGGGGCGCGGCGGGCGACGACCTCGATGGAGGAGCGCTCCAGCAGCCGGCGCGGGCGCGGGGAGTACGAGAAGACGCGGAACCACTCGATGCGGTCACCGCTGTACCGGGCGACCCCGTACACCCAGCCCTTGCCGGAGATGTCGGGTTCCTCGGAGACCCCCCAGCGCAGGCTGCAGTCGAACGTGCCGCCGGAACGCTGGATCAGTCTGCGGCGCAGCCCGAACACAAACAGCCCGATCACCACCAGGGCTACGACCAGGCCGCTCACAAGCAGAGCGAGGAGCATCTTCACCGACCTCCTCGCTCATCGAATACCTCAAACGAAAAACGACCTGCATCGCCTCAGCCGCGACCCGGTCTGGAAAATTCCAGACCGGACCGCGGCTGAGGTCTCAAACCTGTTCGGTACGGGGCTCAGTGCCCCGTGACCGCGCGCAGCCGGACATCGGCGCGACGCTCGGCGGCCCCATCGGCCTCCGACTTCGCGCGCTCCAGTGCCCGCTCCGCCCGCTGGACGTCAATCTCGTCAGCGAGCTCGGCGATCTCGGCCAGCAGGGACAGCTTGTTGTCCGCGAACGAGATGAATCCGCCGTGCACCGCTGCGACGACAGTGTTGCCCTCGCTGGTACGGATGGTCACCGGGCCCGATTCCAGCACACCGAGAAGCGGCTGGTGACCGGGCATGACGCCGATGTCGCCGGACGTGGTGCGGGCGACGACCAGGGTGGCCTCGCCGGACCAGACATTGCGGTCCGCCGCGACCAGCTCGACGTGCAGCTCAGCAGCCAAGGTGGCTCCTCGGGTCACCACCCGGCGGGTCAGCCGGGTGTTGGGTCAAATTCTAATGGGCGTGGGGAGAGGGACGGGACACACCCGCCCCTCTCCGACGAGACACCTGCCGGCGAACCGGCGGGCATTCGATCCGATGCGCTCCGTACGGAGCGCGCCGGATCAGGAGACGCCCAGCTCCTTGGCGTTCGCCTTCAGGTCCTCGATGCCACCGCACAGGAAGAACGCCTGCTCGGGGAAGTGGTCGTAGTCACCATCGCAGATCGCGTTGAACGCGGTGATCGACTCGTCGAGCGGAACGTCCGAACCGTCCACGCCGGTGAACTGCTTGGCGACGTGGGTGTTCTGCGACAGGAAGCGCTCGACACGACGGGCACGGTGGACAACGAGCTTGTCCTCCTCGCCCAGCTCGTCGATACCGAGGATCGCGATGATGTCCTGGAGGTCCTTGTACTTCTGCAGGATCCCCTTGACGCGCATCGCGGTGGCGTAGTGGTCCGCCGCGATGTACCGCGGGTCGAGGATGCGGGACGTCGAGTCCAGCGGGTCCACGGCCGGGTAGATGCCCTTCTCGGAGATCGGACGGGAGAGAACCGTCGTCGCGTCGAGGTGGGCGAAGGTGGTGGCCGGCGCCGGGTCGGTCAGGTCGTCCGCGGGGACGTAGATCGCCTGCATCGAGGTGATCGAGTGACCGCGGGTCGAGGTGATGCGCTCCTGCAGCAGACCCATCTCGTCAGCCAGGTTCGGCTGGTAACCCACGGCGGACGGCATGCGGCCCAGAAGGGTCGACACCTCCGAACCGGCCTGGGTGTAACGGAAGATGTTGTCGATGAAGAAGAGCACGTCCTGCTTCTGCACATCGCGGAAGTACTCCGCCATGGTCAGACCGGCCAGGGCGACGCGCAGACGGGTGCCCGGGGGCTCGTCCATCTGGCCGAAGACGAGCGCCGTCTTGTCGATGACGCCGGAGTCGGCCATTTCCTCGATGAGGTCGTTGCCCTCACGGGTACGCTCACCGACGCCCGCGAAGACCGACACACCGTCGTGGTTGTTGGCGACGCGGTAGATCATTTCCTGGATCAGAACGGTCTTGCCGACACCGGCACCACCGAACAGACCGATCTTTCCACCCTTGACGTACGGGGTGAGAAGGTCGATGACCTTGACGCCGGTCTCGAACATCTCGGTCTTCGACTCAAGCTCGTCGAAGCGGGGCGCCTTGCGGTGGATGGGCCAGCGCTCGGTGACCTCGGCGTTCGCCTCGGGGTAGTTGAGCACCTCGCCCAGGGTGTTGAAGACCTTGCCCTTGGTGAAGTCACCGACGGGGACGGTGATGCCCTCGCCCGTGTTGGTCACCGGGGCCTGGCGGACCAGACCGTCGGTCGGCTGCATCGAGATGGTGCGGACGAGGCCGTCACCCAGGTGCTGCGCGACCTCAAGGGTCAGGGTCTTCAGCGCGCCGTCCTCGGCCGGGTCGGCGACCTGGACCTTGAGGGCGTTGTAGATGTCGGGCATGGCGTCGACGGGGAACTCCACGTCGACGACCGGGCCGATGACCCGGGCGACGCGGCCCGTGGCGGCGGCCGTCTCAACAGTGGTCGTCATTACTTGTCACTCCCCGCGGTCGCGTCAGCCATGGCGCTCGCGCCACCGACGATCTCGCTGATTTCCTGGGTGATTTCGGCCTGGCGGGCCGCGTTGGCAAGCCGGGAGAGGCTCTTGATGAGGTCTCCGGCGTTATCGGTCGCCGCCTTCATCGCGCGGCGGCGGGCGGCGTGCTCGGAAGCGGCCGACTGCAGCAGTGCGTTGTAGATACGGCTTTCGACGTAGCGCGGCAGAAGGGCGTCGAGGACGTCCTCCGCCGACGGCTCGAAGTCGAACAGCGGAAGGATCTCGCCCTTCGTACCGCTCTCCTCCGCAGCCTCGTCGAGGCTGAGCGGCAGCATCCGGCCGTCGACCGGGTTCTGCGTCATCATCGACACGAATTCCGTGTAGACGATGTGCAGCTCGTCGACGCCACCCTCGGCCGTCTCCGTCTGGATGGCTTCGATCAGCGGCCCGGCGACGCGCTTGGCGTCGGCGTAGGCCGGGCTGTCGGTGAAGCCGGTCCACGAATCCACGACCTTGCGCTCGCGGAAGCCGTAGTAGGCCAGACCCTTACGGCCGACGATGTAGGTGTCGACCTCCTTGCCCTCGCCGCGCAGCCGCTCGGTGAGCCGCTCCGCCTGCTTGATGGCGTTGGAGGAGTAGCCGCCGGCCAGACCGCGGTCGCTCGTGATGAGCACGATCGCGGCACGGCTCGGCTGCTCGACCTCGGTCGTCAGGGCGTGCTTGGTGTTCGAACCGGTCGCCACCGCGGTCACCGCACGGGTGAGCTCGGTCGCGTACGGCATCGACGCCGCCACCTTGCGCTGCGCCTTGACGATGCGCGAGGCGGCGATCATCTCCATCGCCTTGGTGATCTTCTTGGTCGCCGTGATGGCACGGATGCGACGCTTGTAGACCCGGAGCTGCGCTCCCATGAGTCAGGTCCCTTCCGTCGTCACTTGGAGACGTTGACGGCCGGTGCGTCCTCGCCCAGGAGCTTGCCGTCCGAGGTCTCGAACTGGCGCTTGAAGCCGGCGATGGCGTCCGCGATGGAGGACAGGGTGTCGTCCGACATCTTGCCGCCGTCCGCGATGGAGGTCAGGAGGTCCTTGCGCTCGCGGCGCAGGTGCTCCAGAAGCTCCGACTCGAAGCGACGGATGTCGCCCACCGGAACGTCGTCCATCTTGCCGGTGGTGCCGGCCCAGACGGAGACGACCTGCTCCTCGACGGGCATCGGCTGGTACTGGCCCTGCTTCAGCAGCTCGACCAGGCGCTTGCCGCGCTCCAGCGAGGCCTTCGACGCGGCGTCCAGGTCGGAACCGAAGGCGGCGAACGCCTCCAGCTCGCGGTACTGGGCCAGGTCCAGGCGCAGACGGCCGGAAACCTGCTTCATGGCCTTGTGCTGGGCGGAGCCACCGACGCGGGAGACCGAGATGCCGACGTTCAGCGCCGGGCGCTGGCCCGCGTTGAACAGGTCGGACTCCAGGAAGCACTGACCGTCGGTGATGGAGATGACGTTGGTCGGGATGAACGCCGACACGTCGTTCGCCTTGGTCTCGACGATCGGCAGACCGGTCATCGAACCGGCGCCCATGTCGTCGGAGAGCTTCGCGCAGCGCTCCAGCAGACGGGAGTGCAGGTAGAAGACGTCACCCGGGTAGGCCTCACGGCCCGGCGGGCGGCGCAGCAGCAGCGACACGGCGCGGTAGGCGTCGGCCTGCTTCGACAGGTCGTCGAAGATGATCAGGACGTGCTTGCCGGCGTACATCCAGTGCTGGCCGATGGCCGAACCGGTGTACGGCGCCAGGTACTTGAAGCCGGCCGGGTCGGACGCCGGGGCGGCGACGATCGTCGTGTACTCAAGCGCACCGGCGTCTTCCAGGGCGCCGCGAACGGACGCGATGGTCGAGCCCTTCTGGCCGATGGCGACGTAGATGCAGCGGACCTGCTTGTTCACGTCGCCCGAGCGCCAGTTGTCGCGCTGGTTGATGATCGTGTCGACGGCCAGCGCGGTCTTGCCGGTCTGACGGTCACCGATGATCAGCTGACGCTGGCCGCGGCCGACGGGCACCATCGCGTCGATGGCCTTGTAGCCGGTCTGCATCGGCTCGTGGACCGACTTGCGGACCATGACGCCCGGGGCCTGCAGCTCAAGGGCGCGACGGCCTTCGGTCGCGATCTCGCCGAGACCGTCGATCGGGTTGCCGAGCGGGTCGACGACGCGGCCGAGGTAACCCTCGCCGACGCCGACGGAGAGCACCTCACCGGTGCGCTGCACCGGCTGGCCCTCCTCGATGCCGCTGAACTCGCCGAGGACGACCGCACCGATCTCGCGCTCCTCAAGGTTGAGGGCGAGACCGAGGGTGCCGTCCTCGAACTTCAGCAGCTCGTTCGCCATGGCGGAGGGCAGGCCCTCCACCTTCGCGATGCCGTCGCCGGCAACGCTGACCGTTCCGACCTCCTCGCGCGAGGCCGCGTCCGGCTGGTACGACTGGACAAAGTTCTCCAGTGCGTCCCGGATCTCCTCCGGCCGGATCGTGAGCTCCGCCATCTGGGTTCCCTGCTCTCCTTGTTGGGCCTGAAGCTTCTTAGGGGTCTGGGGGCGACCCCCAGGAATCTTCTGCAAGTTCTGCACGGCCCAACCGGGCCGCTAGGAATGCTTCTGTTCTATTGGTGGCTGGTCAGCCGGCCATGCGGCGCGACGCCTCGGCGAGGCGGTCCGCGATGGTGCCGTCGATGACCTCGTCGCCGACCCGCACCGTGATCCCGCCGAGGACCGCGGGGTCCACGTCGAGGTTCAGGTGCATCTGGCGGCCGTACAGCTTGGCCAGCACCGCGCCGAGACGCTGCTTCTGCACGTCGCTGAGCGGAACCGCGGTGGTCACGGTGGCGACCATGCGGTCACGGCGCTCGGCGGCGAGCTTGGAAAGGGACTCCAGTCCCGCTTCCAGGCTACGTCCACGCGGGTGCGTGACAAGACGGGCGACCAGTCGCTCGGTGACGGCGTTCGCCTTGCCGCCGAGCAGGCTGCGCAGCAGCTCACCCTTGGCGGAGGCGGTGGCGCCGCGGTCGGTCAGTGCCGCACGCAGCCCGGTGTTCGAGGCGACGATCCGGCCGAAGCGGAAGATCTCGTCCTCGACGTCGTCGAGCGCGCCGGACCGCTGGGCCGCCGTGAGGTCGGCGGTGGCCGCGAGGGCCTCCAGCGAGTCGACCAGGTCACGGGACTGCGACCAGCGCGACCGCGCCATGCCGGACACCAGGTCGAGGGTCTCCCCGCCCACCTGGCCGGACAGCAGCCGGCCGACCAGCTCGGCCTTGGCCTCGCCGGACTGCGCCGGGTCCGTGATGACCCGACGCAGCGAGACCTCACGGTCGAGCAGCGCGGTGACGGCTGCCAGCTCGCCGGCGAGCTTCGCCGCGTCGACGGACGTGTTGTCCGTCAGCGCGTCGAGACGCTCACGCGCGGAGGCCAGCGCCTCGCGGCTCGCTCCGTTCATCGGGCCGCCTCGGCCTTCTCCTCAAGCTCGCTGAGGAAGCGGTCGATCGTGCGGCTCTGCCGGGCGGCGTCCTCAAGGGACTCGCCGACGAGCTTGCCGGCCAGGTCGGTGGCGAGCTTGCCCACGTCCTGGCGCAGCGCCTGAGAGGCGGCCTTGCGGTCGGCCTCGATCTGGGCGTGGCCGGCAGCGATGATCTCCTCACGCTGCCGCTGGCCCTCTGCGCGCAGTTCTTCCTTGAGCGCAGTGCCCTGCTCCAGCGCTTCCTGGCGCAGGCGCGCGGCCTCGTGCCGGGCTTCGGCGAGCTGGGCCTTGTACTGCTCCAGCACGCTCTGGGCCTCGGTCTGAGCGGCCTCAGCCTTCTCGATACCGCCCTCGATCTGCTCGCGGCGCTCGTCCAGAACCTTGTTGATGTTCGGGAGGAGCTTCTTCGCGAGGAAACCGAAGACGATGACGAAGGCGATCAGACCGATGACGAGCTCGGGGATCGGCGGAACGAGCGGGTTTTCCGTCTCGGCCGCGAGAACCAGGAGGTTCACATCAGTGCCTTTCGTCTAATCGGACTAGTGGTCGCGGTTCGTCAGCTGTAGACGAACGGCATGACCAGACCGATGAGGGCGAGCGCCTCACAGAAGGCGAAGCCGAGGATCTGGTTGGCGCGGATCAGACCGGCAGCCTCGGGCTGACGGGCGAGAGCCTGCGTGCCGTTACCGAAGATGATGCCGACGCCGACACCCGGGCCGATGGCCGCGAGACCGTAACCAACGGAGCTGAGGGAGCCGGTGACGCCATCGGCGGCAGCGAGGATCTGGGACATGCCAGTTCTTCCTTCTCTTTCACGGACCGGTGGGGGTTGGCCACCGGACGACAGGGGGTTTGGGGGAGGGCCGGACTCAGTGGTGCTCGGCGAGTGCGCCCTGGATGAAGCTGCAGGCCAGCAGTACGAAGACGTAGGCCTGGACAGCCTGGATGAAGAGCTCGAACGCCGTCATCACGATGACCATGATGAAAGAGACGCCGGCGTAGGCGATCCCGATGCCGTTCAGCAGGTACCAGCTGGCGATGGTGAACAGCAGCAGCAGGGTGTGACCGGCGAACATGTTCGCGAACAGTCGGACCGCGTGGGTGAACGGGCGCACCAGGACGTTCGAGAAGAACTCGATGACCATGACCAGGGGCAGGACGCCGCCGAGCGACTTGTCGTAGCCCGTCAGGTTCTTGAGTCCGCCGACGAAGCCGTGACGCTTGAACGTCACCGACATCCAGATGAAGTAGACGACCAGCGCGAGTCCCGCCGGGTACGCGATGATCGCGGTCACCGGGAACTGGGCCACGGGGACGATCGACCAGACGTTCAGGACCCAGACGAAGAAGAACAGCGACACCATGAAGGGGACGTACTTCTCGCCCTCCTTCTTGCCCAGCGTCTCGTAGACGATGCCGCGGCGCACGAAGTCGTAGCCGGCCTCGGCGACCATCTGCAGCTTGCCCGGTACGACCTTGGGCTTGCGGAACGCGGCCCAGAAGAAGGCGACGATGATCACCGAGCCCAGCAGGGCCAGCAGCATCGGCTTGTTGAAGTACGCACTGGTGGTGCCGGCTTCGCCCCACAGCGGCTCGAAGAGGAACGAGTGCAGGCCCGGGCCGGGGAAGCCACATCCGTCGAAGATGTGACAGTCGGTCTCGAAAGCGAGCACCTGCGTCAGGTCAGCACTCACCGCGGGCTCCTTCAGCGTGGCGCATAGGTACGGCAACCTCGTTGTGTCGGCGCGGCGCACAGCCGCTGTTCGGCACTGGACTGGTGTTACGGGTGTGGGGGCGGCGATCAGGCATCGAGCCTCGCGATGGAACAGGCGTCAGCTCAGATGCCCGCGCCCGCAATGCCGCAGTTGGCACCGGACGATAGCAGCATCTCGAACGCGCCCTTATTCCGGCCCTACCCCTCACGACTTCGGCCCCGAATTTTCGGGCTTGTCGCCCTTCGTCGAGTCCGGTTCGACGTAGAGGATCTTGGCTTTCATGTGAGCACGCGTCTGTGCGCCGATCCACACGAGGGTGGTGGCGACGAGCGTGATCGCGAAAGCCTTGGGGTTGAACAACGTCGTGTTCTTGAACACGGCGACAAAGACGAACAGCAACAGGATCTGGGCCGTGTAGAGCATCAGCCCCATGGCCTGGAACAGGTGCGGAAGCGATTTCGCGGTGCGTTGCAGAACGACGAATCCGATGCCCATGAACAGCATCACGACCAGCGTGGCGATGACTGCGCCAAGGGCCCCCTTGCCGCCTGCCACCACGGCGCTGATGACGGCTGCGAGAGCGCCGGCGACAGCCGTGGGTACGGCGGCGTGCAGGAGGGATCGGACGTCATCTGACCGCATGGCGGTTTGCTCCGCGTGGTGGTGGGGGCACGGACTCGTACGGGAACTCGTACGGGACGAGCGTAAGCCCGGTCCGAGATCGAACCTCGGGCCGATGGGCCGTCGCACTACGGTCCTTCGGCTCTGTCGCCGGGTTTAGTGAACGGTATCACAAACTATTTGATGAGAGCTTTACCTGCGGAGTGTGCTGACTGTCACACATGAGAGCTAATCCGCCCGTGTGTGCGCGACAAGCCGTCATTGTGTGTGGTAAAGGCAGTTCATGTCCGACATGTACCGCGGGCGTCAGCGTGCCGACTCGGCCTTACGCCGGTCGGGGAAGCGCGAACGGGGGCCTACCGCGGTCGCTCCGTTGACGCCGGAGACACCGACCCGGATCGTCCCGGCCGGCTCCGGCTCGCGGCCCGAGGCGTCCAGGGCGGCCGCCTCGGCGGCCCGCTCGGCGTGCCGGTAGCGCGGCGGGACCAGACCCTCGGCCCAGCGCGGGGCGCGCGGGGTGAAGCGCGGCAGGAGCAGCAGGACGAGGCCCAGCGCGCTCAGCGCGACGATCGCGAGCACGATCCACATCGAGGCGGAGTGCACCGAGTACGCCACCGCGCCGAAGGCGATCAGCCCCGACCAGAAGTACATGATCAGCACCGCGCGGCTGTGCGAGTGCCCGAGCTCCAGCAGCCGGTGGTGCAGGTGCCCGCGGTCGGCCGCGAACGGCGACTGGCCCTTCCAGGTGCGCCGCACGATGGCCAGGATCAGGTCCGCCATCGGGATCGCGATGATGGTCAGCGGAAGCAGAAGCGGAATGAACACCGGGATCATCGCGTGGACCGCATTGCGCTCACCGCCCGCGAACAGGGCCATGGTGTCCGGGTCCACCTGCCCGGTGATCGAGATCGCGGCGGCGGCCAGCACCAGGCCGATGAGCATCGATCCGGAATCGCCCATGAAGATCCGGGCCGGATGCATGTTGTGCGGCAGGAAGCCGAGGCACATCCCCATCAGGATCGCGGCGAACAGGGTCGCGGGGGCAGCCGCCTCGATCCCGTACCCGAACCAGATCCGGTACGAGTAGAGGAAGAACGCGGTGGCGGCGATGCAGACCATGCCGGCGGCCAGACCGTCGAGACCGTCCACGAAGTTCACCGCGTTGATGGTGATCACGACGAGCGCCACGGTCAGCAGGTTGCCCTGCCACTGGGTCAGCGCGACCGTCCCGATGCCGGGGACGGGGATCCACAGGATGGTCAAGCCCTGGATGACCATCACGCCGGCGGCGATCATCTGCGCGCCGAGCTTGATCAGGGCGTCGATCTCGAACTTGTCGTCGAGGACGCCGATCAGCCAGATCAGGGCCGCTCCGGAGAGCAGCGCCCGCGGCTCGTTCGACAGCTCGAAGACGCCGTTGAGGTTGCGCAGGTGGTCCGCGACCAGCAGCCCCGCGCACAGCCCGCCGAACATGGCGATGCCGCCGAGCCGCGGAGTGGGCTCGCGGTGCACGTCGCGGGCGCGGATCTCCGGCATCGCACCGGCCGCGATCGCGAACTTCCGCACGGGCCCGGTGAGCAGATAGGTCACCGCGACCGTGACGCAAAGCGTCAGCAGATATTCACGCACGGGCTGCCCCAGATGTATCGCCGGCCATCTCAGCCCCACACATTAGCTGCGATGTACCCCTCATCGAGGACGCGAGGGGGCGCTATCCCGGTTGCAGTACGCCCCGCTTGCCCCTCTTACTCCCCATACGGGGGAAATCCGCGCGTCAGCTCGGCCACCTCCGGGCGGGTCTGCGCGCCTTCCCCGCGCAGTGCGGCGGCAAACAGCGCGGCGATGCGGACCATCTCGGGCTCCCCCATGCCCTGCGTGGTGACGGCCGCCGTGCCGAGCCGGACCCCGCGCTGGTCCCCGTACGGGAGGGCACAGGTGTCGAGCACGATCCCGGCGGCGGCGAGCCGGCCGCGGGCGGTGGGGCCGTCCACGCCGAGCGGCGCCGGGTCGGCGGTGATCAGGTGGGTGTCGGTGCCGCCCGTCGTCACCGCGAGGCCGTGGGCGGCGAGCTCGTCGGCCAGCGTCCGCGCGTTGGCGACCACCCGATGGGCGTACGTGGTGAACGCGGGGGCCGCGGCCTCGCCGAAGGCCACGGCCTTGGCGGCGATCGTGTGCATCTGGGCGCCGCCCTGGGTGAAGGGGAAGACGGCGCGGTCGATCCGCTCGGCGAACTCGGCCCCGCACAGGACCATCCCGCCGCGCGGACCGCGCAGCACCTTGTGCGTCGTCGCGCAGACGATGTCCGCGTACGGGACGGGGCTCGGCGCTGCCCCGCCCGCGACCAGCCCGATCGGATGGGCGGCGTCCGCGATGAGGTGGGCCCCGACCTCGTCGGCGATCTCCCGGAACACGGAGTACTCGGGGTGGCGCGGGTAGGAGATCGAACCGCAGACGATGGCCTTGGGCCGGTGCAGCCGGGCGAGGTCCTGCACCTGCCGGTAGTCGATCAGGCCGGTCTCGGCGTCGACGCCGTACCCGACGAAGTCGAACCAGCGGCCGGAGAAGTTGGCGGGCGAGCCGTGCGTGAGGTGGCCGCCGTACGGGAGCCCCATCGCGAGGACGGTGTCCCCGGGCCGCAGCAGCGCGGCGTACGCGGCCAGCACGGCGGCGGAACCGGAATGCGGCTGTACGTTGGCGTGCTCGACCCCGAACAGCGCGCGGGCCCGCTCGACGGCCAGCCCCTCGGCACGATCGGCGTACTCGCAGCCGCCGTGGTAGCGGTGGCCCGGATAGCCCTCGGCGTACTTGTTGGCGAGCGCCGAGCCGAGGGCCGCCAGCACGGCGGGCGAGGTGAAGTTCTCGGCGGCGCTCAGCTGCAGCGTGACGGCCTGCCGCTGGGCCTCCCCCGCGAGCACGTCGGCCATCTGCGGATCCTGCTGCCGCAGCAGGTCGGAGGGCGGGGTGATGACGCTCATGGCGCGACTCCAGTGGGCTGTCCCGAATAGCCCCACTCTAGGTCGCCCTGTCCCACTGCGCCCGATTTCGAACCTGTCGGCGTCAGCGCCGGCGGCCCCTCCCGAACGCGACCCTCGCACTGCTCGGCCCCAGGGGCCTCTCAGGCTTCGCCCCGCTGCGCCGGCCTCCGGCCGACGACCCTCAGCGCCGGGCGTTGACGCCCGTCAGGGCCGTGACCACCGGGTCCAGCGCCTGGTTGATCTCGTCGCCGATCGAGCGGAAGAAGGTGATCGGCGCCCCGTACGGGTCGTACACCTCGTCCGCGTCCGGCGACGGCGCGAGCAGCCATCCCCGCAGGGCGGCGGCGGCCCGCACCAGGGCTCGCGCCCGCTCCGCGACCCCGTCGTCCAGCGGCGGCAGCGTGGCCGGATCTATCGCCCGCACCAGCCGCGTGAACTCCTTCAGCGTGAACGTCCGCAGCCCCGCCGAATGCCCCATCGAGATGACCTGCGCCCGGTGGTCCCGCGTGGCGGTGAGCACCAGGTCCGCCCGTATGACGTGCTCGTCCAGCAGCTCGCGCCCGGTGAACCCGGTGGCGTCCGCGCCGAAGTCCGCGAGCACGGCCGCCGCGTTCGCCTCCATCGGGGCCCCCTCGTGGCCCCAGGTCCCCGCACTCTCCACGATCAGGTCGCCGACCGGAATACCGCCCAGCCGGTGCGCCAGGGCATGCCGCGTCAGCCGCTCGGTGATCGGCGAGCGGCACACGTTGCCGGTGCTGACGTGGAGGATGCGGAACGTGTCCCCGCCGGCGCCCGCCGGGTGGGAGTCCCCCCAGCCGTGGCTCCCGCCGGAGGTGTGCCCGCTTGCTATGCCACGCCCCTCAGGGCTCACGGGGCCACCTCTAGGTCGGGCACGACCTCCCGCAGCTGCTCGGCGGTCAGCGCCCCCTCGCGCAGCAGCACGGGAACCTTCCCGGTGACGTCGACGATCGACGACGGCTGGATTCCCGGGGTCGGACCGCCGTCCAGGTACACGGACACGGAATCGCCGAGCATCTCGCGCGCCGCGTCGCAGTCCTCCGGCGCCGGGTGTCCGGTCAGGTTCGCCGAGGACACGGCCATCGGGCCGACCTCGGTCAGCAGCTCGATCGCGACGGGGTGCAGGGGCATCCGCACGGCCACGGTCCCGCGGGTCTCCCCCAGGTCCCAGGCCAGCGAGGGCTGGTGCTTGGCGACGAGGGTCAGCGCGCCCGGCCAGAAGGCGTCGACGAGTTCCCAGGCCTGCTCGGAGAAGTCGGTGACGAGCCCGTGCAGGGTGTTCGGGGAGCCGATGAGGACGGGGGTGGGCATGTTGCGGCCGCGTCCCTTGGCGGCGAGCAGGTCGCCGACGGCCTCCGCGCTGAAGGCGTCCGCGCCGATCCCGTAGAGGGTGTCGGTGGGCAGCACGACCAGCTCGCCGCGGCGCACGGCGGATGCGGCTTCACGCAGACCCGTCTTGCGGTCCGTCGCGTCGTTGCAGTCGTATCGCCGGGCCATCAGCGGGACTCCTCGTGCAGCAGGGGGGTGGAGGGGTGGGTCGCGCCCGTCACGGCATCGCCTTGCGGGCGGTGGCGAAGCGCGGGCGGTTGTTCAGGTCGGGGTGGTCGGCGGCGTCGGCCCAGCCCCGCTCCTCGGCGAAGATCCACGGAACCTGGCCGCCCTGGGTGTCGGCGTGCTCGATGACGACGATGCCGCCGGGCCGCAGCAGCCGGTGCGCGGTGCGCTCGATGCCGCGGATGGTGTCGAGGCCGTCCTCGCCGGAGAACAGGGCCATCTCGGGGTCGTGGTCCCGGGCCTCGGGGGCGACGTACTCCCATTCGGTGAGCGGGATGTACGGCGGGTTCGAGATCACCAGGTCGACCTGGCCGTCCAGCTCGGGCAGGGCCCTCAGCGCGTCACCCTGGTGGACGGTGACCCGCGACCCCTCGGCGTTCTTGCGGGTCCACCGCAGGGCGTCCTCGGACAGCTCCACCGCGTGCACGCGCGAGCGCGGCACCTCCTGGGCCATGGCCAGCGCGATGGCGCCGGAGCCGGTGCACAGGTCCACGATCAGCGGCTCGACGACGTCCATCGCCCGGACGGCGTGTATGGCCCAGTCCACGACCGACTCGGTCTCGGGCCGGGGCACGAAGACCCCGGGCCCGACCTGGAGCTCCAGGTACCGGAAGAAGGCGCGGCCGGTGATGTGCTGGAGCGGCTCGCGCGCCTCGCGGCGGGCGACGGCCTCCCAGTAGCGGGCGTCGAAGTCCGCGTCCTTGACGTGGTGCAGTTCCCCCCGCTTGACGCCGTGCACGAAGGCCGCGAGCTCCTCCGCGTCGAAGCGCGGTGAGGGCACGCCGGCGGCGGCCAGCCGCTGGGTGGCCTGGGCCACCTCGGCAAGCAGCAAGTTCACGCTGGTCCTCCGGGCTGCTGTCGTACGGGGGTGGTGCGGGGGCGGTACGGGTCCTGCGGGGGCCGTGCGGCCGGGATCAGTGCGCGGACGCCAGCTTGGCGGCCGAGTCCGCGTCGACGCAGGCCTGGATCATCGGATCCAGGTCGCCGTCGAGCACCTGGTCCAAGTTGTACGCCTTGAAACCCGTCCGGTGGTCCGAGATCCGGTTTTCCGGGAAGTTGTACGTACGGATCTTCTCGGAGCGGTCCACGGAGCGCACCTGGCTGCGGCGCACGTCGGAGGCCTCCTGCTCGGCGGCCTCCTGGGCCGCGGCCAGCAGGCGCGACCGGAGGATGCGCATGGCCTGCTCCTTGTTCTGGAGCTGGCTCTTCTCGTTCTGGCAGGAGGCGACCACGCCGGTCGGGATGTGCGTGATGCGCACGGCCGAGTCGGTGGTGTTGACGGACTGGCCGCCGGGGCCCGACGAGCGGTACACGTCGATGCGGAGGTCGTTCGGGTTGATCTCGACCTCGACCTCCTCGGCCTCCGGGGTGACGAGCACGCCCGCGGCGGAGGTGTGGATGCGGCCCTGGGACTCGGTGGCCGGAACGCGCTGGACGCGGTGCACGCCGCCCTCGTACTTCAGGCGGGCCCACACGCCCTGGCCGGGCTCGGTGGCGCCGTTGCCGCCCTTGGTGCGGACGGAGACCTGAACGTCCTTGTAGCCGCCGAGCTCGGACTCGGTGGCGTCGATGATCTCGGTCTTCCAGCCCACGCGCTCGGCGTAGCGCAGGTACATGCGCAGCAGGTCGCCGGCGAACAGGGCGGACTCGTCGCCGCCCGCGCCCGCCTTGACCTCCAGGAGCACGTCCTTGTCGTCGCTGGGGTCGCGCGGGACCAGCAGCAGGCGGAGCTTCTCGGTGAGCTCCTCGCGCTGCGCGCTGAGCTCCTTCACCTCGGCCACGAAGTCGGGGTCGTCGGCCGCGAACTCCTTCGCCGTCTCGATGTCCTCGGCGGACTGCTTCCAGGCACGGAAGGTCGCGACGATCGGGGTCAGCTCCGCGTAGCGCTTGTTGAGCTTGCGCGCGTTGGCCTGATCCGAGTGGACCGAAGGGTCGGCGAGCTTCTTCTCAAGATCGGCGTGCTCGCCGACCAGTTCCTCGACCGCCTCGAACATCGGGGGCTCCTGAAGTGAAAGTACGAAAAAGGGCTGCGGGACGACAAAGGCGCCGGTCCGGCTGCCCCCGTGTTGGACAGGGTGCAGCCGGGGTCCGGCGCCGGGGGCTCGCTACTTCGAGCCGGCAGCCTTGCCGAAGCGGGCCTCGAAGCGGGCGACGCGGCCACCGGTGTCGAGGATCTTCTGCTTGCCCGTGTAGAACGGGTGGCACTCGGAGCAGACCTCGGCACGGATGGTGCCCTCGGTCAGGGTGCTACGGGTGGTGAACGACGCGCCACAGGTGCAGCTGACCTGGGTCTCGACGTACTCGGGGTGAACATCGCGCTTCAAGGTGTCTCCTAGATTCGGGAGGGCGCCGGGTCGCAGGAGCCGAATTGCGCACTGCGTGAACCGGGGCCGACAGACCAGTCTGCCAGGACCGGGCTGCCTGTCAAAATTCTGAGGACGCCTCCCTCAACGAGGGGGGTACGCCATCTATTCCACTCCCCCGCGGGAAGCGTGTGACCAGGCATTTTCGGGTCACTGCACGATCTGACCGGCCGTGCCCTTGTCGCCCATCGAGTTGGCGGTGGCCTCGGCGGGTACCGGCTGGTCGGCCAGGAGCGCGTTCCAGACCAGCTGGGACTCCTTGGTGAGCGGGGCGACGCGGTCGTGGTCGCGCGGGTCCTGCGTCACCGGCAGCGTGATCATCTTCATGTTCTGGGCGTCGATGCCCTGGAGGCTCTGCGCGAAGCCCATCAGGGACTTCACGTCGCCGAGCGCCTTGTCGGTGGTGAGCGCCTTGGTGCCGGTGTCGGCGAGGTCGAGCAGCCGCTTGGGGTTGTCGAACAGGCCGATGCCCTTGACCTGCTTGATCAGGGCCTTCATGAACGCCTGCTGGAGCTGTATTCGGCCGAGGTCGGAGCCGTCGCCGACGCTCTTGCGGGTCCGTACGAGGCCCAGGGCCTGCTCGCCGTTGAGCTTGTTGGCGCCGGCCGGGAGGTCGAGGTGGCTCGATCCGTCCTTGATCGGCTTGGTGGTGGTGAGCTCGACGCCGCCGAGGTTGTCGATGATCTTCTTGAAGCCCGTGAAGTCGACCTCGATGTAGTGGTCCATGCGGATCCCCGACATCTTCTCGACGGTCTTGACCGCGCAGGCGGCCCCGCCGATGGTGAACGACTCGTTGAACTGGGAGCGCGAGCTGCCGCGGTCGTTCTTGCCGTTGGCCGTCGTGCAGGCCGGCCGGTTGACCATGGTGTCGCGCGGTATGGAGACGACGGTGGCCTGCTTGTGGCCCTCGTACAGGTGGACGATCATCGCCGTGTCGGAGCGGGCCGAGCCGCCGTCGTCCTGCCCGTACTCGGAATTGGCGCCGCCGCGGGAGTCGGAGCCGAGGACGAGGATGTCCATCGAGCCGTTGTCCACGTTCTGCGGGCGGTCGGTGCCGAGCGCCTGGTCGATGTCGACCGTCTTGAGGTTCCCGTTGAGGTGGAAGTAGAACCAGCCGAGACCCGCCCCGCCCAGCAGGACCACTCCGGCGGCGCTCCACGCGGCGATGACCAGGGCCCTGCGGCGCTTCGGCGCTTTCCGTCGGCGCCGGCCCGCGGCACGCCTGCCGCTGCCCCTGCTGTCCTCGCTCATGCTCTCCTCGGTCCCTGAGTACGTTCCCTCTGAACACAGACGGACGAATGGCGTCCAGGGTTCCACGGCCGAAAGGGGTGCCCGTACGGGGGCACTATGGCGGCCACGGTGGGACCAACGGCCCTGGCGCCCTCGGGCGCACCGCTCCCACCTGCGGTTTTCCAAGGGCACGCACGGTGCGACGGGCGGGTTCACGAAAGCCGCGAGTGTGGCGAAGCTCGCAGCCGCGCAAAAACGGGAACCGCCCCCGCCGCGGCTGCGGTGGGGGCGGTCCGGTGGTGCCGTGTACGGCGACGGATCGACGGATCAGTCGTCGTTCTTGCCCGACGGGGTCGTCTTGGCGATCTGCATCAGGAACTCGGCGTTCGACTTCGTCTGCTTCATCTTGTCGAGCAGCAGCTCGATGGCCTGCTGCGAGTCGAGCGCGTGCAGCACCCGGCGCAGCTTCCAGACGATGGCGAGCTCCTCGCTGTTGAGGAGGATCTCCTCCTTGCGGGTGCCCGACGGGTCGACGTCGACGGCCGGGAAGATGCGCTTGTCGGCGAGCTTCCGGTCGAGCTTGAGCTCCATGTTGCCGGTGCCCTTGAACTCCTCGAAGATCACCTCGTCCATGCGCGAGCCGGTGTCGACCAGCGCGGTGGCCAGGATGGTCAGCGAGCCGCCGTCCTCGATGTTGCGCGCGGCACCGAAGAAGCGCTTCGGCGGGTACAGCGCGGTCGAGTCGACACCACCGGACAGGATGCGGCCGGAGGCGGGCGCCGCGAGGTTGTACGCACGGCCCAGACGGGTGATGGAGTCCAGCAGGACGACCACGTCGTGACCCAGCTCGACGAGGCGCTTGGCGCGCTCGATGGCCAGCTCGGCGACGGTGGTGTGGTCCTCGGCCGGACGGTCGAAGGTCGAGGAGATGACCTCGCCCTTGACCGAGCGCTGCATGTCGGTGACCTCTTCCGGACGCTCGTCGACCAGGACGACCATCAGGTGGCACTCGGGGTTGTTCGTGGTGATCGCGTTGGCGATCGCCTGCATGATCATGGTCTTGCCGGTCTTCGGCGGGGCCACGATCAGGCCTCGCTGACCCTTGCCGATCGGCGACACGAGGTCGATGATGCGGGTCGTCAGCACGCCCGGGTCGGTCTCCAGACGGAGCCGGTCCTGGGGGTACAGCGGGGTCAGCTTCTGGAACTCCGGGCGGCCGCGGCCGGATTCGGGCGCCATGCCGTTCACCGAGTCCAGACGCACGAGGGCGTTGAACTTCTCGCGGCGCTCGCCGTCCTTGGGCTGGCGCACGGCACCGGTGGTGTGGTCGCCCTTGCGCAGACCGGCCTTGCGGACCTGGGCCAGCGACACGTACACGTCGTTCGGGCCGGGCAGGTAGCCCGAGGTCCGGATGAACGCGTAGTTGTCGAGGATGTCCAGGATGCCCGCGACGGGGATCAGGACGTCGTCGTCGGCGACCTGCGGCTCGCTCGGCGCGAACTCGTCGCGGCCACGACGGCCACGGCGGTCGCGGTAGCGGCCGCGACGGCCGCGACGGCCGCCCTCGTCGTCGAAATCGTCCTCGGGGCCGTTGCCGGGGGGACCCTGACGGTCCTGACGGTCCTGACGGTCCTGACGGCCACCCTGCTGCTGACGGTCCTGGCGACCGCCCTGCTGCTGACGGTCCTGACGGTCGCCGCGGCCACCGCCCTGACCCTGGCCGCCCTGGCCACCGGCCTGGCCCTGGCCACCCTGGCCACCGGCCTGACCCTGGCCCGCCTGGCCCTGACCCTGGGCGCCCTGGCCCTGGTCGTCGGCCTTGGCGCCGCGTTCGCGGCGGTCGCGGCGGCCGCCCTCGCGCTCGGTACGGTCACCGCGCTCGCGGCGGTCGCGCCGGCCGCGGCCCTCGCCCTCCTGGGCGGGCGCGGAGACGGCGGTGGCGGCCTCGGCCTTGGCCTCGGCCGGAGCGGTCGCGGTGGTGGTGGCGGTCTCGGCCTTGGCCTCGACCTGCACGGCGGTGGCGGGAGCCGCGGTCTCCGGGCTGCCGGAGGGGGCCGTGGCCCGACGGCGGCGGCGCTCGCCGGCCGGGGCGTCCTCGGAGGCAGGCTGGCCCGGGATCTCGATCTGCGCCTGCGCGGCGGGCTTCTCGGCGGGCGCCTCGGCGGCGGCCTCACCCGTACGGGCCTTGCTGGTGGCGCGGCGCTTCGGCTTGGCCTCGGCGGCGTCGGCGGCCGGAGCCGCGGCCTTGGCGGCGCCGCTTCCCGCCTGCGCCTCCTTGATGACCTCGATCAGCTGGCTCTTGCGCATACGCGCGGTGCCCCTGATGCCGAGGCCCGACGCGACCTGCTGGAGCTCGGCCAGGACCATGCCATCGAGGCCCGTGCCGGAGCGGCGACGCTTGGGGGCGGCGCCCGCGGCGGGGGCACTGGTGTCGACAGTGGTGTCGGCAGCGCCCATCAGATCGGTGGTGTCGCTCACGAAGGGTCCTTCCCTGGAGCGGACGTCGGCCTGTCTGGCTCGGCGACCGGTTGTGCTGTCCGACAACGGTCCATGGCTTGATGGGTCATGGGCCGCGGCCGGGGCGGTGGTCCGCCGAAAGAGGAACGGCGGAAAGAAACGTGCATGGGTGGTTCCGGCGAGAAGCCCCCGAGCTGGAAGCGTGGGAATGTCACGCCGATTCCGGAGCGTGCTCGAAACTGCTGGCAGCGATCAAAGCAGTCGGGGAGGCTCCCGGAAGAAAGGTGGTCCCGGATGGGGACACTGAGCACCGAGCCATGGCGGCTTCGGCTGCGCACTTGAGACTAACACTACCGGATCCAACAGATATTCCCCCTCTCAATCACCGGCAATCGCGCCTGCAGCGCGGGCGGCCTGCCCTGGCCGCCCGCCCCCGGCGGGTATGCCCCTACGGCCTAGCCGCCCTGGTTTCCCAGCGGCAGGACGCTCGCGCCCGCGGCGTCGAGGGCGAGCCGGTTCGCCGCCCACCCTTCGCCCGCGAGCCGCGCGACCTTGTCGGCCGCGCCGTTGTCGACCAGCGCGAGGACCGTGGGGCCCGCGCCGGAGATGACCGCGGGGATGCCGTCCGCCCGCAGCCGGTTGACAAGTGCGATGCTCTCCGGCATCGCCGGGGACCGGTACTCCTGGTGGAGCCGGTCTTCGGTGGCCGGCAGCAGCAACTCGGGACGCCTGGTCAGGGCTTCGACGAGCAGGGCCGCGCGACCCGCGTTGACGGCCGCGTCCACGTGCGGGACGTTGCGCGGCAACAGGCCGCGCGCGGTTTCCGTCAGGACCGGCTTGGAGGGGACGAAGACCACCGGAACGATGGAATCGGCGGGCTCCATACGGATCGCCTTGGCGCTGCCGCCGTCCATCCAGGCGAGGGTGAAGCCGCCGAGGAGACAGGCGGCGACGTTGTCGGGGTGGCCCTCGATCTCGGTGGCCAGTTCCAGCAGGGCCGCGTCGTCGAGCTTGGCCTCCCCGCCTATGGTCACGGCGCGGGCGGCGACGATGCCGGCGCAGATCGCGGCGGAGGAGGACCCGAGGCCGCGGCCGTGCGGGATGCGGTTGGCGCAGACGACCTCAAGGCCGCGCGGCTGCCCGCCCAGCAGGTCGAAGGCGGTGCGCATGGAGCGTACGAGCAGGTGGCTCTCGTCCCGCGGGAGGGTGTCGGCACCCTCGCCCGCGATGTCGATGTTCAGCCCGGAATCGGCCACCCGGACGACGACGTCGTCGTAGAGCCCCAGGGCCAGACCGAGGGCGTCGAAGCCCGGGCCGAGGTTGGCACTGCTGGCGGGGACGCGCACCCGTACGGCGGCGGCGCGGAACGCTGGACCGGCCATCGTCCGATGACACTCCTTGTGACTGTGCGAGACGAGATCTTCGCTGGCTCGCTGCGAATGTACTGGAGAACGTACGACACCCGAAGGCCCTCTGGGCAGCACCACGGACATATGCGCGGTGGCGGATGTAAGTACAGCCTATCGAAGGAAGGTTCTCTCGCGACATAGGGCGCACAGGAGGCGCACGATGCGTGTCGGGGTCTTCCCGCGGATTCCGCTGAATGCCGCCGGGTTTTGCGCCGTACGACCTGAGTTGCCGGATTCCGGAAGCCTCCGGGAGGCGTTCCGGAATCCGGCGGACAGGGCGACCGGGGGCTGCCCGGGTGCCGGGGTACTGAGGTCAGACCAGGCCGAGGCGGATGGCGGCCGCCTCCGCGTCCACCGGGACGGTGACCGGCTGGGGAGCGCCGGCGACGGCCCAGTCGGGGTCCTTGAGGCCGTTTCCGGTCACGGTGCACACGATCTTCTGGCCGGGGTCGACCAGGCCCAGCTCGGCGGCCTTGAGCAGGCCGGCCACGGACGCGGCCGAGGCGGGCTCGACGAAGACGCCCTCCTGCGCGGCCAACAGGCGGTAGGCGGCCAGGATCTGGCGGTCCGTCACCTCGTCGATGAAGCCGCCCGACTCATCGCGCGCGGCGAGCGCGTAGTCCCAGGAGGCCGGGTTGCCGATGCGGATCGCGGTGGCGATGGTGTGCGGCTCCTTGACGACCTCGCCGCGCACGATCGGCGCGGAACCGGAGGCCTGGAAACCCCACACGCGGGGCGTACGGGAGGCCAGGCCATCGGCCTTGTACTCCTTGAAGCCCTTCCAGTACGCGGTGATGTTTCCGGCGTTCCCGACGGGCAGGACGTGGATGTCGGGGGCGTCGCCGAGCGCGTCGACGATCTCGAACGCGGCCGTCTTCTGGCCCTCGATGCGCACCGGGTTCACGGAATTGACCAGCGCGACCGGGTAGTTGTCGGACAGCGCGCGGGCCAGGTCCAGGCAGTCGTCGAAGTTGCCGTTCACCTGGAGGATCTTGGCGCCGTGCACCAGCGCCTGGCCCATCTTGCCGAGCGCGATCTTGCCCTGGGGCACGAGGACGGCCGAGACCATCCCGGCGCGCACCGCGTACGCGGCGGCGGAGGCCGAGGTGTTGCCCGTGGAGGCGCAGATGACGGCCTTGGCGCCGTCCTCCTTGGCCTTGGTGATGGCCATGGTCATGCCGCGGTCCTTGAAGGACCCGGTGGGGTTCGCGCCCTCGACCTTGAGGTGGACCTCGCAGCCGGTGCGCTCGGAGAGCACCTGCGCGGGAACGAGGGGCGTACCGCCCTCGCGGAGTGTGACCACGGGAGTCGTGTCCGTCACCGGCAGGCGGTCCCGGTACTCCTCGATGATGCCGCGCCACTGGTGGGTGCGATTGCTGCTCATGGGCCCTTACTCCCCTTCAACACGCATGATGCTGGCGACACCGCGCACGGTGTCCAGCTTCCGCAGTGCCTCGACGGTGCCGGAGAGGGCGGCGTCGGGCGCGCGGTGGGTGACGACGACGAGGGAGGCCTCATTGCCGACCCCGTCCGGACGTCCTTGCTGTCGTACGGTATCGATGGAGACACCGTGCTCCGCGAACGTCGTCGCCACCTGGGCGAGGACGCCGGGCTTGTCGGCCACGTCGAGGCTGATGTGGTACCGCGTGACGACGTCGCCCATGGGGCTGACCGGCAGCTGGGTGTACGCCGACTCGCCGGGCCCCGTTGCCTCGGCGAGCTTGTTGCGGCAGACGGCGACGAGGTCGCCCAGGACCGCCGAGGCGGTCGGAGAGCCGCCCGCGCCGGGCCCGTAGAACATGAGCCGCCCGGCGGCCTCCGCCTCGACGAAGACGGCGTTGTACGCCTCGCGGACGGAGGCGAGCGGGTGGGTGAGCGGGATCATCGCCGGGTGCACCCGGGCGGTGACGGACTCGCCGTCGGCGGCGCGCTCCAGGATGGCGAGGAGCTTGACGGTGCAGCCCATGCGCTTGGCGGAGGCGAAGTCCGCGGCGCTGACCTCGGTCATGCCCTCGCGGTAGACGTCGTCGAGGCGGACGCGGGTGTGGAAGGCGATGCCGGCCAGGATCGCGGCCTTGGCGGCGGCGTCGTAGCCCTCGACGTCGGCGGTGGGGTCGGCCTCGGCGTACCCGAGGGCGGTGGCCTCGTCGAGCGCCTCCTGGTACCCGGCGCCGGTGGAGTCCATCTTGTCGAGGATGAAGTTCGTCGTGCCGTTGACGATGCCCATCACCCGGTTGATCTTGTCGCCGGCGAGGGACTCGCGCATCGGGCGGACCAGCGGGATGGCGCCGGCGACGGCGGCCTCGTAATAGAGGTCCCGCCCGTGCTGCTCGGCCGCGGCGTGCAGGGCCGCGCCGTCCTGGGCGAGCAGCGCCTTGTTCGCCGAGACGACGGAGATGCCCTGCTCGAAGGCGGTGGTGATGAGGGTGCGGGCGGGCTCGATGCCGCCGATGACCTCGATCGCGACGTCGATGTCGCCGCGTTTGAGGAGGGCGGTCGCATCCGTGGTGATCAGGGCGGGGTCGATGCCCTCGCGCACCTTGGAGGGGCGGCGTACGGCCACGCCGGCGAGCTCGACGGGCGCGCCGATGCGGGCCGTGAGGTCGTCGGCGTGCGTCGTCATGATGCGCGCCACCTCTGAGCCGACCACTCCACAGCCCAGCAGCGCCACCTTCAGCGGACGCGTACGCATCATTCGACCTACGCCTTTCGATCTTCCATCACCACCCGGCGTGCGGTATTGCGCGCCGGGTCTCAACCAGTCTCACTCAATGGACAGGACTTTCCATCCCCGGTCCATTGAGTGAGACACCTATTTTGAGGGTATGGGGGCTTCTCCCCGAAACAACCGGATCATCCGAGGTCGAGACGCAGAAGATCTTCCTCCGTCTCGCGCCGGACGATCACCCGGGCCCGTCCGTCGCGCACGGCGACGACGGGCGGGCGCAGCGCGTGGTTGTAGTTGCTGGCCATGGAGCGGCAGTAGGCCCCGGTGGCGGGTACGGCGAGGAGGTCTCCCGGGGCCAGGTCGGCCGGCAGGAAGGCGTCCTTCACCACGATGTCGCCGCTCTCGCAGTGCTTGCCGACGACGCGGACCAGCATGGGCTCGGCGTCGGAGACGCGGGAGACGAGCGTGACCGCGTACTCGGCGTCGTAGAGGGCGGTGCGGATGTTGTCCGACATGCCGCCGTCGACGGAGACGTACGTGCGCAGCCCTTCGAGCGGCTTGATCGTGCCGACCTCGTAGAGGGTGAAGGCGGTGGGCCCGACGATGGCGCGGCCGGGCTCGACGGAGATGCGGGGCGCGCGCAGCCCGGCGGACTCGCATTCGCGGGCGACGATCTCGTGCAGGGCCTTGGCGATCTCGTGGGGCTCGCGCGGGTCGTCGGAGGAGGTGTACGCGATGCCGAGGCCGCCGCCGAGGTCGATCTCGGGCAGCTCGACGCCGTGCTCGTCCCGTACGGCGGCCAGCAGCCGCACGACGCGCTTGGCGGAGACCTCGAAGCCGGCCATGTCGAAGATCTGCGAGCCGATGTGGGAGTGGACGCCGAGCAGGTCGAGGCTGTCGTGCCCGAGGGCGCGCCGTACGGCCTCGGCGGCGCTGCCGTCGGCGACGGCGATGCCGAACTTCTGGTCCTCGTGCGCGGTGGCGATGAACTCGTGCGTGTGCGCCTCGACGCCCACCGTCACGCGGATCTGGACGGGCTGGCGTACGCCCAGCTCACGGGCGATGTGCGCGACGCGGGCGATCTCCTGGAAGGAGTCGAGCACGATGCGGCCGACGCCGGCGGTGACGGCCCGGGTGATCTCGGCGACGGACTTGTTGTTCCCGTGGTAGGCGATCTGCCCGGCGGGCATGCCGGCGGCGAGGGCGGTGGTCAGCTCGCCGCCGGAGCACACGTCGAGGTTGAGACCTTCCTCCCCCAGCCACTTCACGACGGCCTTGGAGAGGAACGCCTTGCCCGCGTAGAACACGTCGGCGTCGGGCCCGAAGGCGTGCGCCCAGGCCCGGCAGCGCTCCCGGAAGTCCTCTTCGTCGAGGAAGTAGGCGGGGGTCCCGAACTCCTGGGCGAGGGAGGTGACGGGGATGCCCCCCACGGTCACCACCCCGTCGCCGTCGCGCCGCACGGTCCGCGCCCAGACCTTCTCGTCGAGCGCGTTGAGGTCGGCGGGCGGCGGGGAGTAGTGGCCCTCGGGCAGGACGTCGGCGTGGCGGGGCCCGGCGGGGTGCGCGGAACGGCTCATCGGTATCTCTCTTCGCAGATCACAGGCAGTCAGGTGCGTCTATGCCGAGAAGGGCCAGGCCGCCGGCCAGCACCGTCCCGGCGGCTTCGGCAAGGGCCAGCCGGGCGCGGTGGGCGGCCGAGGGTTTCTCGTCCCCCTCGGGCAGCACGCAGTGCTGGAAGTCGAGCAACTCGTCGCCGACGCGGACGAGGAACCGTACGAGCTGCTCCGGCGCCCGCCGGTGCGCGGCGGCCTCCAGCACGAGGGGGTACTCGGCGAGCAGCCGCAGCAGCGCGGGAGCGGCGCCGGGGGCGCCGGGCCGGGTGCGCAGGGCGGGCCGGGCGGGCTCGGCCGGGGCATCGATCTCGCCGGGCTCGGCGTGGAAGCCGAGGCGGGCGGCGCCGCGGCCCAGGGCCCTGGCGCGGGCGTGGGCGTACCGCACGAGGAAGAACTCGCTGGACTCGTCCTGGACCAGCAGCCGGGCGCCGAACTGGGGGGTCTCGCGCGCCGGAACGGCGAGCACGGCCCAGGTGGCGGCGTCCCGCCCGTAGGCGGCGACCACGTCCCCGTCACGGCGCGCGACGGGGGCGACGGCCGCCCGGGCGGACGGCCCGTCTCCGTCTCCCTGGCTGCGCAGGAGGCGTACGACGGCCTCGTGGACGGCGCGGTGGCGGAACTCGGCGGTGGCGGCCCAGCAGAACGGCTCGACTTCGACGGCGTCGGCCGCGTACCCGTAACGCGGTCCGCGCGACAGCACTTCGCGGACGAGCCCGGCGGCGCCGCGGGTGGCGAGGGTGAAGTTCAGGAACCCCGCGCCGGTGACCTCCACGCGCACGAGACCGGGCTCCGCCGCCAGGCCTTCGGCGATCACCCGGGCGACCTCGGCGGGGGGCCGTCCGGCGGCCCGGGCGACCTGGAAGGCGACGGGGGTGGCGTAGTCACCCACCCCGCCGGGGCGGGTCCGCTCGACGACGATCCGCTCGGGCACATCCGTCCCGGCGGGCAGCTCCCCGTCCTCGACGGCACGGCGCACGGCGCGTGCGACGGTGCTGGAGAGGTCGGCGGGGGTCACGGGACCAGCCTAGGGGAGAAGCCCTCCCATCCCGCGAACGGTTTCGCCATGTGAACAGGTGACCGCCACGACCGCCGCTACCCTCTGCCGCGCCCGGCCGGCGTGCCCTTCCGCTCGCGCCGGTCCTTGCGCTCGATGAGCCGGTGTACGACCCGTACGAGTTCGGCGGGCTCGAAGGGCTTGGCGAGGAACGCGTCCACCCCGGCCTCGATGCCCGCCTCCACCTCGTGCTGCGTACAGGCGCTCACGATGGCGAGGGGCAGATGCCGCGTCCGCGGATCGGCACGCAGCTGCGCGGCGGTCCCGAACCCGTCCAGGCGGGGCATGACCACATCAAGGGTGATCACGTCGGGACACACGCGATGCACGACGTCCAGGCACTCGGCACCATCGTTCGCGGTCACGACCTCGAAGCCCTCCAGCTCGAGATTGACCTTGATCAGCTGCCGGATGACCTTGTTGTCGTCGACAACAAGCACCCGGCCCGAGGCGCCTGACACAACTTGAGAGTAGGTCCGCCTAAGCCCCCGCGTCCGGGTTTTTGCCACTTCCACCCCCTCCGGGCGACGCACGTCCCCCGGGCCCGCAATCCGTTCCTGATCACCCCGCGGAAGCTGGTAGTGTTCAACCCGTCGCCGCAAAGCGAACGACACGCCCCCGTAGCTCAGGGGATAGAGCAACGGCCTCCGGAGCCGTGTGCGCAGGTTCGAATCCTGCCGGGGGCACTTCGCAGGAAGTGCCCAAAGACCCCGCCATCAGCGGTAACGCTGAAGCCGGGGTCTTCGCGTATGTGCAGCCACATGTCAGCCCTTGAGGCCTATTCGCGGCATGCACTTCGCCACAACTCCCCAGGTCAGCCTGGGGAACACGAAGGCCCCCGGTCTCCCGAGGGGCCTCGGGCCACAGCGGCTCACGCCGGAGGAACGGACCGCGGCCGCCCGGCTCGCCCCGGACGGAGCCCGAACCCCGCGGGTTCCCCGTCACCGACGTGCTTCCGGCGGGGGCGTTGCGATAGCGGCGCACCACGGACGCTCAAGGGCAGGACGCATGGGAACGGCCCCGACCGATTCATCTGGTCGGGGGCCATTCGTCTGGGGTGGGGTGTGGGACCTGCACCCGTGGTCACGTCGCCGCGACGACAGTCATGTCCAGCCCGGCGCGAGCGGGAACCTAAAACCGTCCGCGGATCTGCTTGCCCATATCGCTCTCCGGGCGGTTCAGCGCGTCGTAGACCTTGTGGCCGGAATCGCGGGCGCCGCCGGCCCAGGAGACGGACCCGCCGTCGGTCACCTTGGCCGCGACGCCACCCCAGTACTTCCCCTCGCGCTCCCACTCGATGCCTTCCAGCATGCGCTCCAGGGTGACGCCCTCGGGCATGGGGTCAGCACTCCAGGACATGGTGCGGTTCATGGTCGCGCCAAGGCCGGCTACGACGGCGGGGGCAGTGACGGCAGTCTTGGCGTGGAAGAGCGCGGCGTGCTCCTGGAGGAACGCACCGACCGTCTCCATGACCTCGCGCTGGACGACAGCCTTGTCGGGACGATCGCCGTCCTCGTTGGCGGGGATGTCCTCGTACTCGATGCCGGTCGAAGCAGCGTGGATACCGGCCTTGCCGAGCATCGCCGTGGCGACGAGGGTCCGCAGGACCGACATCGTCATCCACTCCACGGCCTTGTCCGACACCTGGCGCTTGCCCGTGAGGATCAAGCTGGACAAGGGCAGCGTGGCTTCCCCGCTCGGCACCTTCAGCGACTCCATCAGCTTGCGGGTCACGGTGGTGCCGAAGTCGCGGCCGTCCATGGACATGGCCAAGGACTTGTCGACCGGGACTCCCTTCAGGTTGCGGTCGTGGAAGATCTGCCGGGCGGCCATGACGCTGATGCCGTGGAAGATCTCGAACGACAACGGAATCGCGCCGAAGTCAAAGTCCTCCAGGTCGTAGACACTCGGGTTGATCTTGATCCGGTGCCAGGCGGTGACCTGAGTCTCGCTGTCGAGAGCGAAGAGGCCGTCCTTGATCGGCAGGGCCGACGAGCCGTCCTCGGAGATGACCAGCGGGCGCGGCGACCACAAGGTGATCTGCGGCAGTGACCAAGCGTCGTCGTAATCCCCCTTCAGGCCGGCCGCAATGTAGTCGGCGTACTCGCCGACGTTCTTGGCCTTCTTGCTGCCGGCGGTGCCGAGGAGCCGCTGGACCTCGGCGCGCGTGCGGGCGTACTCGCTGATCGGCCGGCCGGCCTTCTGGGCGCGCTTGGTGGCGTCCTCAACCTCTTGAGGGTCGTTGACGATGGCCAACAGGTTCTCGCAGTCGATGACGCCGTTCGCCATGACCCCCTTGCGGATCTCCCGGAGGTTGACGGGCAGGCCAGTGGTCACCGGCTTCAGAGGCATGGGCACGGTCAGAATCCCCCCTGTACGGACAGCACTTGACGTGCCGTCACTTCACGGAACGTTAATGGACCCGATGCAAGCGGGGCAACTGAGGTGGTCAGATCGCTCAAAAATCCGCACCGCAGTTGAGAGACCTCAAGTGCGGTGGAGGAAAGGATCTCTATCAGCGGGGCCGCGGTTGACTTCTTTTCAATCCGGGCGACCAGATCACCCAAGCGCCGAGCCGCCGGTAAGCACATTGGGCGGTTGCTCAGCCGTAGGTCGGCGGGATGGGGCGTCAGTTGCGGCTGTTCCAGCCCAGCCGTGAGCGTGGCGCTCGGGCCTGCCCGACCCCTTGCGTGTCCCCTTGCGTGCGCGGCAGATGCGTGTCACACAGAGGTGAAGCGGGACGATCTGGGGAGGGGACCGCCGAATGTCCGCGTTCTTTCCCATCGAACGGTTCGGAGATCAAGCCAGCAAGCTCATCACCGCGGTACCAGTGCAACTGGCCAAGGCGCACTCGAAGGCTCGTGCCACACGCGTGGCAGCGGAGCTGAAGAAGCGAAGCCCCTACGGCGTCACCCGGGCCGAGGCCGTACGCGAGAACCTGGCAGACATGGCACGCGAGCTGCAAGAGTCGGTCCTCTTCCCGTTCAGGTACGCAGACAAGCCCAAGGCGATGCGTCTGGACTCTCGCCGCCCGTACCTGGACCGGCGGCACAGTCCGCGTCACCGTTGAGCATCCGACCTGCTGGAACGTGGGGGGAGGGGGTGCGGGGGTCAGGGCAGCCAGCGGGCTCGGGGCAGGAGGATGCCGATGGCGCCGCTGAGGGCGAAGAGGATCGGGGAGACGAACTCGCCGGGTGCGCCGGCCCAGGTGAACAGGCCCGCGAGCCCGATCAGGAGCACGACGGCCGCGGCGGCCTGCCAGACCGTCTGCGTCCGCCTCTCGTGGCTCGGCGCCGTCCGGCGGTCCTCCGGGAGGTCTTCCCACCCGAGGGCCGGAACGATCAGCCGGTCCCGGCAGACGTCCGCAAGGACGCCGGAGACCAGGGACAGCACGTGGCTGCGAGCCTCCCCCACCGCCTCGACCGCCTCCGCATGCGCGACGGCCGCCACGCGGTAGCGCTCCAAGGACTCCTGGACGTGCGCCGCGTAGACACGGACCTGCTCCACCCGCCGCGCCCTGCCCACCCGGTCCCCGCTGAGCACCGCATGGCGCGCCAGCCGTTCCAGCGCGAGGCAGAACTCCTCGACGGTACGGAACGACCAGTCCACCGCGAAGTACGCCGTCGGCCGCCGGTCCCTGCCGCGCAGGGACTCCCGCACGGTCCTGACGCGGCTTTCCACCCCGTCCGGCAGCACCAGTGCCTCCAGAGCCACGACGCCCCGGCGCACGGCCTCCCCGTACGGATCCGCCCGGCGGCGCGAGACCGCCTCCGCGGCCGTCGCCGCGGCGGCCAGGGCCAGCAGGCCCGCGCCGACGGCCGCGGAGAGGGGGCGCAGGCCGCCGCCCCATCCTCCCAGCGCTCCGTAGAGCATCAGAGCCGGTGCGAGAACGGCCGGACCGTACAACCACTGCCGTGCGACGGCCCAGCGCCTGGACGCGGAGACCCGTGCCGCGAGGGCGTCGGCGTCCGGCAGACCGGCCCGGGCGCCGTCGGCGGCCGTGAGCGCCGTCCGGAGTTCGTCGACGCGCCTGCGGGTCGAGGGGCTCCGGCGCAGCGGGCCGGAGGTCAGCAACCCACCGGGGCGTCTGCGCGGGCACAGGACGAGACCCGCCGTGACGATGAGGACGACCGGTATCCAGACGGTGCTCACGTCCAGCAAGAACATGATCAACCAGCTGCTGGTCTCCGGATCCGCGTGTGCGGATCCCTCGGGCCCCGAGAGGAGGGTGACGGTGTGGGTCATGGCTTCGAGGCTCACACGGAACTCTGACATCCGGGGGCTCTAGGTCGGTGCGAGTCGGGGTTGAGGGGGGTGTGGGATGGTCCGGGCCGCTTGTCGGTGGCTTCTTGGGAGGCAGGATGGTTACGGGGACCGGGCTCGTTGAGCGGGCCGGGGGGTTGGGTGAGTTGGCGCGGCGGCGGGCCGGCGATGCCGAGGAGCGGCGGCGGCTGACTCCCGACGTGGTGGCGGGGGTGCTGGAGAGCGGGTTCGCCCGGCATTTCGTGCCCGTCGGGTTCGGCGGGGCCGAGGGGACTTTCCGCGAGTTCGCCGACGCCGTGGCCGTCGTCGCCGAGGGGTGTGCCGCTGCCGCCTGGTGCGCTTCCGTGGCGTCCAGCCTGGCCCGGGTGGCCGCCTTCCTGCCGGCGCAGGGGCAGGCCGAGGTGTGGTCGGAGGGGGCCGACGCGTTCGTCGTCGGGTCGCTCTCACCCGCCGGGAAGGCCGTGCCGGCGCCCGGCGGGTGGCGGCTGTCGGGGAGTTGGGCCTGCGTCAGCGGTGTCGACTTCTCCGACTGGGTCGTCGTCTGTGCCGTGCTCCCCGGGCGGGCCGGCGCGCGGTTGTTCGCGCTGCCCCGCGGGGCCTACGCCGTCAAGGACACCTGGAGCGCGTCCGGGATGCGGGGTACCGGGAGCAACACGGTCATCGTCGACGACGTGTTCGTGCCCGAGTCGCGGAGCGTGGACCGGCAGCGGCTGTTCGACGGGTCCGGCGTGCCGGTCCAGGCCGTGAACGGGCTGTCGTGTGCGCCCGCCGCCCTCGGCGCCGCCCGCGGCGCGCTCCGGCTGTGGACCGGCGACACCGCGCGGCGGCTCGCGCGCGGCGCCGGGAAGGCGGGGGGTCCCGGGCCCTCCCTCAGTACGTACGAGGCCGCCCTGACCCGCAGCTCCGGCGAGATCGACGCCGCCGCGCTGCTGCTGGAGCGGGCCGCGGACGTCGCCGACCGGGGCGCGCGGATCACCGAGGCGGAGATCGCCCGCAACGTCCGCGACTACGCGCTGTCCACCGAGCTCCTCGTCCACGCCGTGAACCGGATGTTCGCCACCGCCGGAACCTCGGGGCAGAGCCTGGAGAGCCCGTTGCAGCGCGCCTGGCGGGACGTGAACTCCATCGCCACCCACATCGCCCTGACCTTCGATCCGGCCGCCGTTCTCTTCGCGTCCCGTCCCTTTGCCTTGGAGGCAGCAGCATGACCGGTGTTCCGACCAGGTTCCTGGGTGAACTCGCCGTATCCGCGCAGGGTCTGGGCTGCATGGGCATGAGCCACGGCTACGGCGCCACCGACGACGCCGAGTCGGTCGCGACCCTGCACCGCGCCCTCGACCTCGGGGTGACCCTGCTGGACACCGCGGACTTCTACGGCAGCGGGCACAATGAGGAGCTCATCGGGCGGGCCGTCGCCGGGCGCCGCGACGAGGTCGCGCTGGCCACGAAGTTCGGCTTCGCGAACCGGCTCGGCGAGCCCACCCTCGTACGGGGCGACGCCGCCTACGTACGGCAGGCCTGCGAGGCGTCGCTGCGCCGGCTCGGGGTCGACCACATCGACCTCTACTACCAGCACCGGGTCGATCCGCGGGTCCCGATCGAGGAGACCGTCGGCGCCATGGCCGAGCTGGTACGGGCCGGGAAGGTCCGCCACCTCGGCCTGTCCGAGGCCGGCGCGCAGACCATCCGGCGGGCGCACGCGGTGCACCCGATCGCCGCGCTGCAGAGCGAGTGGTCGCTGTGGTCCCGGGACCTGGAGGCGGAGATCGTCCCGGTCTGCCGCGAGCTCGGCGTCGGCGTGGTCCCGTACGCCCCGCTCGGGCGCGGGTTCCTGACCGGGCGGTACGGCTCGGTGGAGAAGCTGGCGGAGACCGACGTACGGCGCGGGCACCCGCGCTTCGCCGACGGCAACCGCGAGCGGAACCTGGCGATCGTCGCGAAGCTGGACGAGCTCGCCGCGGCGAAGGGGGTCACCGCCGGGCAGCTGGCCCTGGCCTGGGTGCAGCACCGGGGCGAGGACGTGGTGCCGATCCCGGGCACCCGCCGGCAGCGCTACCTGGAGGAGAACCTCGCGGCCCTGGCCGTCGAGCTGTCGCCCGGGGACCTCGCCGCGATCGAGGCCGCGGCGCCGCCCGGGGAGATCGCGGGCACCCGGTACGACCCGACCGGGCTCACCTTCGTCAACGGCTGAGCCCCCGCCGTGGGTTCCGCCGGGGTTGGGCCCCCGGTGTGAGTACCGCCCAGCCCCCTCCGCCCAGCCCCCTCCGCCCAGTCCCCTCCGCCCAGCCCCCTCCGGCCGGCGGCCGCTGCCCGACCCCCTCCGACCCCTCCGCCCGCCTGCTGCACGCCAGCAGGCGGGCGGCGGCGTATGAGAATTTCATGTCCGCTCGTGCCTTCGTCACTGGCCGCGCGCTCAAGTCGGCTGCGATGCTCAATCCATGGAATTCGGAGTTCTCGGACCGCTCGAAGCCCGTATGCACGGCACGTCCATCGCACCGACCGCAGGAAAACCCCGCCAGATCCTCGCGCTGCTCGCCATCCGCGCAGGACGTGTCGTACAAGTGGAAACGCTGATGGCCGAATTGTGGGGCAATGCCATTCCCCGCAGTGCTGCCACCACGCTCCAGACCTACATCCTCCAATTACGCCGGAAACTCACGCAGGCCGGCGTACAGCAGCAATCCGGCCGGAGCGCCAAGGACGTACTGGCGACCTGTTACGGGGGCTACCGGCTCGCTCCCGAGGAGTTCTCCCTCGACCTGTCGACGTTCCAGCAGCTGGTGCGCCTCGGCGGCCGGACGATGGCGGAGAACGACCCCAGGACGGCGTCCGAGCAGCTCGGCCGCGCCCTGGACCTGTGGCGCGGACCGGCCTTGACCGACGTCCCGGTCGGCGAGGTCCTCGGCACGGAGGTCATCGGCATGCAGGAGGAACGCGACTGGGCGCTGGAGATGCGCCTCGAAGCCGACCTCAGCCTCGGCCGGCACGCGGAGATCCTCGGCGAGCTGCGCATGCTCGTGAGCCAACAGCCGCTGCACGAGACCCTGTCCGCCCAGCTGATGACGGCCCTGTACCGGGCCGGGCACCCCTGGCGCGCGCTCGACGCCTTCCAGGTGCTGCGCCACGCGCTCATCAAGGAGCTGGGGGTGGAACCCTCGCCGCGGCTCCAGCGGCTGCACCAGGCCATCCTGGCCAACGACACGGGCCTCCAGGTCCCCTCCGCCACCTTGCATGCGCTCTCCGCCTAGGGGATGCCCCGCGGACCCCGCGAGGCGGCGCCGCCCCACCCACCGTACGAACGACGAAGCTCCTGGCGGACACCGTGTCCGCCAGGAGCTTCGTCGTTCGTCGTTCCACCGGCCGAGGCGGCTCAGTGCTGAACGGCCAGCCGGCGGTCCGGTTCCCACCTGCCGAACTCGCCCCGCTGGTACAGGGCGGCCGCGCCGGCGAAGGTCTCGCTCTCCTCGATCCGCCCGATCAGCAGCAGGTGGTCCCCCGCCTCCACGGTCTCCACGAGCGTGCAGCCGGCGTACGCCACCGCGTCCTCGGTCAGTACGGGAACCCCCGCCAGCCCGCCGCGCCAGGCCACGCCGTCGAACTTGCGCTCCGCCTTCCCGGCGAAGGCCAGGGCCGTGTCCCGGCCCCGGTGGGCCACGAAGTTCATCGCGAACGCCCCGGAGGCGAGGATCGCGGGCAGGGTCCTGGACCCCTTCCCCACGCACAGCAGGAGCAGGGGCGGGGCCGCCGACACGGCGGAGAAGGCGTTGCAGGTGAAGCCGGCCGGTTCGCCGTCCGCGCCGAGCGCGGTGACGATCGCGACAGGGGTCGGAAAGGAACCGAAAACCTTACGGAAGGTGTCCGTGTCCAGCATGGTGTCCACTCCGTCGAGTCAGTCACGGGACGTTCCCGCTGCATGCGCCGCACTATCGGGCAAGTGGCTTGAAACCATCTGGACGGGGGCTCGGCCGGAACCCAAGCCTCCCTTGAGCAGCGGTACCGCTACGCCGGCTCGTCCACGGACGTGACCAGTCCCGCGGCCGCCAGGTAACCGACGATGTCCTCGGTCACCTGCGGCGGCAGCGGGAGGGCGGCCGACACCGCGGTGAGCGTGGTCGGCCACGCGAGCGTCATCGCCACCCACGCCGCCTCCTGCCGGTGCAGGACGACGCGGTGCGGGGAGCGGTCGGACTCCAGGACGCATCCGGTGCCCGACTCGGGCACGGTGAACGCCACGTGCCGGGGCAGGCACACCCGGCGCTCGCCGGCCGGCCGGATCAGGACGAACGAAGCCGCCGACGACAGCGGGACCACGGACAGCAGCGGCCCTTTCAGGTCGTCCACCCCGAGGGTGCGCACCACGAGGTGCGACAGCTTGCTGAGCGCCGGCAGGGTGAAGGGGCACTGGTCCTCGGGCCCGCTCAGGGCATTGGCCAGCAGGACCGGCCCGAGCTCCATCCTCCGCAGGACCTCGCGCACCGCCGGGCTGGGCCGGTCGAGCCGGTCCTCGCCCCAGCGGCTGGTGAGGAGGAGGACGTCACCGCCGGCCCCCTGATCGACGATCACATCCTCGGACAGCGACCAGAGATGGAAGGTCTGGACACCCCCGGTCGTATACCGCATGTTGCACCTCTCTAGCCGGGCGGAGGGTTTCACGAGTATGGCCGCGCGCCCGAGCCTGACGACAGGCCGTGCGCCATACGGCCACCATGAATTCCTCATGCCGCCCCTGAGGGCCCGTCACACGGGCCGCGTCGGGATACGTGGACTCGCGCCGGTCAGGACCCGGTGCGCTGCGGCGCCCCGGCCCCGGCCCGGCCGGAAACGGCCGTCATCAGCATCGCGGCGAGCGCGAAGGCGCCGGCCACGATCATCGCCAGGCGCGGCCCGTTGGAGTCGATGATCAGGCCGCCGATGAACGACCCCACGCCGATGGCCCCGTTGAAGGCGGCGACGTACAGCGAGGAGGCGGCCTCGCTCTCCTCGGGGACCAGACGCATGACCCAGGTCTGCAGGGCGACCGGCAGCGCCGCGTAGAGCACGCCCCAGCACACCAGCATCGTGATGACGAGCGGCCCGCTCGCCCCGCCCGCGTACATCACGCCCATGACGACGGCGAGCAGGCCCGTGCAGCCGATGATGCTCGTGCGCAGGGCCCGTCCGACGACGGCGCCCGCCGCGAAGTTGCCCGCCAGCCCGGCCGCGCCGAACACCAGCAGCAGCGCGCCGACGAGGGAGGGCCGGACGCCGGTGACCTCCTCCAGGAAGGGGGCCACGTACGTGAACGCGAGGAAGTGGCCGCTCATGATCAGCGCGGTGACGCCGACGGCGACGCGCAGCCGGCGGTGGCGCAGTACGTGCTGCAGCGCGGCCAGGCTGCCGCTGCTCTTGGCGGGCAGGGCGGGCATGAACAGCAGGCTCGCCGCCAGGACGAGGAAGCCGAGGAAGCCGACGCACACGAAGGCCGCGTGCCAGCCGGCGGACTGGCCGACGGCGGTGCCGAGCGGGGTGCCGGCGACGGAGGCGAGGGAGATGCCGCCGAGGACCACCGAGGTCGCGCGGACGGCGTGCCGCTCGGGGACCAGCCGTACGGCGATCGAGACGGCGACGGACCAGAACACCCCGTGCGCGAGGGCCACGATGAGGCGGGCGGTCAGCAGCAGCGCGTAGCCGGAGACGGCGGCGGCCATGAAGTTGCCGGCGACGTAGAGGACCATGAGGCCGACCAGCAGCCATTTGCGGTCCACGCGCCCGGTGAGCGCGGTCAGGGGCGCGGCGGTCACGGCGGCGAGCACCGCGAAGCCGGTGACGAGGAAGCCGGCCGAACCGAGCGAGACCTTGGTGCCCTCGGCGATGGAGGGCAGCAGCCCGATGGGCAGGGTCTCCGTGGTGACGAAGGAGAAGACGCCCAGGGCCAGCCCGATCACGGCCAGCCAGGACCGCCAGGGCGAGCCCGGCGGGGCGGCGGCCGCGGGGCCCGGGGAGTCCGTCACCGGGGGCGTCGTACTGCTCTGACTGGTCACGCTGGTGGACATGGCTGCTCCCGGGTCGAGGAATGTGCGCGAAGCGAGAAAGGGCGTCATGCGATGGCGCCGCATTTAAAAGCGGAGGGTTCCGTCGGTGAAATCCTCCCGCTCCCGCACCTGCGGAGGAAGTGCCTTCGACCCCTGGTGGTGGCACCAACCGGATAAGTACGCCCCGGCAATTGGGGCGCGACTCGGGTAGCTTTCCTGGCGTCTTTCCAGATCCCTCTTCCGAAGGAGCAGCATCGTGTCGACGGACAGAATGCGCACCCGGGTGACCCGCCTCGACACGCTGACCGGGTTACGCTTTCCCGCTGCCTTCGTGGTGTTCCTGTACCACGCGGCACTCCTGGGCTTCCTGGGCGTCCCCTGGCTGAGCAGCGCCTCGGCCGTCACCACGTACTACGACGCCGTGGCCCACGCCGGCGCCCTCGGCGTCACGTTCTTCTTCGTGCTCAGCGGCTTCGTACTGACCTGGTCGGCCCGGGACACCGATACCGCGCCGCGCTTCTGGCGGCGGCGCTTCCTCAAGATCGTCCCGAATTACGTCATCGTCTGGGCGCTGGCCATGCTGGTGTTCGCGGCGCCCATCACGGACATGACGATCGGGCTGCTCAACCTGTTCATGGTCCAGGTCTGGTACCCGGACTTCGCGATCAACTTCGGTGTCAATCCGGCCGGTTGGTCCCTGGGGGTGGAGGCGGTCTTCTACCTCCTCTTCCCGGTGCTGCTCCACTGGATCAAGAAGATCCCGGCCCACCGGCTCAACTCATGGGTCGTCGCCGTCGTCGCCGGCATCATCGCGACCCCGCTGCTCTCGACCCTGCTGGTGCCGGCCGGCGCGATGATGGCCACCGAACCCGACACCTCGGTCAACCAGTACTTCTTCTCCTACATCCTGCCGCTGCCCCGGGTGCTGGACTTCGCCCTCGGCATCCTCGTGGCCCGTTCGGTGATGGCGGGCCGCTGGCGCAACATCGGCATGGTCTGGTCGGGCGTCCTGCTCGCGGCCGCCTTCGTCCTCGGCTACTTCACCCCGCCGATCTACTCGACGCGCGCGGTCTGCGTCATCCCGGCCGCGCTGCTCATCGCGGCGGGCGCCATCGCGGACGACGAGGGCCGGTTCACGCCCTTCCGCAACCGCGCGATGGTCTGGCTCGGCGACATCTCCTTCGCCTTCTACCTGGTGCACTACACGGTGATGGTCGCGGTGTGGAAGCTGCTCGGCAGCCACTCGTACTCGAATCCGGCGGCCGTCGGGCTGATGGTCGTGGCCATGGGCGTCGCGATCCTGGTCTCCTGGGCGCTGTACACCCTGGTCGAGCGGCCGATCACCCGGCGCTGGTCGAACCCGAAGGGTGCGAGGAAGTCGAAGGACCCGCAGAAGACGCCGGCGCCGGCCACGCTTGCGGCCGCCATCGAGCCCCTGCCCGTCGGCGCCCTCGGCGCGGGCGAGAAGGTCGGCTCCTCCCCCGTCGCCTGAGCGCCCGTTCCGCGCGCGAGGGGGACCGCCCGCCCCGTCCGGCCCGAGCCGGAGGGGCGGGCGGTCCCGTTTCCCGCGTCAGAGACCGGCCGCGGCCCGCAGCCCCGCCGCAGTGGAGAAGTGGCCGAAGAGCGCCCCGCCGGGATCCAGGGCGGCCGACTCCTTCAGCCCGCCGAGGGGGACCGGTACGAAACCGGCGTCGTGCACCAGGGCTTCCGTTACTTCCCGCGCCCCGGGATCGTCGGACGCGGTGCCCATGCCCCAGAAGTGCGGCTGCCGCGTACCGCGCGACCACAGCAGTTCGTCGGGGAAGTGGCAGAACGCGCGGGCGACGGGGCTGTCGGGGAGCCGCTCGGCGATCCAGCTCCCCTGGGTGACGCCGGGTCCGAGCACCGAGACGAAGAGTCCGTCGTCCGAGACGCCGATCGGGCTGGTCGCGTCGATCACGGTCTTTCCGGCCAGCGCGCCCGCCAGCTGCCGCAGCAGTCCGCCGAGGGCCGGGTGCGGGACGGACAGCAGGACGACCTCGCTCGCCCCGACCGCGTCCGCGTACACCGCGGCCCGCGCCCGCTCGCCCAGCGGTTCCACGAGGGACCCGAGCCGGCCCGGGTCCCTGGAGCCGAACGTCACGCGGTGCCCGGCCGCCGCCCAGTGGCGGCCGAGCGGGCCGCCGATGTTGCCCGCGCCCAGGATGCCGATGTTCATGGAGAACTCCTCGCTTCCGTGTCCGTACGTACGAGTCGGCCGCCGGTCACGGTGACCGGCGGCCGACTCAGGGGGTTGGTCCGGGGGTTCGGCTGTTCAGTACGCGGTGACGTCGGGCCAGACCAGAGCGGTCGAACCCCAGGTCACGCCACCGCCGAAGGCGCTCATCAGCACCCGGTCACCCGGGGCGACCTGACCGCCTGCCACCGCGTCGGCCAGGGCCAGCGGGATGGAGGCGGCCGAGGTGTTGCCGACGCGGTCGAGGTTGACGACCGTACGCTCGCGCGCCATGCCGAGCTGGTCGGCGACGGCGTGCAGGATCCGCACGTTCGCCTGGTGGCCCACGAACCAGTCCACCGAGTCCGCCGCCCAGCCCGCGCGGTCGAGCATGGCCCGGGAGGAGGCCGCCATACGGGTCACGGCGTGCCGGAACACCGACTTGCCCTGCATGGTGAAGTACGCGTCGGCCGGGTCCGGTTCGGGGGCGCCGGCCGCGGCGGCGGCCGAGCGCTGCCGGGAGCCGCCGCCCGGGACGACGATCAGGTCCTTCAGCGAGCCGTCGCTGCCCAGGTCGTACCCGAGCAGCGCGCCGGGCTCGGCGGGGTCGCCGGCCCGCAGCACCACGGCTCCGGCGCCGTCGCCGAAGATCACCGACGTGGTGCGGTCGTCCGGGTTGAGGATCGTCGAGTACGTCTCCGCACCGATGACGAGTACGCGCTCCGCGATGCCCGCGGCGATGGCCCCGGCCGCGGAGGCGAGCCCGTAGACGAAGCCGCTGCACACCGCGGCCACGTCGTACGCCGCCACGCCCCGCAGGCCGAGCCGGGAGGCGACTTCGGGAGCCGTCGCCGGGCACGGGTGGTCCGGGGTGGTCGTGGCCAGCACCACCAGGTCGGCCTCCCCGGAGCCGGCCGACTTCAGCGCCCGCTCGCCCGCCGCCACGGCGAGGTCGCCGGTGGCGGTCCCCGGGTCGGCCCAGTGCCGCCGGGTGATGCCCGTACGGGTGCGGATCCACTCGTCCGAGGTGTCCATGGTCCGGGACAGCTCCTCGTTGGTCACGACGCGGGGCGGGACGTACGTCCCGAGCCCGGTGAGGACCGCCGTCCGGCCGCGGCCCGGCGCACCGGTGGCGCGGCGGGCGTCGGGGGCATCGGTGGCGGCATCGGTCGCATGAGTCAAGGGGGCCTCCATAGTCGCCGGTGCGGGACGCCGCTGCCGGGCACGGTGGAACGGGCCGCTCTCCACACGGGGGCGGGCCACCCGACGATTCTGCGGCGGGGGCCGCAACCCATCCAGACCGTGCCGCCGGTGGTGGTGGGACCACCACCCTGGCGACGGCTCCCCCACGGCTACGACCAGGCCGACACCGGCCCGGCGGCGCCCGGCGGCAGGTACACCAGGAGCCGGGTCCGGGCGGCCTCGTCCAGGTCCATGGTGAAGAGCACGAAGGAGACCCGACCCTCGTGGGGGTGGTCCACCTCGACGGTCACCGGCGCGAACTCCTCGACCTCGTGGCGCTCCCACAGTTCGGCGAAGCGCGGGTCGCGCCCGGCCAGTTCGCCGGCGATCTCCTCGTACCGCGGGTCGTCGGACCCGTACGAGGACTGCAGGCGGAAGCGGGCGGTCATGCGGCGGGCCAGCTGGGGCCGGTTCAGGTACCGCTCACCGTGGGATCCGCTGAAGAGGCTGGTCAGGAAGTTGTCGTTGCCGTCGCGGCCCAGGCGCAGCACCTCGGCGGCCCCTTCGTTGACCGCGAGGACGTCCCAGTACCGGTCGATGACGCAGGAGGGTCCCAACAGCTGCGTGTCGACCATCCGTTGGAACAGCCCGGAATCGGGGAGGCCCTCGGGCGCCGACGGCAGCGGGGGGTTGGCGTCCGCGAGCCGGTACAGGTGCACCCGCTCGCGTTCGTCGAAGCGCAGGGCGCGGCTGATCGCGTCGAGTATCCCGTCCGAGACCTTGATGGGCCGGCCCTGTTCCAGCCAGGCGTACCACGACGCGCTCACTCCGGCGAGGACCGCCACCTCCTCGCGGCGCAGCCCCACCCGGGCGCGCCGGGCGGCCGTCGCCAGCCCGACCTCCTCGGGGGAGAGTGCGGCCCGGCGGCTCCGCAGGAAGTGCGCCAGCTCGGTGCGCTTCTTCTTCGTACGGTCGGTCCCTAACGGCATGGCGTCCATACCGCCCGAAGGTAGGTCACACCACCACGCGGTGTCAGCGGCGGGAATCACACGGTGCGGTTTTCGACCGAGCCGAGGATGCGGCCCAACTCCGCGAAGAACAGGTCCTTGTGCTCCCGGTTGAAGAAGTGGCCTCCGGGGAGGGTGCGGAACGAGAACCGCGCGTTGGTGTGCACGCGCCACGCCTCGGCGTCCGCCGCCGGCACCAGCGGGTCGCGGCGGCCGAGCAGTACGTGGACCGGGCAGGGCAGCGGCCGGTGGCCGGCCTCCGGATGCCGGTAGGTACCGCATATCCGCAGGTCCTCGCGCAGGCGTGCCACGACGGTCCGCATCCGCACGGGGTTCTCGCGCAGCAGTCTTCCGGCTCCACCCAGGCCCAGCATCAGCTCTAGGGAGGCTCGATCCGATAGCCCTACGGTCAGGTCGGGCGCAGCCTGGACGTGCGGCGCGCGGTGGGCCCCGGCCACGAAGGCGGCGGGCGGGCGTCGTCCCGCGGCGATGTGCCGCTGTGCCACGCCGTAGGAGACCAGCGCTCCCATGCTGTGTCCGTAGAAGGCGTAGGGCTCGTCGAGGAAGGGGGTCAGCTGACTTGTCACCTCGCGTACGAGGTCGTCCATCGTGCTGACGGCACCGGGGGCGCCGGCGGCGGGCACCGACCTGGGGGGCATGGACACCGGCACCACCTCCACCCCGCGGCCGAGCCACTGCCCCCAGCCCGAGAAGGACCAGGCGCTGCCGCCCGCGTGATGGAAGCAGAACAGGCGCAGCCGGGTCGATTCGTTCTTCGCCGGGGCGCTCTCCGCCGTACCCGCCGCCGTGGCAGCCGGGATGTTCGCCGATGTGTGGAACATGCCGCCAGTGTGGCGGGGAATTCCGGCAGGAGGGAGTGTCTTTCGAACGGGGTGGTGTCACCACCACCGGTGGGCCTGCCCGGCGGGCGCACTTCTCGCACGTTTTCTTCAGTCGGAAAGAGAAAGAGGTCGAGGAATGCAGACGACTGCATCCCCTCCGGGATCGGGGCTTTTGCGGCGGACGCGGCTGCGGCATTTCCTGCGGGCTCGCAGGGAGCAGATCACGCCGGAGGAAGTCGGTCTGGTGAACGTGGAGCGCAGACGTACGCCGGGGCTGCGGCGCGAGGAGGTCGCGGCTCTGGCCGGGGTCGGGGTGTCCTGGTACACCTGGCTCGAACAGGGGCGGGACATCAACGTCTCCGAGGGCATCGTGAACGCGGTCAGCAACGCACTGCGGCTCGGGGACACGGAGCGGACGTATTTCTACCGGCTGGCCGGCCACAATCCGCCGCAGCCGACGGCGGGCCGCCGGTGGGACAGCGAGTACGCGCGGATGAACGCGCTCGTCGAGGGGTGGTCGCGCAATCCGGCGTACATCACCGACCGGTACGGGCGCATCGAATTGGCCAGCCGCTCGGCCCGCTCCCTGTTCCGCATCGAGGCCCGCGGCGACAACTGCGTGCTGAAGTTCTTCACCGAGCCGTCGACCCGCGAGAAGTACCCGGAGGCGGACGAGGTGGGGCGCGGTCTGGTCGCCCAGTTCCGGGCGCAGTCGGCCCGGTTCCCGGAGGACCGGGAGTTCGGCCGGATCGCCGAGCGGCTGAGCGAGCGCAGCCCGCGCTTCGCCACGCTGTGGGACTGTCACGAGGTGGTCGGCCCGAACCAGAGCCGGCGCAAGATCGCGCTGCCGCAGGCCGGGGTGCGGGTCTTCGACCGCGTGGTGATGAGCGTGCCCGAGAGCCCCGAGTCCTTGCTGACCCTGTATGTGGCCCGGCCCGGGGTGGAATCGGCGGCGCGGCCGCGCGAAGTGGTCGGCGCTCACGCGGAGGCCGCCTGATTCCCATGCCGCTGGTGTTCTCACCACCATGATCAGGAGACACTTCCTCCGCCCGTTCCCGGATCCCATGATGAATCCGTGGGACGCGGAGGGCATTCGATCCGCTGAATTCACCAGCTCCGATCCCGCAACGCGAAAGTCGGCGTTCCAAGTGATTCACGGAGGATTCTCATGGATGTTTCGATCGTCAGCCGGATAGTCGTGGTCCTGGGCGAACTGGACGTGCCGACGGCGGATGTCACGCCGGACACCACGTTCGAGGCGATGGAGATCGACTCTCTGCTGCTGGAAGAACTGGCGCTGCGGTTGCAGAAGACGTTCGGCGTCGAGATCGAGATGGGTGAACTCGTCCCCGAGCAGACCGTGGCGGAGGCGGCCGCGGTGATCGCGTCCAAGGGCGTTCCCGTCTCCTGACGCCCTGCTCCCGCGCACGCTCCCCCTCACATTTCCCGAATTCACGTACTCACGTACTCACGTACTCACGTACTCACCGAAAGGGCACACCCATGTCTTCCACCCTGCTCGTCCTCAACGAAGTCGCCGTGGCCCCGGGCCGGCTGGACCAGGTCCTCGCCGAATGGAACCGGCTGCACCTGAAGGAGCCGGTGGCCGGGCGCGCGCTGTACGTCAGCGTGGACGACGGCAACGTCCTGGAGATCACGCCGGTCAAGGAGCTCTCCGAGCTGGACGGCCTGAACGCGGGCTGGAAGCAGCTCTGGGAGGCCGTGTCGGACGACCTCGTCACCGATTTCCGGCGCCACCTGCTGGAGTTCGTCGAGGCACCGAAGGACACCGCCGACCCGCTGCCGCAGACCCCGTACGTGCAGCTGCGCTACATCGAGGTGAAGCCGAGCGAGTACGCCGCGTACCGCGCATGGCGCGAGAACACCATCTTCGACGTGGTCCGGCGCGCGGACGAGGTGCAGACGTTCCTCGCCTACCACTCGCTGATCAGCTCGCAGCCGGGCGTGATGTTCGTGTCCGGCTTCGAGGTCGAGCCGGCCGCGTACCAGGCCGTCTTCACCTCGCCGGAGTACCAGGAGATCGTCCGCCAGGCGGGCGACCGCTACATCGTGGGCGGCGAGAGCGGTCTGTACACCCGCGTCTACAAGCGCGCCGATGTCTGAGAAGTACGAGCTCTCCCTCACCACCCAGGGTCCGCTGTACCCGCCGAGCGAGGTCATGGACGGCGACGGCAACTTCGTGGTGGTGGGCATGATCAACCGGCCCGCCGCCGACGGCGGGGCCGTGCCCGAGTGGGGCGCGGCCGTGGTCTCGCCGGCCGGCCCGGTTCCCGAGTTCGGCCGCCTCGCCCCCTACGCGGTGGTGCGCGAGCTGGACACCTCCCCCGGCGGGGCGGACCGGGACCTCGTCCTCCACACCCTGCCGCTGCCCCTGCCGTGCAACAACTACCCGATGGTGTTCGCACCGGAGCAGCTGCCGGACGCCGACCGGGTGCGCCGCCCGAGCCACGCCTTCCACGAGGTGCCGATACCGGACCTGCGGGCCGAGGACGGGCCGAAGGTCACCGAGCCGGTGACCTTCGGCCGGTGGCTGGAGGCGAGCGGAACCCTGGAGGTGGCCGTCACCCCCGACGGCCGGTCCGGGACCTTCGACTTCGACTTCTCCCGCCTCGTACCGAACAGCGTCTACACGGTGATGTCGCTGCGCGCCCGCGACCTGGATCCGGCCGGTCCCACCCGGCCGGGCCCGCTCGGGGTGCCGAACGTCTTCACCACGGACGCGGAGGGCTCCGGCCGCTACCACGCCACGATGCCGGACCCGTTCCCGGACCCGGAGCTGCCCGGCGCCAACCGGATCATCAACGTCGTCGTGCTGTGGATGAGCTACCAGCGCAGCTACGGCGGCGCCATCGGGGAGTTCGGCCTCGGCGGGGACATCCACGCCCATCTGAAACTGCGCGGCCCGTCCTTCGGGGACCTGCGCACCACACCCTGAGAGGCCCCCTCCCATGCCGATCATCTCCGTCACCACCTGGGACGGCCAGGACGACGCCCAGAGCCGGGAGCTCATGGAAGAGCTGACCCGGACCGTCCGGAAGGTCACCGGAGCACCCCTGGACAAGATCACGGTCTACATCCGGGAGGTGCCGCGCAACCGCTGGACCGAGGGCGGGGCCCTGGGCAGCGACCCGGAGTTCCCGGTGCTGAGCCGGCGCCTGACCGAATGACGTGACCCCCCACCACCACCCGAACAGGAAAGGTCGAAAGCCATGTCCGTGCCCATGCCCCACGAGCCGTCCCAGGCCACCGATGCCAAGCCCGGCACGCTGTTCCTCGTGGGCGACGTGTTCGCCGAGTTCGCCCACCACGAAGGCGTGTTCACCGTCTCGCAGCTGGCCCGCCTGATCAGGAACGGCACGTTCCCCGAGAGCGCCGCCGGCGGGGCCCGCGTGAGCGTGGGGCAGGGCGTCTCCCTGTTCGACGTGCAGTACGTACGCGACACCCTGGCCCGGCGCGGGCTGACGGACCTGGTCGTCATCGACGACCAGGCGCTGCACACCCGCGCCGGCCGGGAGATCGCCCACAAGCACCGCCCCGAGAACGTGCTGATCTCCGAGCCGCGGCCGGTCGGCGACGACTGGTACGAGGCGGACCTGCTGGTCGACGGCGACAACGAGGTGATGTCCGACCACCTCACCGGACAGCACATGCAGGGGATGCTGGCCACCGAGGCCGGCCGGCAGATGTTCATAGCGGTCGCCGAGCAGTTCTACCTCCCGCCCGAGGCGGTCGGGAGCAGCTACTTCGTCATCGACTCCTTCGCGACCCGGTACCGCAACTTCCTCTTCCCGCTCCCCGCCGTGGTGCGCTGCCGCGTCCTCGCCCACCGCACCCCGCACCGCACCCGGATGACCTTCCACTGCGAACTCTCCGTGAGCCAGGGCGGGTCGGAGACCGCGGGCATGGAGGTCCGCTTCACCGCCTTCGACACCCAGGTCTCGCACGCCAAGGAGACACGGGCGGCGCAGCGTTCCCTCCAGGACGGGGTGGCGCTGGCCTCGGCGGCGGCCGCCGCCGAGGCCGCGAGCCCGGCCCGCGCGGAGGTCCGTACGTCATGACCGACCACCTGCCCGGCTACATGGCCGAGTACGTCCGCGCGTCCCTCTCCGGGACGGACCGGTCCCCGTGCTCGTCCCCGTCCTCGTCCCCGTCCCCGTCCGGTACCGACCGGCCCTACATCGTCTTCAGCGACGTCGACGAGACGCTGATCACCGTCAAGAGCATGTTCGACTTCCTCCACTACCAGCTGGTGCGCCGGCACGGCGCGGCCGGGGAGGAGGAGTACGGGCGGATCGCGGCGGTGATCGGCCGCCGGGCCGCCGACGGCGCCCCCCGCTCCGACATCAACCGCTTCTACTACAGCCACTACGCGGGCGAGTCCGTGGAGGCGATCACCCGGCTGGCGGACGACTGGTTCACCGAACGCACCGCCTCCACCCGGGGCTTCTACATCGACTCCACGCGCCGGGCCCTCGGCGAACACCGGGCGGCCGGGGCGCCCGTGGTCCTGGTCTCCGGCTCCTTCCCGCCGCTCCTGGAACCGCTGGCGCGCGAGATCGGCGCGGAGACGGTGCTGTGCACCCGCCCGCTGACCGAGGACGGCCGCTACACCGGCGAGGTCGCCGCCCCGGTCATCGGCGAGGGCAAGCGCGCCGCGGTCCTCGCCCACCTGGCGGCGCGGCCCGCCGTCGACCCGCGCGACTGCTTCGCGTACGGGGACCACCTCTCCGACCTGCCGATGCTCGAACTCGTGGGCCATCCGGTGGCCGTGGGCGAGGACCCCGAGCTGCGGGCGCACCTGGCGGCCCGCCGCCCCGAGACCACCGCCACGCGATGACCGGGCCCCGGTTCCACGTGCTGCTCGGTCCGGACGGGGCCGGCAAGTCCTCGGTCATGCGACGCCTGGTGTCGAAGCTGCCCGAGTGGCGGATGGTCTCCACGGACAGCGCCTTCGTCGCCCCCGAGCACGCCCTGATCCCCCGGCTGCGCCGGGACGTCCACGAGCACCTGCTGCCGGGGCTCGGGGCCGCCTACTCCGCGGACTTCCTGGCCAGCGTGCTGCAGACCGCCGTGGTCCACCTCAGGGACCAGGTGCGGGAGGCGGATCCGCGCGTGCCGGTGCTGGTGGACTCGTACTACTACAAGATCCTGGCGAAGTGCCGGATGGCCGGGGTCCGGGACCGCGCGATGTACTCCTGGTGGCGTTCCTTCCCGCAGCCGAGCGGGGTGGTCTTCCTCGACGTCTCGCCCGGGTCCGCGTGGCGCCGCAGGGCGGACGGCGCACGGCTCAACCCCCTGGAGTACGACGGGGAGGACGGCAGCTGGGCGGAGTTCGAGCGCTACCAGCGGAACCTGCGCAAGCTGATGCTGGAGGAGGTGCGGGAGGTTCCGGTCACGATGCTGGCGGAGCAGCCCGACGCCGGCCGGTCGGCCGAGGCCGTACGGGAGGTGCTGACCTCGTGAACGCCGATTCCGTCTGGCACACCCCCGGCCACACCGTCCGCTACCGCGAGCGCGTGTTCGCGGCGCGCGAGCGGCTGACCGCCGAGCACGCCGATCTGCGCGGCGCGCAGCAGCGCGTCCTCACCGATCTGGTGGGCTTCAACGCCTCCACCCGCTTCGGCCGCCGGCACGGACTGGGCCGCGTGCTCACCGTGGACGACTTCCGCGAGGCCGTCCCCGTGCGCGACTACGCCGACCACGCCCCCCTCATCGAGCGGACGGCCGCCGGGGAGCGGAACCTGCTGTCGGCCGACGCCCCCGCCGTCTACTTCACCAGCAGCGGCAGCACCGGAGCGCACAAGAAGGTGCCGGTGACCCCGCGCTTCATGCGGACCACCTTCATGCCGTTCTACCTCGCGGCCTGGGCCCCGCTGATCGAGCACTTCCCCGACGTGCTGGAGCGGCCCGACGCCGTCTTCAACCTCAAGCACGACCCGGTGAGCGCCCCGCCCACCACGGGCGACGGCCGGCCCCATGTGGGCGCCAGTCAGGTGGACTTCGGCGCCCGCTTCGGCGAACCCCTCTCGGCCGAACCCGGTACGGGCGCGCCGTGGGCGGCGCTGCCGGTGGCGACCGAGCCCGGCGACCACCTGGAGCGGGCGTACCTGCGGCTGCGGCTGGCGGTGCAGAGCGATCTGCGCGCGCTGATCGGCATCAATCCGGCGATGGTCGCCGCCGTCCCGTACCAGCTCAACCTGTGGTGGCCGCGGATCGTGAAGGAGGTCCGGGACGGCACCCTCGGCGGTCTGCCGCACCGGGCGCCGGACCCCGAGCGCGCCGCCGAGCTCGAACACCTCGCGGAGCACTTCGGCACCGTACGGCCCGCGCAGGTGTGGCCCCGGCTGCGTGCGATCTTCTGCTGGACGACCGGGGTGGCCTCGCTGTACCTGCCCGCGCTGCGCGAGGAGTTCGGCTCCGGCGTCACCGTTCTCCCGGCGCCGGTCGCGGCCTCGGAGGGCCCGGTCGGCGTGGCGCTGGACCGGCACGCCTCGGCCGGCAGCCTCGTCGCCTCGGCTTCGGTGTACGAGTTCGTACCCGCCGATCGGGATCTGGCCCCGGACTCCGCGACGCTGCTGCCGCACGAGCTCGAAGCCGGCCGGGACTACCACGTCATCTTCAGCCACGTGGGCGGGCTGTACCGGTACGCGGTCGGCGACGTGGTCCGCGTCGTGGACGTGTCCGGCGGGGTCCCGCGACTGGAGTACGCGGGCCGCGGCGGGCGCTCCGACGCGGCCGGCGAGCGGCTGCGGGACGCGGAGGTGGTCCGGGCCCTGCACTCGGCCCTGTCCTGCGGCGGTCTGGCCCTGCGCAACGTGGCGTGCCGGGTCGAACCGGCGGCCGGCGCGGCGGCCGGCCCGGCGGAACCCGGGGGTGCGCACTACGTCTTCGCGATCGCCCCTCGCACCCCCTGGCACGAGGCCGAGACCGTACGTTTCACCGCCGCCCTGGACCGCTGCCTCGCGGAGCAGTCCGCCGGGTACGCGGGGGCCCGGTCGGCCGGCCGGCTGGGGGCGCCCGCCGTACGCCTGCTGGACGCGCAGGCGTTCGACCGCGACTGGCACGAGGCGGTCGGCGCGGGCGTCCGTCCGACCCAGGTCAAGGACCGCCTCTTCCGGCAGGACGACGCCCTCTGGGAGCGCCTGACCCGGGCCCCGCTCGCCTGACCCCGCCCCGCGGCCGCCACCCGCCCCCGCCCCTCGCGTCGGCCGTCCGGCATCCGCACCCCCGTACAAGGAGCCACCATGCCCGTGCTCGATCCCGTCGAACGGACCGCCCTGCTCACCGCCGCCCTGCGCGCGGCCGAGACCCGCCGCGAGGACCGGCTGTACGAGGACCCGTACGCCGCCGGACTCGTCGGCGAGGTCGGTCCGGAGCTGCTCGCCGAGATCCGGGCGGCGACGTTCCCGCCCGACCGGCCGCGGACCCTGCCCAGCACCCCCGACTACAACGCCATCCGCACCCGCTTCTTCGACGACCTGCTCCAGGAGGCGGCCCAGGACCCGGCCACGACCCAGCTCGTGCTGGCCCCGGCCGGCATGGACTCGCGCGCCTACCGGCTCCCGTGGCCCGGGCACATCCGGTACTTCGAGGTCGACCGCCCCGCGGTGCTCGACTTCAAGGCCGAGCGGCTGGGGGCGGCGGAGCCCCGGGTCGACCACCGTACGGTCGCCGTCGACCTCACCGCCGACGACTGGGAGGAACGCCTCGTCGCGTCCGGCTACGACCCCGCCGTTCCCTCGGCGTGGCTGCTGGAGGGGCTGCTCTACTACGTCCCCGAGGCCGACGCGCACCGGATGCTGGAGCGGGTCGCCGCCATCTGCGCGCCCGGCAGCCGGATCGCCGCCGACATCGTCAACAGCGCCGCCCTGACCCTGCCCCACATGCGCGGTCTGCTGGACGTGTTCGCGGGCTGGGGGTGCCCGTGGGTGTTCGGCACCGACGAGCCGGAAGCGCTGTTCGAGCGGTACGGGTTCGACGTGCGGGCCGTCCAGCCGGGCGAGCCGGGCGCCGACTTCGGGCGGTGGCCGGACCCGGTGCCGCCGCGCGGGGTGAAGGACGTGCGGCGGGTGTTCTTCGTGCACGGCCGGCGTCGCTGACCATGGCGAGCACCGTGATCGCGGGAGGCGGCACCGCCGGCCTCGCCCTGGCCCTGGCGCTCGGCGCGCGCGGCCACCGGGTGCGGGTCCTGGAGCGGAGCGGACCGCCGCCGCAGGGGCCCCTCGTCAAGAGCGCCGAGCTGTGGGAGCGGCCGGGCGTGCCCCAGGCCGGCCACGACCACATCCTGAACGCGCTCGGCGTCCGCACGCTGCGCACCCACGCACCGGCCGTGCTCGACGCGGCGCTGGCGGAGGGGGCCCGGCTCGCCGACCTCACCGCCGCGGCGCCGCCGGGTCCCGCGGAGCCGGGCGACGAGGACCTCGTCACGCTGCTCGTCCGCCGGTCCGTCCTGGACCTCGTACTGCACCGGGCCGCCTCGGCCCTGCCCTCCGTGACGGTCAGCCACCGCACCACGGTCGCGGGCGTGCTGACCGCTCCGACGGGCCTGCGCGGGGCGGGCGTGCGCGTGACGGGCGTCGTCACGGACGGGGGCGGGCGGATCCCCGCCGCACTGGTGGTGGACGCCTCCGGCCGCCGGGCGGCGTCCCGGTCCTGGCTGGCCGCGGCGGGCGTACCGGCGGCGGCCGATCCGACCGGCCCCAGCCGGCTGCACGCCTTCGGCCGCTTCTACCGGCTGCGCGACCCCTACGGGCCGCCTCCGGGCCCGCTCAACCGTGCCAACGCGGCCGGCGGAATCTGGGACCACTACTCCGCCGTGCTGCACCCGGCGGACAACGAGACCTTCGCCATCACCTTCGGCGCCCTGCCCGGCGACCGCGCCATGGCCGCCCTGCGCACGCCCGCCGCCTTCACCGCCGCCTGCCGCCTCTCCCCGTACCTGGCCCCCTGGGTCGACGGGGGCGCCGCGCAGCCGCTCGGCCCGGTCCGGGCCGTCGCCATGCCGGCGAACGTCCTGCGCGGCGCCGGGCCCGGCGGGCAGCGTCCGGTGGCCGGGCTGCTGCGGGCCGGGGACGCGGCCTGCGTCACCGATCCGATGTTCGGCCGCGGTCTGTCCCTCGCCCTCGCGCACGCCTTCCGGCTCGCGGACCTGATCGGCGAACACGGCGCGCCGGACGAGCGGTTGGGCCTGGCGGCCGCGGACCTCGCCGACCGCCTGCTGCGCCCCTGGTACGAGCTGGGGGTCCACGACTCCCGGTCACGGACCGAACGGTGGCGGGCGGCCGCCGGGGCGCCGCCGGTGCCCGGGTCCGGCCCGCCCCCACCGCCGGTGTCCGGCCCGCTCCGGACCGCCGCGCTCGCGACGGCGGCCACCGACCGCGCCGTATGGCGGGGGATCACCCGGATCGGGGCGAGCCTCGCCACCCCCTGCGAGGTCTTCGCCGAACCGGGGTTCCTGGCCCGCGTACGGGCGGCCTCGCCGGACACCTCGTCGGACACCGCGCCGGACACCCCCGTGCCCGGCGGCCCCCGCCCGCCCTCGTACGCCGCACTCCGTCGGGCGATCGCCGCCCACGCCCCGGACCGGAAGGAAGGATGAACGTGCCGACCCGCAAGAACGTCCTCCTGGCACCGGTCACGGTCACCCCCACCAAACCGCTGACCCCCAGCCACCTCAAGGGCCTGCTGTGGACGGACGTGATGTTCCGGGCCACCGCCCCGCTCGCCGCGGTGGACTACCGCTACAGCCACACCACCTACCACGTCACCGAACAGACCGTCGGCTTCTGGGAGTACCTCGACCGCACGCACGGCGAGACGGACTACGCGCAGCTCTCCGAGGAGGAGATCGGCGAGCTGTACGTCCGCCACCGCTCCGAGGAGCCGCGCCAGGGCGCCGGCGTCCTGCGCCCCTACCGGGACGCCGTCGAGCACGACGGCTGGGTGCATCCGGCGAGCGAGCGGATGCTGCGGCTGTGGGCCGGGCACTACGAACGGCTCGGCATGCACGATCCCGGCCTGCGCGAACACCAGCCGCCCGGGCTCGCACTGGAGGAGATGCTCGAACGGCTCGCCGCCGCGGGCATGGTCCTCGACCAGCGGCACTGCGGGGGCCCCGTCTACCTGGACCTGACCCGCCACGGAATGCCGCTGCGCCGCATCGTCACGGCCGACGGCCGCCCCAACTACCTGGCCTGCGCCCTGCGCGAGCTGCTGCCGCTGGTGCCCTGGTACGACGAGGTGGTGCTGCTGTACGACCGCGAACTCGACGCGGACTACCGGCTGCTGCACCGGGTTCTGACCAGCCTCGGGCCGCCGGTGTGCCGGGTGCCCATCGGCCGGGTGCCCATCGAGGGCAAGATCACCTCGGCCCGGCACGGAGGCTGGCGCGGCCACACGGCCGGCGCGCTGCTGCGGGCCTCGGCCGAGGTCTGCGAGGGCGCGGACGGCCACGGCGACGACGCGCTGCGGCTCGGCATGCGGCTGTACTTCATCGCGACCCTCGGCCCGGGCCAGCAGCAGTCCTTCCGCCACGACCTCCTGCGCCACTGCCTGAACGTGGCCGCCCGGCTGCTCATGCGCTCCGGGTCCGCGACCGCCGCGGGCGATCTGCCCGAGGCGCTGGAGCGGCACCGGCGCGGCCATGCGTACGTCGACCCCTACCGGCTGGCCTGCTCCCTCCTCGGCAAGGGCCGCCCCGCTCCCGATCCCGAACTCCTGTCGGCGGTGTTCCTGTGAGTGCCTTCCCCCTGTCCTCCGCGGCCCTGCTCAAGTCGGCCGCCGACCGCGTCCGCTCCGCCCGGCCGGAGCTCGCCGACGGGCTCGACCTCTCCAGTGCGCAGGCGCTGCGCGCCGTCCGGGCCGGGCTCCACGGCGCCCGTACCGCCCCGGCCGACGAGGTGCTGGCCGTGGTCGTCATCGGCCGGCTCGACCTGCCCGGGTGGGTGCGCGAGACCTGTGCCTTCGCCCTCGGGCTCGGCCCCGGCCAACGGGAGGCGTGGCGGCGCTCGTTCACCCGTACCGTCTACCTGGCCGGCAGCCCGTCCAACCTGCGCGAGCGGTTCGCCTTCGACCACATCGCGGGCGACGCCTCGGTGGCCTGGGCGGGGCCCGCGCCCGGCGCGCGGACGGCCACGCTGCGCCGGCTGCTCAAGGCCTTCGAGGCCGCGCACGAGCTGACCGCGCAGCGGTCGGCCACCGTGACCGTGCCCGGCTGCCCGGGCACGCGTACGCCGGTGCGCCGCGAGCTGTACGTCGCCACCGCCAGGGTGTCGGTCACCGGGGCGCTCGTGCACCTCAACCACCTGCTCGCGGAGGCCGTCCTGGACGGGCTGATCGGCCCCGGGGACCGCTTGACGCTGCGGTTCGTACCGCGTCTGACCGGCCTGGGCGCCCGCCTCGCCATGTTGCGCGTCGACACCGATGTCCACCGCCCGGAGGAACTCCAGGCCTGTGCCGGACTGACCACGGAGGTCTGAAATGCCCGCCCCCGCCCCCACCCTCACCACCGCCCCCCTCACCACCGCCACCGCCACGCGCCCCGTCCGCCTGGGCGTCCACGGGTCCACGCACCTGGCCTCCCGCCTCGTCGCGGCCGCCGGCCACGCCCCGGAGTCCGTGGAGTACGTCCCGTACGAGGTCACCGAGCCGTTCGCCCCGCTGCGGGCCAAGGCCGCGGACATCATGATCGTCAAGTACGACCCGCTGGAGCCGGACCTGGCCGTGAGCCGCCCGGTCGGCTTCGACGGGCGGGCCGTCCTCGTCGGGGCCCACCACCCGCTGGCCGGGCGCGCCTCGGTGTCGGTCGAGGAGGTCGCGGAGTACGGGGGCTTCCGGTGCCCCGGGACCTTCCCGGCGCGCGTCTGGAACCTGGTGGTGCCGCCCCGGACCCCGCTGGGCCGGCCGATCCGCCGGATCCACGCCATGACCACGCTGAGCGCGATGGCGGAGCTGCTGCGGAGCACGTACGCGATCCACCTCTCCTTCCGGTCCCTGGACGCGGTGGTCCCGCCGGACATCAGGGTCGTCCCGGTGCACGACCTGCCGCCTTCCCCGGTCGCCTTCGCCTGGCTGCGGGACACCGAACCGGCCGAGCACGTACGGCGGTTCGTCGCGGACGCGCAGCGGGCGGCGCTGCGATGAGCCTGCCCGTGGTCCTGCTGCACGCCCTGCCCCTCGACTCCTCCATGTGGGAGGGGACGGCCGGGGCCCTGCGCGCCCGGGGGCGGCAGGTCCTCGCCCCCGACCTGTGCGGTTTCGGTTCCGCGCCGCTCCCCCAGGGCTCGCCCTCGCTCGACCTCGTGGCCGACGGCCTGGCCCGCGAGCTCGACCGGCGGGGCGCCGGCGAAGTCGCCCTCGCCGGCTGCTCCATGGGCGGCTACGTGGCGATGGCCTTCCTGCGCCGCCACCCGGACCGCGTCCGCGCGCTGGCCCTGCTGGCGGCCAGGAGTACGGCCGACGGCGCGGAGGCGGCCGCAGGGCGCCTGCGCTTCGCCGAGGCGGTCCTCGACGACTCGGCGCGCCCCGCTCTCGTCGCCGCGACCACCCCCTCCCTGCTGGGCGCCACCACGAGGGCCCGGCGGCCGCACCTGCCCGCACGGGTCACCGACCTGGCGCTGGCGGCCCGGCCGCGCTCGGTCGCCTGGGCGCAGCGGGCCATCGCGGCCCGTACGGACTCCACGGCCGCCCTGCGGGCGGCGGAGGTCCCCGCGGTGGTGGTCATCGGTGCCGAGGACGGGCTCGTCTCCCTCGACGAGGCCTGCGCGACGGCCAAAGCGCTGAAGCGCGGCCGGCTGATCGTCCTTCCCGGAGTCGGCCACCTCGCTCCCCTGGAGGCACCGGAGGCGACGGCGGAGATCCTCTCGGACCTGCTCGCGCAGGCGCCGGCCACGGCCGCTGAGGCCGCCGTACGGGCAGGGGCGGAGGCGGCGGCATGCTGACGGCCGGCCACGCGGGGTGGGGGTACACGACCTCCACCGGACTGCCGTTCACCCACGAGGAGATCGTCGACCCGCACTTCGAGGCCTGCGCCGACCACTACCTGGACGCGCTGGACGGGGTCGGCATCCAGCCCGGCTGGCACGTACTGGACGCGGGCTGCGGCAGCGGCGCGTTCCTGCCCCGGATCGCCGAACTCGTCGGCCCCTCGGGCCGGATCTCGGCCGTCGACCTGGCCGCGGAGAACGTGGAGCGCGCCGCCGGGCGGCTGCGGGACCGGCCGGACGCCCCGCCGCTGGTGGTGCGGCGGGCCGGCCTGCTCGACCTGCCGTACGCGGACGGCATGTTCGACGCCGTCTGGTGCGCGAACACGACGCAGTACCTGGACGACGCGGAGCTGGCGGGAGCGCTGGCGGAGCTGCGCCGGGTCACCCGGCCCGGCGGGCTCGTCGCGGTCAAGGACGTGGACGGTTCGCTGAGCACGGTCCGCCCGGCGGACCCGTTCCTGATCACCGATTTCCTCCGGGCGTCCGCCGCCGTCCCCGGTTACGCCCGCCAACTGCTCCGCGGCCGTGACCTGTACCGATGGCTGCGGGCGGCCGGTCTCACGGCCGTACGGCAGCGCACGGTCCTCATGGAGCACCACGCTCCGCTCACCCCGGCCGCCCTGCGGTTCTACGGAAACGCGTGCGCGCGCTTCGCCCGGCAGGCGAGGGACGAGGGGGTTCCGGGGAACTGGGGCCCCTTCCTCGACCCCGACGATCCGGCCGGCCCGCTGCGCGACCCGGACGGCTACGTCAGCGAGGGCAACGTCATCGCGATCGGCACGGTGCCGTTCGCATCGATGGATGGAGACGAGACACCATGAACGACGCACGCAGCACCGCCGAGATGACCCGCCGCGCCACCCTCACCGGGGGCGCCCTCGTCGGCATCGGCCTGGCCGAGGGCCTGCTGGGTCCCGCACCGGTGGCGGCCGCGGCCACCTCCGGCCACGGCTCGCGCTACGAGCGCGGGCTGGCCGTCCTGCACGAGACCTCGGGCGACCGCGGGGCGGCCGTGATCGAGTCCCTGCGGGACATCGCCCCGGACCTCGGCCGCTTCGTCGTCGAGTTCGCGTACGGGGACGTCTACTCCCGCGCGGGACTCGATCTGCGCGAGCGGGAGCTGTCCACGGTCGCTGCGCTCGCGGCCCAGGGGGACTGCGCCCCGCAGCTGGAGTTCCACATCGACGCGGCACTGCACGTCGGCGTGCGGCCGCAGGAGGTCATCGAGGCCCTGATCCACATCGTCCCGTTCACGGGGTTCCCGCGGGCGCTCAACGCGGTCGGCGTCGCGAGGAAGGTCTTCGCCGACCGGGGCGTCACCTTCGACCCTCCGGTCATGAAGGACGCGCGCGACCGCTACCTGCGCGGGACCGAGAAGCTGGTGGAGATCGACGGGCACCACGGACTGGAGGTCATCGAGTCGCTGGGGGACATCGCCCCGGACCTCGGCCGGTTCATCGTCGAGTTCACCTTCGGCGACGTCTACCACCGGCCGTGGCTGTCGCCGCGGCGCCGCCAGCTCGTCACGGTCGCCGCCCTGACGGCCTTCGGCGACACCGCTCCCCAGCTGCGCGTGCACATCGGGGCCGCCCTGAACGTCGGCCTGAGCCCGGCTCAGGTCGTGGAGACGCTGATCCACGTGGTGCCGTACGCCGGATTCCCGCGGGTGCTGAACGCGATCGGCGTGGCCAGGGAGGTGTTCGAGCAGCGGAACGTCCGCGCGCACTGAGGCGGGACGCCGGCACGGGAACGGCACTACGGCACTACGGCACTACGGCAGGAGGGTCGATCCGTGGGAACGGACATCGCCGCGGACTTCGGGGCGCTCGGCGAGGAATTCACCAGGAACCCGCACCCGGTGTACGCGGCGCTGCGCGCCCGCGGCCCGGTGCACCGCGTCCGGGTGCCGGAGGGTGCGCAGGGCTGGCTCGTGGTCGGCTACGAGGCCTGCCGCACCGCGCTCACCGAGCCCTCGCTGTCCAAGTCCTGGCGGGACGCCTCGCCCTCGCTGCCGCTCGCGCGGCTCTCCGCGGGCGAGAACCTGCTGAGCTCGAACCCGCCCGACCACACGCGGCTGCGGGGGCTGGTGGTCAAGGAGTTCACCCCGCGCCGCGTCGAGGCGCTCGCCCCGAGGGTGCGGGCCCTCACCGGCGAGCTCCTCGACGCCATGCTGGCCCGGCCCGCCGGGTCGGCGGACCTCGTCGAGGCCCTCGCGTTCCCGCTGGCCATGGGCATCATCTGCGAACTCCTCGGCGTTCCCTCCCTCGACCGCGCCGCCTTCCGCGACTGGGCCGAACAGGCCCTGAGCAGCCCGGACCACGCCACCAGGACGGCGGCCACGGCGGCGATGACCCGCTACCTCGCCGCCATGGTGGACGAGATGCGCGAGCGGCCCCGGGCCGATCTGATGAGCGCCCTCATCCGCGCCACCGACGGGGACGGCGCCCGGCTCTCCCCCGACGAACTCATCGGCATGGCCTGGCTCCTGCTCGTCACGGGCTTCGAGACCACCGTCCAGCTGATCTCCACGGGCGTCCTCGCGCTGCTGCGCCACCCCGGCCAGCTCGCCGCGCTGCGCGCCGACCCCTCGCTCATCGACAACGCCGTGGAGGAGATGCTGCGGTACGAGGGGCCGGTCGAGACCACCACGTACCGGTTCACCACCGGGCCCGTGGAGATCGCGGGCACCACGATCCCCGGCGGTGGTGAACTGGTGCTGGTCGCGCTCGCCGACGCCGACCGGGACCCCGCGCGGTTCCCCGACCCGGACCGCTTCGACATCCGCCGGTCCGCGGGCGGGCACCTCGCCTTCGGCCACGGCATCCACTACTGCCTGGGCGCACCGCTGGCCCGCCTCCAGGCCCGCACGGCCGTCACCGCGCTCCTCGCGCGCTGCCCGGACCTCTTCCTGGACGCCGACCCCCGCGACCTCGTGTGGCGCACGGGTCTGCTCATCCGCGGCCCGCGGAAGCTTCCCGTCCGCTGGCGGGTCTGAGCCTTCGGGTCCGCCGGCGGCGCCGCGCCATGTGAAAACTTCACCTTGCGCTGGTGATCGGGGCACTGTCCCGCGATCACCGGATCCTCGCAGAATCGTCAGTGAACGGACCGACCCGCGCCACGACGACGCAGAGGGAACTCCACCGCCATGACCAGCTTTTCGGCCAACGCCCGTATCAGCCCCAGCACCGGATCCGCACCGATACCCGTCCGCTCCGCACGTCCGGGCCTGGTGATCGAGAACCTCGACGCCCTGCCGGACACCGCGTACGCCCTGTTCTCCGTCTGCAGCCAGACGCAGGTCGCGGGCCCGGCGGCGCCGATCGCCGGACGGCTGGGAGCATGAGCGCTGCCGAGCGCGAGCGGCCGGCCGGGCCGCTTTCGGTTCCGCCGGCCGCCGCCGAGGCGCTGGTGGGCTTCAAGTCCCACCTGCGGCCCACCGTCGTCCCCGGCGACGCCGCCTACCTGGTGTCCCGGCGCGGGGTGACCGCCCTGGGCGGGAGCGGCGCGGAGGTCCTCGTCCCGCTGCTCGACGGGACCCGGACCGCGGCGGCCGTCCGGGAGGAGGCCGCGCGGATCCTGGGCGCCGAGGATGCCGAGGCCGCCCTCCTCTCCCTGGCCGACGCCGGGTTGATCCGCTCCACCACCCCGGCGGCGGCGGCCGAGGCCGAGGCGTACTGGGATCTGGCCGGACTCGACGGCGGAGTGGCCGCCGCCGGGCTGGCCCGGGCCGCCGTCGCCGTCGAGGCGCTGCCCGGAGTGGATCCGGGACCGGTGGCCGAGGCCTGCCGGGAGTCGGGGATCGCGGTCGTCGCGGACCCCGGCGCCGCCGACCTGGTCCTCGTCCTGTGCGAGGACTACCTCTCCCCCGGGCTGGCCGCCGTGGACGCCCGCCAGCGCGGCAGCGGCCGGCCCTGGGTGCCGGCCAAGGTGTGCGGAACGGACCCCTGGGTGGGCCCGTTCTTCCGGCCCGGCTCCGGCCCCTGCTGGCACTGCCTGGCCGTCCGGCTGCGCGGCCACCGCCACTCCGAGGTGCCCGTACGGCGCGCGCTCGGCCTCGACGGCCCCGTACCGCGGCCGGCCGCCGGGCTGGCGGCCGGAACGGCGCTCGCCGTCAACCTCGCCGTCCTGGAGGCCGCCAAGTGGCTGGCCGGGCTGCGCCATCCCGAGCAGGCCCACATCCGCACCTTCGACACCCTGCGCCTGAGCACCGCCGGCCACCCGGTGGCCCGGCTCCCGCAGTGCGCGGCCTGCGGGGACCCCGGTCTGGTGGCCCGCCGGGCCGGCGCCCCCTTCGTCCCCGTGTCGCGGCCCAAGGCCGCGGCGACCGGGGGCGGGGACCGCGCCCTGACCCCGGCGCAGATGCTGCGCAGGTACGGACACCTGGTGGACCCGGTGACCGGGGTGGTCAAGGAGATCCGGCAGGCCCCGGGCGCCCCGGACTTCGTCCACGCGTACACCTCCGGGCACAACCTCGCGATGGAGTCGGCGTCCTTCGCCGGCCTCAGCTCGGGCCTGCGCGCGCTCAGCGGCGGAAAGGGCCGTACCGCCGAGGAAGCCCGTACGAGCGCGCTGTGCGAGGCGGTCGAGCGCTACAGCGGTACGCGGCACGGCGACGAGCCGGTGGTCCGCGACTCCCTGCGCGGCCTGGGCGCTGCGGCCGTGCACCCCAACGACTGCCAGCTGTACAGCGCCCGCCAGTTCGCCGAGCGGGAGCTGTGGAACGCGCGGCACTCCCGCTTCCACCACGTTCCGGCGCCGTTCGACGAGACCCGGCCGACCGACTGGACCCCCGTGTGGTCGCTGACCGGCGGGGTCCAGCGGCTGCTCCCCACCTCGATGCTGTACTTCGGGCGGGGGGCGGACGGCTCCGGGAACCTCGCGGCCGGCGAGCCGTGGGCCGACTCCAACGGCAACGCCGCGGGCAGCAGCCCCGAGGACGCGCTGGTCCAGGGCTTCCTGGAACTGGTGGAGCGGGACGCGGTCGCCCTGTGGTGGTACAACCGCACCCGTCAGCCCGGGGTGGACCTGGGCTCCTTCGAGGACGAGTGGGTCGAGCGGACGCGCCACGGGCTGCGCCGGATGAACCGGGAGGTGTGGGCGCTCGACCTCACCTCCGACCTGGGGATCCCGGTGATCGCGGCGCTGTCGCGGCGTACCGACAAGCCCGCCGAGGACGTGCTCTTCGGCTTCGGCGCGCACTTCGACCCCCGGGTGGCGCTGTGCCGGGCCCTGTCGGAGCTGGGGCAGCTGCTGCCCGCCGTCGGCGAAGCGCGCGGCGACGGCGGATACCGGATCACCGACCCGGAGCCCGTGTCGTGGTGGCGCGGGGCCACCATCGCCAACCAGCCATATCTGGCGGCCGATCCGATGGCGCAGACCCGTGCGCCGGACCACTGGCCCACGGTCGCGGGCGCCGATCTGCTCGACGACGTGCACACGATCACCGAGCTGGTCCGGAGCAAAGGACTGGACCTTCTCGTACTCGACCAGAGCCGACCTGACCTCGGACTTCCCGTGACGAAAGTGGTCGTACCGGGACTGCGCCATTTCTGGGCGAGGTACGGCTCCGGCCGCCTCTTCGACGTCCCCGTGCGCCTCGGCCGGCTGGCCGAACCCACGCCGTACGACCAGCTCAACCCGGTCCCGCTGTTCGTATGAGCGATCGATTCCCGCCCCCGGTTCACGCCCCTCCCCTATGCTCACACCTGGCGTGTAACAGAGGAACGCTTAAGGGGGATTGACATGCCTGGCCGCCTCAAGTCCTCGGAAGGACCGTCGGAGGCGGTCCTGGTCGAGGGCATTCTGCGACGGAGCCGGGACTTACCCGCACCGCGGATGGCGCAGGTCATCCTCATCGCCGCACTCCTCTGCTACGTGGGCATCACCGCCCTGAACATCCTCAGCGCCGGAGTCGAAGGGTTCGCCCTGGCCGCCGCCTTCGGCTGCCTGGGCGCGGTCTTCGCCCTCCAGCTCCTGCACTCGCGGACGAGCACGCAGCGCGTGCCGACCCGCCACCGGGCGCTGACCCTCGGCGCGCAGGCCGCCTTCACCTACCTGCCGCTCATCGCCCTGAAGTCGCAGTGGGGCGCCATGGCCGGCTTCCTCGCCGGCTCCCTCCTGCTGCTCCTGCCCCCGCGCCCGGGCTGGATCCTGTACGGGTTCGTGGGCGTCAGCATGCTGGTGCCGCCGCTCCTGGAGGGGCGCCCCGCCGTCGACAGCGTCTACCTGGCGCAGACCACCCTGCTGACCGGGCTGGTCACCTTCGGCCTGACCCGGCTGTCGGAGCTGGTCCGCGTCCTGCACGAGAGCCGCGGCGAACTCACCCGCGCCGCGGTCACCCGCGAACGGCTGCGCTTCGCGCGGGACCTGCACGACCTGCTGGGGTACAGCCTCTCGGCGATCCAGCTCAAGGGCGAGCTCATCCACCGCCTGATCCCGGCCCATCCGGCCCGGGCCATGGACGAGATCGAGGACGTGCTGGCCATCTCCCGCCAGTCACTGGCGGACGTACGGCGGGTGGCGAGCGGGTACCGGGACATGTCGCTGGAGGAGGAGATCGCCTCGGCCAAGTCGGTGCTGGGCGCAGCCGAGGTCGACGCGGTGACCGACATCCGCATGGGAGAGGTCAGTTCGCCCGTGGACACGGTGCTCGCCACCGTCCTGCGGGAGGCCGTCACCAACGTGCTGCGCCACAGCAGGGCGGTGCACTGCGAGATCACCGCCGTCGAGGAGGACGGTCTCATGACGCTGTCGGTCACCAACGACGGGGTCACCGAGGGCTACCGCGACACCTCGCCGCACAGCGGCAGCGGCCTCGGGAACCTGGGGCTGCGGCTGCGGGCGGTGGGCGGGGAGCTGACGGTCGAGCGGGGCCCCGGCAGCCTGTTCCGGCTGATGGCACGGGTTCCGGCACACGGGGACGTCGACCCCGATCTCGAAGAGTCCGATCTCGAAGAGTCCGACGAGGCGGCGGAGGGCGGGCGCTCGTGGCTCGTCGCCTGACGTGAGCGTCCGCGGCAGCCGTGAACCGGCCGCCGGAACAAACTGGTTGCTATGATCACAAGTACAAGATCGACCGCGCGGACGGGGGGCTCGTCACGGTGATCAGAATCCTGCTGGCCGAGGACATGCACATGGTGCGCGGCGCGCTCGTCGCCCTGCTGGACCTGGAGGACGACCTGGAGGTCGTCAGCGAGTTGTCGCGCGGGGACGAGATCCTGGCCGCCGCCCTCGGCGTCCGGCCGGACATCGCGATCATCGACATCGACCTCCCCGGGCTCGACGGGCTGAGCGCGGCCATGCAGATCCACGAACACCTGCCGGAGTGCCGGACGCTGATGCTCACCAGCCTCGGCCGCCCCGGGACGCTGCGCCGGGCCCTGGCGGCCCAGGTCTCCGGCTACCTCCTCAAGGACGACTCTCCGAAGGAACTGGCCAGCGCCATCCGCCGGGTGGTCGCCGGGCACCGGGTCATCGACTCCAAGCTGGCCGTCGCCGCGTGGAACGGGCTGGAGAGCCCGCTGACCGACCGCGAGACCGAGGTGCTGCGGATGGCGGCGCAGGGCTCGGAGGCCGCCGAGATCGCCGGCGAGCTCCACCTGTCCACCGGGACGGTGCGGAACTACCTGACCACCGTGGTGATGAAGCTGAAGGCCCGCAACCGCGTGGACGCGATCCGCATCGCCCGCGACGCGGGCTGGCTGGTCTGAGGCCCGGGTTCACCCCTGCGCTCGCGGGCCCCCGGGGCGCGGGCGGTGGGTGGTGAACCAGTGCTCGGCGAGGGCGGACACCCGGCGCAGGGCTCCGGGCTCCTCGAAGAGGTGGGTGGCGCCCGGCACGACCTCCAGGCGGCTCTCGCAGCGCAGCCGGTCCCGGGCCTCGCGGTTGAGGGCGAGGACCTGGCGGTCCTCCGATCCGACGATCAGGAGCGTGGGCGCGCGGACCCCGGCGAGGCGGGATCCGGCCAGGTCCGGGCGGCCGCCGCGGGAGACCACCGCGTAGACCGGCGAGTCCGGGTCGGCCGCGGCCGCCAGGGCGGCAGCCGCCCCCGTGGAGGCCCCGAAGTAGGCCGGCGGGACCGGGGTCCGGGTGCCGAGCCAGGCCGTGGCGGCCGCGAGGCGGGCGGCCAGGACGTCGATGTCGAAGACGTTCGAGCGGTCGGCCTCCTCGGGCGGGGTGAGCAGGTCGAACAGCAGCGTGCCCAGACCGGCCCGGTTCAGGTCTGCCGCCACCCGGCGGTTGCGGGGGCTGCGCCGGCTGCTGCCCGAGCCGTGCGCGAACACGACCACCGCGCCCGCACCCGGCGGGAGGGTGAGTTCGCCGGGCAGGTGCAGACCCGGCGCCTCGACCGCCACCTCCACCCCGGACTGCTCCGCCGGGGCCGGCCGCCTCGGCGACTGGGCGAGCAGGGAGACGACCTCCTCGTCCGGGGTCTGTGAGAAGTCCCGGTACCACTGGCCGACCGAGGAGAACCCCGGCGGCGAGCCCAGGCAGACCACCTCGTCCGCCACCGCGCCCACCCGGGCCAGCGCGTCCGGCGGGGCCACCGGGGCCGCCATGACGATCCGGGCCGCGCCCTGCGCCCGTACCACCTGGCAGGCGGCGGCAGCGGTGGCGCCGGTGGCGATGCCGTCGTCCACCACGATCACCGTCCGGCCGTGCAGATCCTCCTGCGGCCGGCCCGCGCGGTAGCGGGTGGCCCGGCGGGTCAGCTCCGCCTGCTCCGCCTCCTCCACGGCGGCGATGTCGCGCGGGGTGAGCCGCCCGCGCCGGACGATGTCCTCGCTGATCACGCGTACCCCGCCCTCACCGATCGCGCCGAACGCCAGCTCGGGCTGGTACGGGACCCCCAGCTTGCGGACGACGATCACGTCGAGCGGGGCGCCGAGGGCGTGGGCCACGTGGAAGGCCACCGGGACCCCGCCGCGCGGCAGCCCCAGCACCACGGGGCGGTCCGCCCCGTACCTCGCCAGCTCCGTGCCGAGTCGTCGGCCTGCTTCGTCGCGGTCCGTGAAGAGCATTGCGGGTCATCCCCAAGGGTCGTCCCCGACGTCTGTGCCGTACTTCGAAACAACGCCTCCGGGCGCCCGCGTGCAACTCGGCTGCGGCGGCGCGTCCGGTGGTCTGTACGAGGGAGGCGGGTCCGGGTCTGTGGGTTTTGGGGGGTGGGTAGGGGTGGGGAGCGTGCGTAGGTTGGCCGTGAGGCCTCGCCCGCGCCGCTGACCTGGTGCTTTGGGGCGGGCTCTGACGATGAGGATGGGGCGGCGCGATGCGTGAGCTGGTGGAGACGGCGCGGCAGTGGGCGGCCGAGGGGCGGACCGCGTTCCTGGCCCGGCCGGTGGCGGAGCAGGGGTTCGGGCCGCGGGACCCGGCGGGGGCCCTGCTCGTGGACGCGCGCGGGGAGTGCGTCGGGGCCCTGTACCGGGGGGTGTTCGACGCCGAGCTGGTGGCGGAGGCCGCGGCGGTGGCCGCGGGGGCCACGGCGCGGGTGTACGAGGTCTCGGTCGGGGCGGACGAGGCCGTGGCGGCGAAGCTGACCTGTGGCGGGCGGGCCGAGATCCTGCTCCAGCCGCTGTCGGCCGTGCCCGCCGCCTGGTGGGAGCTGCTCGGCGAGGGCGTGGGCGTCGCGCTCGTGACCCGGCTCGACGAGCGGGCCGAACACGCGGTGAGCGAGGTCGTACGGGCCGTCGACGCGCCGACCGACGACGCCGAGCGGCGGGCCGGCGAGCTGCTGGCCACGCGCCGGCCCGGGCGGGACGCGCTGTACGGGGAACGCGGTCTGGTGTTCGTGGAGGCGTACCCGTCCGCCCCGTACGTGGTCATCGGCGGGGGCGGCGAGCTCGCCGAGATCATCGAGGCGCAGGCCCTGCTGCTGGGCTGGGGGGCCGGGGTCGTCGGCTCCGTCGCCGAGGCCGAGAAGCTGCTGGAGGCGCGCCGGGACGCCGCCTGCCTGGTCATGCTGAGCCACGATCCGGAGTTCGACGTGCCGACCGTACGCGGCGCGCTCGCGCTCGGGATCCCGTACGTGGGCGCCCTCGGCTCCCGCAAGACCACCTCGCGGCGCCGCGAGGGGCTGCTGGCCTCGGGGGTCTCCGAGGCGGAGACGGCGCGGGTGCACGGGCCCATCGGCCTGGACCTGGGCGCCCGGACGCCTCCGGAGACGGCTCTGGCGATCTGCGCGGAAATCCTGGCCGTGCTCGGTGGGTACGAGGTCCGGGCGCTGCGGGATTCGGACGGACCGCTGCGCTAGGAGGTGTCGGCGGGGCCCGCTCAGCTGCCGCCGAGGGCGCGCTTGAGCTGCGTCTTGTTCATGTCGGAGCGGCCGTGGATGTTGCGGCGCCTGGCTTCCGCGTAGAGCTGTTCGTACGTCGGTCCCTGCGCGCCCGAATGGGAGTGCAGGCCGCCGCGCCGTCCGGAGGACATGTCCTCCAGGGACAGCTTGCTCGCGGTCTCGGACTCGCCGGCCCGGGCCCGTTCCTTGTTGACGGTCCGGGCGGCGATCTCCTTGGCACGTTCCTCGGATTCGCCGCGCTCCTCGGCGCTCTCCTTGATGTGCTCGTACTGGCGTTCCCGTTTGGGTGAAGATCCGCGGGGCATTTTCGGGCTCCTTCCGGCTGGTCGCCGCTGCGCCTGCCCTCGATCCGGTGCGGTAGTCGTCCGGTCCTCTGATCGGAGGACCTCCCCGCGTCCAGGGTGAAACAGGCATCAATGCGGGAAAATGGTGCGTATGGACATGACGTTGAGTCTGGACCAGACCCTGAGCAGCATCGCGTGGTTCCTGGTCGTCGGCATCATCGTGGTCGGCTTCCTGCTGGGCGCCTTCAGGCTCGGCCAGCGGGTCCGGGCCAAGGAGCCCCCGCCGCCGACCGCCGAGAGCCAGCCCCACCTGCCGGCCGGCGGCGCGGTCCACGAGGTCCGCGAGGAGCGCGAGAGCGTGGAGATTCCCGAAGGCGGCCTGCGCCCGCACGAGATGCAGGGCTACGGGAACTTCGGCTCCACCACGAACAGCCATCAGGAGGAGGCCCGGGCCGAGCGGGAGGCCGGGTACCGGAACCCGCCGCAGTACCCGGGGCCGCAGCAGCCCCCGCACGGTGAGCCGCCGGTCTACAAGCCGAGCGGGAACGCCTGACGCACCCTCTGCCCCGCGGTCCCCGCCGCGCCCATCGCGACCCGCGCCACGGCGCGGGTCGCGGGTTTCACGGTTCCGTCCGCAGCCGGAGCACCTCCGGCGGCGGGTGCCGGGCCGTCGAGGGATGGCGGACCTCGGCCGTCAGCGGCGGGTCGAGCGGACGGTACGGCACCTCGCCGAGCCCGATCGCGGTGACCGTGGCCCCGGCCGGGGGGCGGACGGGGCCGTCGCGCTCCGCCAGGGCCTGCGCCACCTCCGCCCGCAGGGCCGCCGTCAGCGGGCTCGACACCAGCGGAGTCTCGTCCCCGGCCGGCAGGACGAGGACCAGTGCGAGCGGGCGGCGCGGGGTGCCGGTGTACCCGACGACCGCCGCGTCCCGGACCTCCGTGTGCCGCAGCTTCTGCCAGCCGCGCCGGCCCGCCGGGTACGTCTGGTCCAGCCGCTTGACCACCAGGCCCTCGATGCCGCTGGCCGGCAGGGTCTCGTACCACGTGGCGGCCAGCTCCGGGTCGGTCGTCATCGGGACCGGTTGCAGCGGGGGGCCCAACGGGAGCAGCAGGTCGACCAGGAGCGCCCGGCGCCGCTCGTAGGTGCGCCCGCGCACGTCCAGCCCGGCCAGTTCGAGCACGTCGAAGGCCGCGTACGAGGCCGGCAGGCTCTGGGCGAGCACGGCGGCCCGCGCGGCCGAGGCCGCCGCCGCGCGGCGCTGGACGAGGGCGAAGTCCGTACGGCCGCCGTGCCAGATCACCACCTCGCCGTCCAGGACGGTCTCGGCGGGCAACCGCCGGGCCGCGGCGGCCAGATCGGGGAAGGCCGCGGTCACGATGCGGCCGGATCGCGCCTGGAGCACCACGTCCTCGGCGGTGCGCACGATGACGAGGCGGTGGCCGTCGAACTTGGGCTCGTACGCCAGGCCGTCCCCGCGCGGCAGGGTCCGTACGGTGGCGGCGAGCGCGACGCGGATCACGGCCGGCCCCCGGGGGGTGCGGGCAGCCGGTGGGCGCGGCCGGGGTCGGTGAGCGGGGCGAAGAGGTCCCCGTCGCGCTCCAGCCGCGGCGGGATGTCGTCGGCGAGGAAGACCAGGTCGGCGGGGGTGCGGCAGGCCGCGACCTCCTCCCAGGAGACGGGGGCGGAGACCGTGGGCCGGGCCCGCGCGCGCAGCGTGTAGGGGGCTGCGGTGGTCTTGGCGGCGGCGTTCTGGCTGTGGTCGACGAAGACCTTGCCGGGGCGCAGGGCCTTGGCCATGCGGTGCAGGGCGAGGTCGGGGAGCGCGCGTTCGGCCTCCTGGGCGAGGCCCTTGGCGTACGCCGACACCCGGTCGGACGGGGTCGGCTCCAGGGCCACGGCCAGGTGCACGCCCTTGGAGCCGGAGGTCTTGGCGTACGCCTCCAGGCCGTCGGCGGCCAGGCGCTCGCGCAGCCACAGCGCGACGGCGCAGCATTCGACGGCGGTGGCGGGGGCGCCGGGGTCGAGGTCGATGATCAGCCGGTCGGCGACGGCCGCGGCGCCGGCCGGCCACTGGGGGGTGTGGAACTCGACGACGAGGTTGGCGGCCCACATGAGGGAGGGCAGGTCCGCGATGACCACCTGTTCGGCGGAGAGGTCCTCGGAGCGGGGCACGGGGGTGGTTTTCACCCAGGCGGGCGTGCCGGGCGGGGGGTTCTTCGTGAAGAAGAGCTGGCCGTCCGGGCCGTCGGGATAGCGCAGGAACGACACCGGCCGGTCGTGGACGTGGGCCAGCAGCGAGGGCGCGACGGTGGCGTAGTAGTGCAGCACCTCGCCCTTGGTGAAACCGGTCTCGGGGTACAGGACCTTGTCGAGGTTGGAGAGCGGGATGCGACGCCCCTCCACCATGGTGATCGGCGTCATACGATGAGATTGCCATGAATCGGGAGGAACCGTGCGATCCATCTGGAACGGGGCGATCTCCTTCGGCTTGGTCAGCATTCCGATCAAGCTGGTGAACGCCACCGAGAGCCACTCGATCTCCTTTCGCCAGATCCACCTGAGCGACGGCGGACGGATCCGCTACCGCAAGGTGTGCGAGCTGGACGGCGAGGAGGTGGCCACCGCCGAGATCGGCAAGGGGTACGAGGAGGCGGACGGGTCGATCATCCCGATCACGGACGAGGACCTGGCGCAGCTGCCGATCGCCACGGCGAAGACGATCGAGATCGTGTCGTTCGTACCGGCGGACGAGATCGATCCGCTGCAGATGGACGCCGCGTACTACCTCGCGGCGAACGGGCCGACGGCGGCGAAGCCGTACACGCTGCTGCGGGAGGCGCTGAAGCGGAGCCGGAAGGTCGCGATCGCCAAGTACGCGCTGCGCGGGCGGGAGCGGCTGGGCATGCTGCGGGTGGTCGACGACGTGATCGCGATGCACGGGCTGCTGTGGCCGGACGAGATCCGGGTGCCGGAGGGGGTGGCTCCGGAGGGGAAGGTGTCGGTGCGGGAGGCCGAGCTGGACCTGGCGGACGCGCTGATGGCGACGTTGGGCGAGGTGGAGATGGACTCGCTGACGGACGAGTACCGGGAGGCCGTGGAGGCGATGATCTCGGCGAAGTCGCAGGGCGCCTTCGAGCCTCCGGCGGAGGCCGAGGTGGAGCCGGCCGGCGGGAAGGTCATCGACCTGATGGCGGCGCTGGAGAAGAGCGTGAACGCGGCGAAGGCCTCGCGCGGGGAGGCGAAGCAGGAGGCGAAGCAGGCGCAGGTCACCCCGATCCGCCGGAAGACGGCGGCGGCGGCGCCCAAGGCGGTGGGCGGGAAGAAGTCCACGTCCGCGGCGAAGAAGACGGCCGCCGGTACGAAGAGGACCGCGTCGGCCAAGTCGACGGCGGCGAAGTCCACCGCGACCACCTCGAAGGCGGGCTCGGCCAAGTCGACGGCGACCAAGTCCACCGCCAAGTCCACGTCGAAGGCGGCCTCGGCAAAGAAGACGGCCGCCACGACGAAGAAGGCGGCCCCGCGCAAGCGGGCTTCGGCCTGAGGGCCCGCCGGGGGCCGGTCAGGGCCGCAGGACCACGCAGGTGGTCGTGGCGTGCGCGTACAGCTTGCCGTCCTCGGCGCCGGTCACCCGCGCCTCGGCCGTCGCGGTGGTCCGCCCCACGTGCAGGGCCGTGCCCTCGCACCGCAGCGTGGGCGTCCGCGCCAGCACCGGGCGGATCATGTGCACCCCCAGCTGCACGGTCGTGTACGTGGTGCCCGCCGGGAGCCGGGTCATCACGGCCGAGCCGAGCGCCGAGTCGAGGAGCGTGGCGAGGAACCCTCCGTGCACCGTCCCCATCGGGTTGAGGAGGTGGTCGCCCGGATCCCCCTCGAAGACGACGGAGCCCTCCTGGGCCTGCGCCAGCCGGAAGCCCAGCGTGCTCATGATCGACGCCTCGGGGAGATCGCCCTTGAGGCAGGCCCGGAGGATCTCCAGGCCGCTCATGCCCAGGATCTCCGGGGTGGGCTCCGGGCGCGAGTGCCAGGTGTGGGTGCGGGAGCGGTCGGCGGGAGCAGCGGGAGCAGCGGGAGCGGCGGGAGCGGCGGGAGCGGCGGCGGTGCCGGTGCCGGTACCGGCGTACGGGGTGGTCCGGGGCGTGGTCATGATCCGAGCCTAGGCGCGGTCCGGCTGCCGCGGGAGTGACGGATCCGGCACGTTGCACACCGATTCCGACAGCCCCGTACTCCGTTCCCGCCCGCTAGGGTGAGCCGGTGAAAACCGCAGTGCTGGTCCTCGACGGGGTGTTCGACTCCGGCGTTTCGGCCGTCCTCGACGTCCTGCACACGGCCAATGCCCTGCGCGGCCGGCTGCCGGGTGCCCCACCGCCCGCCTTCGACATCCGTACCGTCGGCGTCCGGCGCACGGTCCGCACCGGCCTGGGCCACCGGATCGACACCGAGCCCGCACGCACCGCCGAGGACGCCGACCTCCTCGTCGTACCCGCCCTCATGGAACGCCGCCCCGAGGCGCTGGTGGAGACGGTGTCCTCCGCCGGGCACCGCACCGCGCGCCGGCTGCTCGCCGAGGCCCGTGAGCGCCGCACCCCCCTCGCCACGTCGTGCACCGGAACGTTCCTGCTCGCCGAGTCGGGGGTGCTGGACGGGCGCCGGGCCACCACCAGTTGGTGGCTCGCGCCCGTCTTCCGGGAGCGCTACCGCGAGGTCGTCGTGGACGAGACGCGGATGGTCACCACCTCGGACGGGATCACCACCGCCGGGGCCGCGTTCAGCCACCTCGACCTCGCGCTGGCGATCGTGGGGATGCGCAGCCCCGCCCTCGCCGACCTCGTGCGGCACTACCTCGTGGTCGACGACCGGGCCTCGCAGGCCGCGTACGCCATCCCCAGCGCCCTGGCCCGCCACGATCCGCTGGTGGCCGCCTTCGAGCAGTGGGTACGGGCCCGCATCGCCGAGCCGCTGTCCATCGCCGGGGCGGCCCGCGACCTCGGAGTCAGCGAACGCACCCTCCAGCGCACGGTCGCCCGCACGCTCGGCTGCCCGCCGATCCGGCTGGTGCAGGACCTGCGGGTGGAGCAGGCGGAGCACCTGCTGCGCACCACCGGCCTGCCGCTGGCGGCGGTGGCCCGCCGGGTCGGCTACGAGAGCCCGGGCGCCCTGCGGGCCCTGCTGCGCCGCCGCCTCGGCAAGGGCCCCCGCGCGCTGCGCCCCTAGGGGGTGTCCGGCCCGATCCCGGGACACTTCCTAACGGCCGCTCCCGGGCTTGCGGGCCGTGAACGACCGCGACCGCGAGCGGGGCCGGTGCGGGAGGGGCGGGAGCCAGGTGCGGGTGTCGCGGGCCTGGGTGAACAGGGCTTCGACGTCCGGGGGTTTGAGGGTGGCCGGGGCGGACGCGAGGTGCGCCGCGGCCGTCGCCGGCTCCAGGACGCGGATGTCACGGACCGTCGGCGCCACCTCGACGCGGGAGGCGTCGACCAGGGCCAGGGCCGGCAGCACCGGGGCCGCGAGCGCCCGGGTGGCCGCCGCGGCCGCCCGGCGTATCCAGCGCGGGTCCGGGCGCGGCTCGGTGCGCCCCACCGTCAGCAGCAGGTCCCCGACGGCCGCGCGCTGCCTGCGCCCGGGAAGCGTGCGGACGCAGAAGATCCCCGCCGGGCCCATGATCAGGTGGTCGATGCGGCCGAGACCCGGGAGCGGAAGGCCGTGCAGGACCCGCCAGCCGTCCGGTTCCAGGGAGTCGAGGAGGTCGCCCATGCGCTGCTGGGCCGTCAGGTCCTGGCGGAGCCGGTGCCGGCTCCGGGCGCCCGCCGAGCCGTGTTCCAGTTCGCCCAGCAGGAGTTCGCCGGGGCGGTTCGGGGCCAGGTCCTCGTCCGGCGGGAGGGTGAGTCTGCGCAGGTCGGCCGGTGAGGGCACCGGCGGTGGACCGATCGTGAACGGGCCCGCGATGTACGGGCGCAACGCCGCCACCACCGCTTCGCGGTGCTGGTCGGCGAGCACGCTGATCCGGTTGGTCTGCCGGTCGTACCAGGCCACGGCCTGGCCGTCGGGCAGGTTGACGTAGAGCCGGCCGCGGCCGGGGCGGCCGCTCGGCAGCACCTTGAGTCCCCGCATGGACCTCACCCCCCGCCGTACATGGGAGCAGTCCGCACGGCTCCCGGCAATCCCCCGGCGGAGTTCTCGGTCGTGTAACAGCTTCTACGGAACTCCGCCGGGTGCCTGTTACAAGTTCATCGCCGTCCCGACACAGCGGACTCCTAGGTTTGTCGCACCTGGACCGGACCGAAGGACTTCCCGTGAGCACCGTCGACCGCCGCACTCTCGTACGAGCCGCCGCAGTGACCGTCTGCGCCGGAACCCTCCTCGCGCTGCCCGCCGCGGCCGCCCTCGCCGAGGGGGTGCCCGCCGCTTCGGCGGCGCGCTCCGCGGGTGCGCCCCGGACCCTGGTCAAGAGCCTCGCCCTCGCGGACGGCATGTCCAGGGCGAATGTCTACCGGGTCGCCGCGGGCGGCTTCCAGGCGGACATCCTGACCGCCGAAGGCGCGAAGACGGCCACCTTGACCAGCCACGACGGCCTGGCCGGCTTCGGCCGGTCCGGCCCGCTCCACGCGGCGCTGCGGCCCGACGGCCGGCTCTCCTCCTGGGTCGGCGAGACGGACGCCGCGGCCGGCCACACCGCCACGCCGGTCTCCGACGGGTACAAGACCGGGGTCCGCGACGGCCGGGTCGTGCAGGCCTCGGCCGGGCACGCCCGCACGCTCGCCGACGGGACCCTGGACACGCTGGCCGACGGGCCGGGCGAGGGCGTCCTGCTGCTCGCCGCGGGCGGCGGCATCGCGGCCGCGGGCGCGGCCGGGCTCGGCTTCGCCATGCTGCGCCGGGGCCGGAGCGAGAGCTGAACCGCGGGGCCGCTCACGATCGGCCCGAACCGGTCATATCTCCGCATAAGGTTAAGATGCGCCGGTGATGAGGCGTCGTGCCCGTGGAGAGGAGGCCGAACCGGCCGTGCGTACGTTGTCCTTCCCGGTCGCCGCCTCCCGGGCCCCCTTCCGAGCCCGCTTCCGACCCCGCTCCCGCGGTGCCCTGCTCGCCCTCCCGCTGATCCCGCTGCTGGCCCTGCTCTCGGGCTGCGGTGACACGGGCGGCCTGGTGGCCGCCGGCGCGACCCCGACCGCGAGCGGCCCCGTACACCTGTGGCCCTCGCACCGCGGGGCCTCCGTACCGCCCGCCGATCCCGGGGGCGCGCCTGCGGAGTACGTGCGGGGGCTGGCGCCCGTGAAGAACCAGAACGTGCACGAGGTCGACCCGGTGGCCCTCGTCCAGGCGGAGCTGGCCGCCCACCCGAACACGGACGTCGGCCCGGACGGGATGCCCCCGGAGACCGTCGCGGCGATCAAGGCGTGCGGGCAGGCGGGGCAGCCGCGCGAGAAGTGCCCGGTGCTGGCCCCGTACTACCGCGACCTGACGGGCAACGGCCTCGACGAGCTCGTCGTCGGCATCGAGCTGCCGGACCGGATGATGTCCGTACGGGCGTACACGGCGGACCCGGACGGACGCCTCAACCGGATCATGGCGACGACGCAGACCGTCGTCACCGTGGACCTGGCCGGTCAGGACGTGGTCCTGCGGGTGCCGAGCGGCCATCCGGGCTACGAGCTGATCACCGCGTGGTCCTGGGACGAGAAGCAGCGGACGATGCTGCCGACGCGCGAGCAGATCGTACGGCTGCCGGGCAGGCACCCGCAGAGCCCCTCCCCGTCGGGCCCGCCACGGCCGTCCGCCGAGGCGACCCCGTGAGGTGGCTGCGGCGCCGGCTGCCCTCGTGGACGGCCACGCTGACCTGGAAGTCCGGTCTGTTCATCGTCGTCATGTGCTGCGCGCTCGCGGCCGTGCTCGGCGCGCTGGTGCACGTGCAGGTCACCCGGCAGACCGTCGCCGCGGCGCGGGACAAGGCCCTGGAGCGGCTGCAGGACGTGTCCCGCGACTACGAGGCCGGCGAGGCGCTGCGGCCCGGCACGGGCATCGACCCGGCGGGGCTGCCCCCGGAGCTGCGGGCGCTGGCCCTGTCCGGTCAGCGCGCGACGATGGTGGCCGAGTACCGGGGCCGGCCGACGATGTGGGCGGCGGCCCCGGCGGACGGCAAGGTGCTGGCCGCGGCCGTGGACTACTCGCAGAGCACGCGGACGATCAACGGCCTGGACAACGCCATCATCGGCTCGTCCGTGCTCGCCATCGGCGGGACGCTGCTCGTGGGCGCCTTCGCGGTGACCCGGGTGACGCGGCGGCTGCACCAGACGGCGAGCGTGGCCCGGCGGATCACGCAGGGCGATCTGGACGCGCGCGTGGACGATCCGCGCACGAAGGACCCCTCCCGGCACCAGGACGAGGTGGCGACCGTGGCCGGTGCGCTCGACACGATGGCCGGGACCCTCCAGGCGAAGCTGCTGAGCGAGCAGCGGTTCACGGCGGACGTCGCCCACGAGCTGCGCACGCCGCTGACGGGCCTGCAGGCGGCGTCGGAGCTGCTGCCGGAGGGGCGGGCGACGCAGATGGTCCGGGAGCGGGTGCGCACCATGCGCGGACTGACCGAGGACCTGCTGGAGATCTCGCGGCTGGACTCGGGGCGCGAGGTGGTGGAGACGGACCTGCACCAGCTGGGGCGCCTCGCGCGGCGTGTGGTGCGGGCCTCCGGCACCCGGACCGAGGTGGTGGTCGTCCGGGACGCGCACGTGGAGACGGACCGGCGCCGGCTGGAGCGGGTGCTGGGGAACCTGGTGGCCAACGCGGACAAGCACGGGCGGGAGCCGGTGGTGCTGACGGTGGACGGCCCGGTGGTGACCGTACGGGACCACGGCGACGGGTTCCCGGAGTACCTGATGGCGCACGGCCCGCAGCGGTTCCGGACCACCGGGGTGGGCACGGGCAAGGGCCACGGGCTGGGGCTGACCATCGCGGTGGGCCAGGCGGAGGTGATCGGCGCGCGGCTGGAGTTCCGGGGCGCGCCCGGCGGTGGGGCGCTGGCCGTCCTGACCCTCCCCGGGCCCGCGCCGGACGCCTTCTAGTGACCTGGTTTTGAGGTCGTGGGTCGCCACGTGAGGCGTCCCCTGTTTCAGATTGCGGTGTTCGCCCGCGGCAGAGCGGGGGTTCGCGCTGTTCTGTGAGCATGGGCGATACCCGGCTGGAACCTGTTGTGCTGTCGCAGGTCGAGCGGCTGACGCTGGAGAACTGGGCCAGACGCCGTTCGACTGCGCAGGGGCTGGCCGTCCGCGCGCGCATCGTGCTGGCGTGCGCGAACGGCT